>NZ_JBSYXP010000010.1:0-203359 GCF_054172105.1 Methylolobus aquaticus
GCCCTGGAACTGCCCACCCGCGGATTTGATCACCACCTGATCCGCACCGCATAGCCTGGGGTTTGTGGAGCGCTTACGGTGCGACGGCCTGGCGTAGCCGCTCGAACTCAGGTTGCAGGCGCTCCGTCAGTCGCAGCAACTCGGCAGAACCCGTGTCGGCCGCCTGCTCAATACTGAGCGCAAGCGCGCTGAGTGCATCCGCTGCGACATTGGCTGCAGTGCCCTTGATCGTGTGTGCGTGGCGCTGTACGGCGGACAGGTCGCCGGCGTCGAGCGCGGTCCGCAGTTGCTGGATACGCCCGGGCAGGTCTTCGCAAAAGCTATTGATCACCTCCCAATACAGATCCTCGTCATGCAACACCCTCCGATGGAGGGCCGCGGCATCGAATACCCGGATGTCAGCGATGCTGCGCGCCGGGACCTCATCGTTGGCTACAGGTGCTGGTGGTGACTGCGGCTCGGGGAGCCACCGGTCAAGCGCGCTCCGCAAGGCTTTCACGTCCAGTGGCTTGGTGAGATAGTCGTCCATGCCCGCCGCGAGGCAGCGCTCGCGGTCGCCGCGCATCGCGTGAGCAGTCAACGCGATGATCGGGATATCGTGATTCCGGACTCCGGATTCGGCGTCACGAATCCGTCGGCTGGCGGAATAGCCATCGACTTCGGGCATCTGACAATCCATCAACACCAGATCGTAATCCCGCTGTGCCAGTTGCTCGAGACATTCCCGTCCGTTCTCCACGGCATCAGCGGTGTATCCGAGCTTGGCCAGGATGGCGAGCGTTACGCGCCGGTTAATCGCGTTGTCCTCGGCCAGGAGCACCTTCCGTGAGGTCGAGATCTGTGCGTCCCCCGGTGCGCTAAGGTTTCGGGGCGCCGTTTCCTGATGTTGCGGCGAGCCGGACAGAAAGGCCGCGAGGCAGTCGAACAGGCGCGACGGTGTGATCGGCTTGGTCAAACAGGCTTCGATGCCGGCGCTGCGCAGGGCCGTCAGTTGCGCTTTGCCGCTGTAACTGGTCAGCGCAATCCACTTGGTGCTTTCCAATAGCGGGAGCCGTTCGCCCGCATCGACATAGCGCACCAGCTCGTCGAGATCCGCCGCACCGAGGTCCACGATTGCGAACCGGTAGGACTGCTGCGCCCGTCGGGCCTCCTCGAGCCTGAGCAAGGCGCCGTGGCGACTGCTCGCGGTGTGGCAAGCACAACCCCAGGATGTCAGCCATTCAGCCAGGATGGCGATCTGGCTGTTGTTGCCGCCGACGAGGAGCACGCTCGGGGCAGTTGGCAACTGGGTCGGACCGTAGGGTTGTGTGGTACCGGCATGTTGCTTCTCGAAGACGGCCGTAAACCAGAATTGCGAGCCGGCGCCCAGCGCGCTCGCGCTGCCGATCTCCCCTTGCATCAGGTTTACGAGTGTTCTGGCGATCGCGAGGCCAAGTCCGGTGCCCCCGTACTTTCGGGTGATCGCGCCGTCGACTTGCATGAAGGGCTTGAAGAGTCCGGCCTGCCGGTCCGGAGCAATGCCGATACCGGTGTCGCTGACGCAAAAAAAGAGCGTCGTAAACTGTTCGTCTTCGCTGTCGACGCGTACACGCAGTGTGATCTCACCTTCTTCCGTGAACTTGATGGCATTGGACAGCAGGTTCATCAGAATCTGGCGCAAGCGGAGCGGATCACCCCGGAGCCGGGTGGGCAGGTCTACTGCGAAATCACAGATCAGTTCCAGGTTTTTCTCCTGTGCCTTCAGGCCCGCGAGCCGAATGAGTGCATCGAGGCTGTCGTGCAGATCGAAGTCGATGCGTTCGAGTTCGAGTTTGCCGGCCTCGATTTTGGAGAAGTCCAGGATGTCGTTCAGGATCGTGAGTAAACTCTCGCCGCTATGGTGAATGATCTCCGCATATTCGCGGTGTTCCGCGGTCAGTCCTCCGGACAGCAACAATTCGGCAGCGGCTAGCACGCCGTTCAGTGGCGTCCTGATTTCGTGGCTCATGTTAGCGAGGAACTCGCTCTTCGCACGGTTTGCGCTTTCGGCGCGTTCCTTGGCTACCTGGAGCGCCAGTTCGGTCTGTTTGCGCTCGGTGATGTCGCGCAGGAAGCCGACGAAGATTTTTCCTGCTTCACTCGTGGCGACATCGATCGACAGTTCGGCCGGGAATGCCGAGCCATCCGCGCGCATGCCGGACACTTCATTCCGTTGACGCAGCAGGTTGGCGACCCCGGTGCTCAGGTAGTGTTTCAGACCCTGGCCATCCGCTGCGCGATAGCCCGGCGGGATGATCAGCTCGGTCACTGGTTCACGGATGATCTCGTCGCGGCGATAGCCGAAGCAGGTTTCGGCGGCGGGATTGAATTCCAGGATACGCCCTTCATGGTCCACCACGATGATGCAGTCCATGGCGGCATCGACCGTGGCCTTCAGCCGATCCGACAGGCTGCGTAGTCGGGACTCGTACTCCTTGCGGGCGGTGATGTCGTGCTGAATGCTGAAAAACCGCTCCAGGCCGCCCGGACCGTACGAACCAATGACTTCCAGTTCCACCCAGTACTCCCGGCCCTCCCGGTTGCAGATCAGGATTTCCACCTTGATCGAATCGCTGATGTGGCTCTTCCGGCGGCGAGCGACTTCCCGCAAAAGGAAACGGACCGTCCGGGGTGATGTTGCGGTGCCCCGCAGCAATAAACCTGGCTTCCTGCCGACGACCTCGGCGGCGGTGTACTGGGTGAGCCGGGTGAAAGCGGGATTGACCCATTCGATGACGCCTTCGCGATCGGTGATCAAGACTGCGCTGCGTGTCTCCCGGGCGACGAAGGCGAGGCGCGTCAATTCCAGTTCATTGCGTTTTTGTGTCGTGATGTCCATCAGGGTGCCGCTCGCGGCGCCGGGCCGCCCATCCCCGGCGTGCGTTCGCTCGCCACGCTCATGGACGTGACGGATCTGCCCGTCCGGACTCAAAACCCTATATTGGATGTCGATGCGCCCACCCGGCTCCGTCAAGGCGACACGAGCGGCGCGCAGCACGTTGCGGTCGTCGGGGTGGACTCGCGCAAAGAAGTCGACGTAACGGGGGTCGGCTACAAGCGGAAAGCCCAGGATTCTCTTGGTTTCATCCGACCAGTACCATGTGTCTTCATCATGTGCCCATTCCCAGCTGCCGACGTGTGCAATGGCCTGCGCGCGTGCCAGGTGAGCTTCCTTACGGGCTAGCTGGTCAGTGCGCTCCGACACCTTCTGCTCGAGCAGTGCGGCATTTCGCTGGAGTTCCGCCAGCAGTCTTCTCCCGGCGCGATTTTGGGACATCACCACAAAGGCGGTGATCAGAAAGACCGCAGAGAAAAGCTGCGTCACGATCATCGACACTGCCGGTGAAGCCACCGCGAACTGGCCCTTTCCGTGAGTGGTTTCCCACATGGCAATGGCGACGACGAGGGTGCCGAAAAACGTGGTCCCGGCGGCGCCGTATTGCAGCGCCGACCATAAAAGGAACGGTAGCAGCACGAAGATAGCCGGCAGACGCTGCTCGAAGATCATCACCTCCAACAGGGCTGTCGCAAACAGCAGAATCGCGTAGCCGGACAGATGTCCCAGACTGTGATCGGTGAAATCGGGATTGCGCCACGCGTAGATTAGCGGAATCACCAGCATCGCACCGCTGAGGTTCCCCATCCACCAGGTCAGCAGCGGTACCAATAGCGGGGGCTCCGTGGCGTTCAGCAGAACGAGCGCGCCAACCCCGAAAAATACGCTGAGACTGTTGCCGAACAGAATGCTGAACACGAGGACGGCGAAGTTTTCAGCCGATTCGAAAATATCCTCGGAATTGGCGTAACGCCGGAACAGGTGTCCTGCCGCCACGGCCTCCAGGGTGTTGCCGAACGCGAACGGTAGTGCGAGCGCGGACGGCCCATCCATGACGGGCCCGTTGAGGGTCCAGGCGCCCAGGAAAACGCCTGGCCAGACCCACCGACCGAGTAGCAGCATGGCGGCCACACTAAGGCCGCAGGGCAGCCACAGCGCCGCTGCGCCGACGCCCGCCAGGGCGCTCAGCGCGTAGCTCAACCGCCCGAGCGCGACATAGGCCAGCGCGAGCCCCAGGCACCACAGCAAACGGCGGCGTCGGGACGGTGTCCGGCCAAGATCGCTCATGCGTGTTTCAGTGCCAGCATCAGGCCATCGGCAATCGGTACCAGACTGCAGGAAACGCGTTGATCATCGCGGATCTTGGCGTTTAGTGCGCGAATTGCGTTGGTGTCCGGATCGCTGTTCATGGCGTCAGCCACTCGCCCGCCCCAAAGGACGTTGTCGATCAGGATCAGTCCTCCGGGACGCAACAATTCCAGGCAACGTTCGTAGTACCCATCGTAGGCTGTCTTGTCGGCGTCGATGAAGGCGAGGTCGAAGTGTCCAGCCTCTCCGCCCGCCAACAAGGTTTCCAGGGTCTGAAGCGCGGGCCCGAGCCGCAGCTCGATGCGGTCCGCGACGCCGGCCCGAGTCCAATAACGTTGTGCGATAGCAGTCCAGTCCGGGTCGATATCACAGGCGACCAGTTGCCCGTCCACAGGCAGGGCCAACGCCATTGCCAGGGAGCTGTATCCGGTGAACACGCCGATTTCGATGATGCGGCGCGCGCCGGTCAGCCTGACCAGCAGCGCCATGAACTGCCCCTGTTCCGGGGTGATCTGCATCCCGGCGCCAGGGAGAGCGGATGTCTCTTCACGCAGTTCGGCCAGCAGGGGCGATTCGCGGACCGAGTTTGTCAGCAAGTATTGGTACAGTGGGTCGGACAGACCGACGCTCTTGTTGGCCATTGCTGTCTCCTTGCCGGGCAGGATCCCGCCGAGTGACGTTCGTCGGACGATCCGTATTGTACACAGCGCACTGCTGCAGTCGGGACTTCCGGTCCGGCCCTGTGCCAAGCCGTCATTGCGGCTCCCTGGCCCTTCAGTCCGGTGGCGTGCTTACTTCTTCAGTCTCCAACGCGGCAATGACTGCATCGGCCAGACTGTCGTCCGCAACCGGCGGGGATGCCAGACTGATGCGTTGGCGGGCGCCCCTCACGTCAAGGTCGAATCCCCAACGGTCGACGCCGAGCAACTTTTGCCCCGGCCTGACGCGAGCCGACAACTCGGCCAGTAGAGCCCCCTCAGCGGTTAGCGAGACCGGTTCCAGCAACGCGAGCGCATCGCCGTCCAGCCAGCCCATGCGGCCGAAGCCGCCGATGAAGCGAAGACGTTGCAGGTGCATCCGGAAAAAATGAAAGTCGCCCAGGGGCAGCAGGCGTTCTGCGTTGGGCTGGTAACGCAGGTAGCGATCGATCAATGCCGGTCCGGCGGCAAAGGGCCTGAGTTCGCCGATCAGTGTCAGGCGGGCACCGGCCTGGAGGTCACTCGTGCCCGGGTCGAACAACAGCAGCGATGCCCGTGCGTCTGACCGCAAATTCCGCGTGTGTTCGGCGAGATCGCTGATCAGCAAGATGGGACAGTGTCGGTCGTCGAGTACGACCGGTAACACGCTGAGAAATGGATAGCCCGACAGGTCACGGGCATTCGTCGCCAGGGAGGCATAAGCACAGCGATGTAGCAGGTCGACAATCGATCCAATATCAGGCTTCATCGTTCGGTCCGTTAGTGGGGGTATGCCGCGGCGGAAGTCCTGCGACGATGGGACCGCGCTGTGCCAGCGGAAGTGCCTTACCCAAGCCAGTCCAGTGGATCCTCATCCGCCGTGGGGCGCAGGCCCGGCTGCTCGACGAACAGAAGGTGCCAGATCGCGAACTGCAGCAGGGAAAAAATCTCGCGGCTCGCGCCGCGGCGGGTACGCTGCTGGTGGAAAAGCTCCGGCAGCCGGGCGCTGTCGAACCACTCGGCCACGGCCGTGTTGCGCATCAGCTTTTGTTCTGTTCGATCGAGGAAGCTGCCGCTCAGCCACTCATCCACCGGTACGTGAAAGCCGCGCTTGCGCTGGTAGAGATGATCGGCCGGAATGTGGCGTGCCGCCCAGCGCCGCAACAGGATCTTGGTCTGCCGCCCGTCTGCCTTGAGTGCGTCGGGCAAGGAGAGGCCAAATTCAACCAGACGGTGATCCAGAAAAGGCACTCGGCCCTCCAGCGCGAAGCCCATCATCATTCGGTCGGCCTTGACAAGAAGATTGTCGGGCAGCGCCGTGACCAAGTCGGTGTACTGACAGCGCTGAAGATGCGTCCAGGCCGGCGGCGTCGCCCTCCAGGCGGCGATAATCGGGCCGCGGGCTGCGCGGCGGTGTTGTCGCAAAGCGGGTCCCAGCAGGCGCCGCGACCAGCGTCCCTTCCAATGACTGCGGGTGCGGAAGCCACCGGACCCGGGCGCCATGAGATTCTTGAGCATGAACACGAGAGGATGCTGCCGGTAACGGCCGTAGCCGCCGAACGCCTCGTCGCCACCCTCCCCGGAAAAAACCACCTTCAGTTCATGCCCGGCCGCTTCCGACAGTGCTGACGTGGGCAGGCAGGCGTAGTCTCGCATCAACTCATCGGCTGCCCAGACCGTGTGCGGAATGCGGCGGAACACCGCCGAGCGGTCGAGCCGAAATGACGTGTGACGACTGCCGAACAGGTCTGCCATCCGCTCGGCGCCGTCCAGTTCATCGCCCATCTCGGCGTCCGTATAGCCGATCGAGAAGGTTCGGACCGGCTGCGATTGGAGCTGGGTCAGCGCGGCCAAGAGGATCGCAGAGTCATTGCCTCCGGAGAGGAACAGTCCGAAGGGTACATCGGACCGGATATGCTCGCGCATGACCTGTCCGAACAGCGCATCGAACTCGGCTTCTGCGGTCGCTGTGTCCACATCGCGGAGCACGATGTCGAGTGGGGTCCAGTAGCAGCGGGTATGGAGCTGAAGGTCAACGTCGATCTCGATGATCTCGCCTGGCCCGACGCGATGGATGCCCGACAGGATGGTCTCACGACCGGTGCTGAACTGGTTGTGCAGGAACTGTGACAGCGCAGGTGCATGGATACCCGGCACCCTGGGCAGCAAGGGCAGGAGTGCCTTCAACTCGGAGGCGAAGACGAAACGATCCGGCAGACAGGCGTAGAAAAGTGGCTTGATGCCGAGGCGATCTCGAGCCAGCACGAGTCGCTGGCGTGCATCGTCGTAAAGCGCGAAGGCGAACATGCCGTTCAGCCGCTCGACGAAGCTGAAGTGGTCTCGCGCGTAAGCGTGAAGAATGGTTTCGCAGTCGGAATGGGTCGCAAAGACGCGGTCTTGGGTCTCCAAGTCCTTGCGTAGTTCCAAGTGGTTATAGATCTCGCCGTTCGCCACGACGGCAAGTCGACCGTCGTCGGAGAATAGGGGCTGCGCGCCACCAGCGAGATCGATGATCGACAGGCGCGTGTGGACCATAGCGAAGGGTCCGCGCGTGAAATAGCCCTCACCATCCGGACCACGGTGGCGCAGCAGTGCCGCCGACCGATGAAGGTCAGTTGGCTCGGCTGCGCGACCGCGCCAAACGATACCCGCGATGCCGCACATGGCTACTCGTGTCCTCTTTGACCGAATCCGCGGGCGGCGTCCCGAGCCCCGCTCCGGCAGAATCGCACAGCCGGCAGCGTCACGTCCGCATACCCAGCCGAAGAGGGTGGGCAGGACACGAGAGAGCGCGGAGGGTCTGCTGCATCACTGTTGTCAAAAGGAATACGGGGATATCTGGATGGGGGTGACCTCATTCTGCCGGTACCTCCGAAAATGTACAATCCGCTGCGTCCGTGTCGTCGTGCGTGCCGAGCGCTGATGCGCGAGCGGATTGCGCGTACCGATAGGGGCACAGGGTCGTGGAAGTGGCAATGAGCGACGATAACGATTACTCGAAAGCATCATCCTCGTTAGATGAGTCTTCGATCAGGGGTAGCGATCTGGTTCGGCGCATTGCGTTGCACCTACTGAGCCGCCTGCCGTCCTCGGTCCAGTTGGATGACTTGATGCAGGCGGGCATGGTCGGCCTGCTGGAAGCGCGGCAGACCTACCGGGAAGGGCACGGTGCGAGCTTCGAGACCTACGCGGGTATCCGGATCCGGGGCGCGATGCTGGACGAGCTGCGTCGGTATGACTGGACACCGAGGTCGGTACATCGCAAGGCGCGTTCGGTTGCTGAAGCGATTCATGCGGTGGAGGCGCGAACCGGTCGCGATGCGCGTGATTGTGAGGTGGCAGCCGAACTCGGCTTGCCGCTCGCCGAATATCATGCGGTTCTCCAGGATGCTTTGGCCTGCCGGGTCCTCAGTATCGAGCAACTCGTGGACGCGGTCGGCGACAACGTGCTCGAGGCGTGGGCCGATGAAGGCGGCCAGCCCATCGACAGCCTGGCCCGAACGGGCTTTGCTGCGGCCCTGGAGTCGGCAATCGCGGGGCTTCCCGATCGGGAACGGCTGATCATCGTCCTGTATTACGAAGAGGAGCGGACGCTGCGGGAGATCGGGATCGCTCTGGGTGTTTCAGAGTCGCGTGTGTCGCAGTTGCAGGGGCAGGCGCTGCTGCGCTTGCGTGCGAGACTGGTCGGGTGGCGGGATGAGCCGCCGTCGTCGGATAGCGACAGCGAGGTACGACAGGGCCTCATTCCATGAGCGCTTCCCGCGGTCGCGGACCCGGGAAAAAGGAGCCAGCATGGCGCCGATAGTGCAGGCATGAGTGTGGTATATTTGGCACAATTTTCGCGAAAAATGAGAAACCCTATGTACCTGCGCATCGTGTTCGCCCTGCTGCTCGCGGCCTACTGCCAGCTGGTCTCGGCTGACAGCCCAGGAGTGACAGCGGCGCGCCAAACGGTCGACAAGCTGAATACAGCCCTCCTGGACGTGATGAAAAACGCCGACCGCTTGGGCTATCAAGGGCGGCTGAAGCGGCTCGATCCCGTTGTGCGGGACGTCTTCCAGTTCGAGGCGGTGGCGCAGATTGCGCTGGGTAGTCACTGGAAGAAACTGGATCAGTCTCAAAAGCTGGCGTTCATGGCCAAGCTGACTGACCTGAGCGTGGCGACCTATGCGGCGCAGTTCAATGCCTATGCGGGCGAGAAATTTCAGTATGAGTCTTCGGACGAAATCAAGGCCGACCGAATCACGGTGCGCTATGTGATGCTGGTCCCGAACGACAAACCGATCAAGTTCGAGTACATCGTCAATCACTTCAACGGACGATGGGTCATCATCAATATCATCGTTGACGGGATCAGTGATCTGGCTTTGAAGAAGGCGCAGTACACGAGCGTTATCGACCGCGAGGGTTTCGAAAAACTGCTGGAAAAACTGCAGCAGAAAATCACCGACTACGCGAAGAACAACAAGTGAGCTGGCCGCCCTGGCGCGGCAGCCCCCCGGCTTGTTTCCTGATCAGTAGAGCGGCTCGCGGTAGAACAGCAGGAAGTTCCCTATTACGAACATGGCCAGGATCGCCACGAATCCCGCTACACGGCTCTCGGTGTAACCCTCGGGTGTGGCGAGCCGCAATTCCAGCCAGCGTCCGCTGGCCATGATCACCGCTAGCAGACCCATCGCCGTATGGGTCGACTGAATCAGATATTCGCTCCTGAGCTCGAATTCGGCATGGGCATGGGTCAACAGCAAGACGCCGCCGAAAGCGCACAGGACCGGAAACATGAACGTTAGCTTGCGGGCGTCCGGGTTCGTGCGGGCGCGCAGTTCCATGACCCCGAGACAGAACGCCAGCAGGGTCGCGATGCGGTGTTGGAAAACCTCGCCGTTCCCGAAGGTGCTTTCCCAGAAGCCAATGGGCCCGAGCGGCCAGGTTTCGGCATCGCTGCGGAAGAACAGGAAGATGCTGAGGCCGATGAAACCCAGCGGCCAATAGCGCGCCCAGCCGAAGCCGAACAGGTAATAGAGCATCGCCACCAGCCCCATCCCGGTCAAAAAGATACCGGAGATATTGTGGTTGTAATCCGACCACAGGGTGGCAGCGGGGGAGGGTACCTTGCCGACGACCGCAACGCGGCCGGCTTCCCCAGCCAACAACTCTTCGTGGCTCGGCGACGTCAGGCGCGGTTCGTGAGGAGTGAACATCTCGATCACGTCCGCCACGGGAACCGCCAGATCCGGAATGTCCACGGAGGGCGGCTGGGAGGATAGCGTGGCGGCGATGAACAGGATGCCGACCAGGATGAAGGTCTCAGCTTCGATGTAGTAGGGGACTTTCGATACGATCGCGCCGCCGGTCGCTCCCTGACGCCAGGAACGTCCGGCGCTGTGATTGCGGTAGGCAAAGTACAGCGCGATCAACAACAGCAGTGATTTGGTCACGACCAGACTGCCGTACCCGGTTCCAAACAGGCCGTCCCAGGAACCGATGTAGGTCCAGGCCAGCGGCAGGCCCGTGACCAGCAAGAGAAGAACGGAAAGCCCGCCCAGCCAACCGAAACGGGAGATCGCCGTCGGCCAAAGCGCTCGCGCTTCACGATCGACAGCGCCCAGCCGCCACAAGGACAGCAATTGGGCGATGCCGCCCACCCACACGGCCCCCGCCAACTGGTGAACCACCGTCATGGCCATCAGGGGGCTGCGGAGTTCGAAACGCCCGACGGCGTGGACCAGCCAGGCGCCACTGATGACCAGCGGGATGGAGAGGGCCAGCAGTGTGTTCCAGTAGGGCCTATGCACGGGAGCAGCCCGCATGCGTCCCGTAAGCCAGACGATACCCACGGCCAGAACGAGCCGCACTAGACCGGCCTGGAACTGAACCGTGCTGGCATAGGCCGCCATCGGGAGCTCGCCGAGCGTCGCGGATAGCACCAGGGCCTTGATGACGAGCTTGGTGCCTTGGGTGGCAGCCAGCGCAATGGCTCCGAAGCGCAGCAACGCGATGCCGCGCGCAATGATCGTGGTGGAGGCGCGCTCCGACGGTGACCAGACACGGAGGATCCAGATGCTCCACAGCAGGCTCCCGATGACCAGCGCATAGCTGATCAGCATCAGTCCTCCGAGGAAGTCATCCAGAAAGTTGGCGAGGCCTTGCATGTACATGATGACTTACCGCTTGTTGCTCTCTTCCTTGACGAAAAACCGAATCACACTTTCTGTCAGATGCCCGTCGGCAGCGAAGATCTTGTATTTTATGGCATATTCCCCTTCGCTCAAGGCGGGCAGCGGGACCAGGATCTCGCCCGGCTTCCTGCCGGTTCGTGCCGTTATCGGTTGATACACGTCGCCCTTGCTGACCAGGAATATGCGCGAAAGCGACAATTCGACGCCGGCGTTGAACTGAAGCTGCACCGTAGTCGCGTGGCCCGGCTTGACCGGTTGGGTTTGCAGCGAGGACTCGGTCACTACCGCATGGGCTTGGGCCTGTCCGGGGGCGACGAGTGCAAGAGCGCTGCTCAGCAGCAGCGGCGCGATCGCGCGCAGTCGTGGCGTCATGAGATCGTCCTTTAAAGTTGAGAGTCGAAGCCTTCAGCCTGCCTTGGCTTTCAATGCATGGCCGGTGAGAGTTTTGCCGAGGTCCCAGATGGCGCCCGGCACCTTGTGACAGTCGGCGATCACTTGGTCCAAGGCGCCGAGGATCCAGTCCTTGTCCCGGTCGTTGATGACCAATGGAGGCAAAAACTTGACCGTATTCATGCCATGGCCGGCAACTTGGCTGAGGATGCGGTGATTCTTGAACAGAGGGATCGTGATCATCTGGCTGAACAGCCCCTTGTTGGCAGTCTCGAGGAGATTCCAGGCGGCTTTCAGCGAGAAACTCTTGGGTGAGCCGAACTCAAGCGCGACCATTAGCCCCTTCCCGCGGACGGTCCGCAGCAGTTCATAACGTTCCTGCAGTGCCTTCATCCCGGTCAACAGTTCTTGTCCGATCCGTGCGGCGTTCTCGACGAGGCGCTCGTCTTCGATGACCTGCAGGGTGGCGAGACCGGCAGCCATCGCCATATTGTTCTTCGAGAAGGTCGAGCCATGAACCACGGCTCGGTCCATGCGGTTGAACACCGCATCCATGATCGGTGCCGTCATCGCGACACCGCCGACGGGGATGAAGCCGCCGGACAAGGCCTTGGCCATTAGGATCATGTCAGGCTCGACGCCCCAGTGTTCAATCGCCCAGAACCTCCCGGTCCGGGCGATGCCGGTCTGGATCTCATCGGCAACGAAGAGGGCGCCGTAGCGGCGGCACAGACGGGCGGCCTCGGGCAGATAGTCGTCGGAAGGAATGTTGACGCCCTTGCCCTGAATGGGCTCCACGATGAACGCAGCGACATCCTTCCGGCTGAGGGCCGCTTCGAGGGCCGGCAGGTCATTGAAGGGCACGGCATCGCACTGCGGCAGCAGTGGGCCGAAGCCCTCGCGGAACACGGCCTCGCCATTCAGCGACAGGGCACCCAGTGTCAATCCGTGGAAGCCGTGTTCGCAATACAGAATCTTCTCGCGTCGGGTGGTGTAACGAGCGAACTTGATGGCCGCTTCGGTCGCTTCCGCGCCGGAGTTGCAAAAGAACATCTTCTCCAGCTTCGGCGGGCACAGGGCCAGGATCCGCTCCGCCAGGAGTCCGCTCAGCAGGGACACATCCATCTGCACCATGTCGGGCAGCTGGCTTTGCAGCACCTCGGTCAGCGCAGCGACGACCGTGGGATGGTTGCGGCCCAGTGCGAAGACACCGAAGCCGCTGAGCAGGTCCAGATACTCCGTGCCGTCCGCATCGTAGAGGTAAGGGCCGCTGGCCCGGGTATAGACCCGGTCGTAACCGATGGTCCTCAGCACGCGCACCATCTGCGTGTTCAGGAATTTCTCGTGTAGTTGAAAGTTGTCGCCGTGGCGCTGTGCCAGACAGTCGGCTATGAGCGAAGACATCGAAACCTCGTCAGGGCAGGGTTGATGGGCGGGTTCAGGCTCTTCGCCGCGCCGGTTTGAGCGTCCAAGTGCTGAAGGCCGGGAGTACGATCAGGGAGCAGACCAGCGACAGCAACAAGCCGATCGCCAGTAACATGCCGATGCTGGCAGTGCCCCGGTGATGGGTGAAAGCCAGACTCACAAAACTGAATACGGTGGTCAGTGCGCCGAAGAACACCCCTTTGGCTTCACTGGTACTCAATAGGTTCCGTTCGCCCTGGCGCAAATAGTGCAGCCGATGCGCCATGTGAATGCCGTTGTCGACGCCCAGACCGAAGAGCAGGGGCAGCACGATGATGTTCGCGAAATTGAACGGGATGCCAAGGACCACGGTCATGGCCGCCGTGAACAGCGATGCGAGCAGCAGCGGGAGCAGGACCAGCACCGTATCGCGCAGGCTGCGCAACATGATCAGGAGCAACAGGGTGATCGCACCGAAGGCGGCCGTGAAGGCCTCAGTGAATGCCTGCAGCACGGCCTCCATGGACTCCAGGTAGGTTACCGGCAGGTCGGTGACGTCCGGATCCAGGGCCTGCGCCTCACGGATGAACGTGCGCAGATTTTCCAGATCGGACAGGTCCTGCCGCGGATAGATCTGCAACCGATAAAGTCCATCCTTGCTGACCCAGCGCTCCCGCAGGTCGGCGGGTAGTGTCGCCTGCGCGATGGGCTCCGCGAGCAGGCTGGTTTGCAGATTGTGGAGGGTCAAAGGGAGGTCGCCGAGAACGGCCGTCTGCAGCCGCTGGAGCAAGGCCTCGCGCGCCGATGCGTCGAGTGGCTGCAGTGCCGTCAGGAAAGCGGCCAACGCAGTATCCAGGGCGCCGAGTGATGGCGTCCCGAGCGCAGCGTGCTGACGTTGGATCAAGGCGCGAAAGGCTTCCAGCGAGTCAAGTCGGGCAGGCGCGCTGCGTGGCATGTCGGGGAAGTGCTGTAACTGTGGACCGAGCAGCAGCGACAATTCCTCGATGATGGCAAGCTTCTCGTCCTGTGAGTCGGGTATCAGGCTGAGGACTGAAAACACGTGGTCGACGCTCGGAAGCGCCTCGAAACGCGCGGTCTTGTCGCGGACCTCGGCTTCGCTGGTGGCGAAGGCTGCCAGGGTCATCGGCGAGGTGTCCTTTGACTTCAATAGGTACTGGAAAGTCTGGACCGATTCCGAGTTCGGATCCCTGAGGTTGATGGGGTTGAAGTCGACCCGGACCCGCGTCAGCAACACGAGCGCGATCACGATCAGGACGATCGTGATCCAGCGTATCGACCCCGCGTTCTGGATCGGCCAGTCGGCCAGCATGAAACCCGCACGTTCCGGGTGCCCTGCAGCGCGGATACCGGCTTTTGGCGGCATCAGCTTGATCAGTGCCGGTAGCACAGTGAACGTTGTCCCGAGCGCGATGAACATGCTGGTGCCCGAGATCATGCCGAGTTCCGCAACGCCCACGTAGCTGGTTGGTATGAACGCGTAGAGACCGATTGCGGCCGTCATCGTGCAGAGCACCAGGGAGCCTCCGGTCGACAGAAAAGTGTTCCGCAGGGCTGCCGAGACCGGCAGGCCACGCAACATCAGCTCGCGGTAGCGCAGGCAGAAGTGAGAGGAATAGGCATCGCCCATACCGATGAACAGGACGGCGAAAGCAATGGAGATCATGTTCAGCTGACCGATGGCGGCGGCCGCGAAACCCAGGGACAGGATGAGGCCCATGGTCAGCGAAATCATCGTCGCCAGCATTAGCTTGAAGGAGCGAAAGGCAATCCAAAGCGTCAGACAGACCAGCAGCAGCGACCCGGCGCCGGCAGCGATCATGTCCATGCCGATGGTCGCCATTTCCTCGTATTCGAGCATCACCTCACCGGTCAGACGCACCCGGAAGTCAGTCGCAAGGGTCTGTTTAGCCTCGCCGATTGCCGCTGTGATCGCCTGATACGACTGCTCGGCCGGCATCATGCGATTGTAGTCCAGTACCGGCGTGACGAAGACGAGTCGCTTCGTCAAACCCAGGCCTTCCTGCTCCTTCATCATCAGTTGCTGCCAGGACAACCGGTAGGGGCGGTTCTGTTCAGTGGCCCGCAAGGCGTCGGTGAGGCGGCCGACGATGGGATCCAGATCGAGGTCGAGGTCCTGGTCCTTATGCGTCAGGGCATCGCCGATGATCGAGAACAAACCATTCAGACTGAAGTCCTCGGACAGTCGCCCGATGAAGGGTTGCGCGGTCGCCAGTTCATTGGAAAGCGCCTCGAGTTTGGGCAGATCCAGATAAAGCAACCCGTTACGAGCGAAGAACTCGCCTTCGTCGGGGATGTAGACGGACTTGATGAAGTCGCGCCGGCTGCGCAATGCGGTCGCGAGTTCTTTCACGGCCGACGCGGTCTGCTCTGGTGTGGCCGCTTCCACGACCATCAGAAAGGTACTGATGTCTTGTGGGAATTCCCGCTCCAGGCGCAAGCGATTCTTCTGAAAAGGAAGGTCGGCAGAAAGCATTTCCGCCGTGTTCGCATTGACGCTCAGGTTCTCCATTGCGTAGCGGAGCGTCCACGCAGTGCCGACGACAAACGCGAGCACGACCAGCAGCGGATAGCGGAGAACATGACCTTCCCACCAGTTGATCAGGCGTACGGCTGGACGGTGGGCGTTGGTACTCATCGCAGGAAATAAAAAAAGATAATGCGGCCCGCGCGAATTCAGTGCTGGCCGAGTCCCAGGCCCGCCTGCGTCTTGACTGCAGAGAGCGTCTGCATCGCCAGGCGAAAGGCGCGTCCCAGTCTCAGCAGCGGGGCGATCTCAGTGGGGGTCCGGAGCAGTTGCAGCAACAGGCGGCTGACGATCATTTCCCCGTCGCGATCGAGAGCCGCCTGTGCGGCGCGGGGAAGGGTCACCGCTGCCGCGTCGACGATCGACCGTATGGCTAGCCAGGGCACGCCATGTTTTTGGGCTGTCCGCGCCACGGCACCCGACTCCATGTCCGTCGCGATGGCACCGGATGCGGCGTGCAGACTGCGTTTGGCTGCGGAAGAAGCCACGATACCGACGCTCTCCGTAATCGACTCCGTGCGGATCGGGGTCGTCGGCTGCAGTCGTGTCAACAGCTGCTCATGCCACGGACCTGCCAGACGAGCTGTAGTGCCGTCGGCAAAAACCAGCTCGCGCGGGATGACAAGGTCTCCGGGTAGCAGCTCATCGCTCAGGGCCCCTGCGCAGCCCCAGGAGACGAGGCGGCGGACGCCCTGAGCGACCAGCGTTTCAGCGGCGGCGGCGGCATTGGCTGCGCCGGCGCCTGCCACCGCAACGCGATGCCCACTGTTCAGTGACAGAATGTCACCGCGACGGGCAGGCTCGGACGTCAGCGTGCGACACTCCGGCGGCAGCGCGACGACGTAGCCTATGGCCTCCGCATCATCCACGAGTCTCGTTCCGATACCGGGCCAGGGCCCAAAGCGGGAAGAACTTGTCGTATCCGTGATACTTCAGATAGAAGACTTTCGGGAATCCCGGCGCCGTGAAGCAGCCATCGGCCCAGAATCCGTCCGCTTGCTGCTGGCGCAGCAGGAAATCCACGCCGGCGCGAACTTCGTCCGAATCTGCCTCGCCGGCCGCCATCAGGGCGATCAGCGCGAGACCGGTCTGGAACGCCGTGCTGGTATGGAAGCGCCCACTGAGGCGGGTGTCGTGGTAGCTGTAGTTGTCTTCGCCCCAGCCGCCATCTTCCCGCTGCACGCTCTTTAGCCAGGCGACGGCCTTACGGACGCTGGGGTCGTCCTTCGGAATACCGGCCTTTTCGTAGCCGAGCAGGACCGACCAGGTGCCGTAAATGTAGTTCGTACCCCAACGCCCGAACCAGGAGCCATCGGGTTCCTGCTCCCGGCGCAGGTATTCGATACAGGCGTCGACGACAGGGCGGACTTCCGGCCGCTGTTCGAGTGTATTCGCCAGAAACATCGCACACCGGCCGCTGACATCCGCGGTCGGCGGATCGAGCAGGGCCCCGTGATCGGCGAAGGGTATGTGGTTCAGGTAATAGTGGGTATTGTCGGCGTCGAAGGCGCCGAATCCGCCGTTCTTCGATTGCATGCCGGCGATCCAGGTCGTGGCCAGTTCGAGCGTGCGGTCGAACTGCGGATCCTCGGCCTGCAACATGGCCTGAGCGACCACGGCGCTGTCATCGACGTCCGGATAATACGGGTTTTCGTACTGAAAGGCCCAGCCGCCGCCCTCAAGTCCCGGCCGGTTCACGCGCCAGTCACCCGGTGCGTCCGTGACCTGCTTGCTGGCCAGCCATTGCAGGCCGCGGGTCAATGCCGCCGACGTTTCGGCGTCGGGATCCAGCCGATTGGCTTCCTGCAGGGCCAGCGAGGTCAGGGCGGTATCCCAGACCGGCGATACGCAGGGCTGACAATAGGCCGTGTCCCCGTCGATGACCAACAGGCGCTCCAAGGCTTCCTTCGCGAGACGGCGACGCTCGTCCTCCGGTGGGACGCCGAGGTAGTCCAGTGCCTCGTAGGCGTTAACCATCGCCGGGAAAATCGCACCGAGGCCATCGACACCGTTCAGGCGTTCCGAAAACCAGTCCAGCGCCCTCTGCGTTGCGCGCTGACGCATGGAGCGGGGAATGAGCGGTTCCAGGCTTCGTCCGAAACGTTCCAGTCCGAGGATGGCTTTCCCCAGCGGCGTTTTCACATGGGAAAAATAGTTGCGCTCCTCGTTGGGATCGACGGTGAAGAGTTCACGCACATGGACCCCATTAGGATTGCGCGCCTTGACCTTGTAGCTACAGAGAATGAACAGCGGCACCATGACGGTTCGCGACCAGTAGGACACTTTGTCCAGATGGAAGGGAAACCATTTCGGCAGCAACATGATTTCGACCGGGATGAACGGGACGCCGCGCCAGGGAATCTGCTCGAACATGGCGAGCATGATGCGAGTGAACACGTTCGCCCGGGCCGCGCCGCCCTGTTCCAGAATCCAGCCCCGGGCCTTGACCATGTGCGGCGCATCGATCGAGTCCCCGGCGCATTTCAGCGCGTAGTAGACCTTTACGGTGCAACTGATGTCGCCGGGCCCGCCGGTGAACAGCGGGTAACTCCCGTCCTGCTGTTGCCGGCCGCGCAGGAAATTGGCGATCTTTGCCTGCAACCCGACATCGATCTCATCCATGTAATGCATCATCAGGATGTATTCGGACGGGATCGTGCAATCCGCTTCAAGTTCGAAGACCCAGAAACCGTCTTTGTGCTGCATCTGTAACAGCGCATCGCGGGCCTCGCGGATCGAACGGTCGAGAGGCGATTCCGAGGATGCAGCCGTTGCGGCGAAGTCGCTGTCGAAGGTGTCTATGGCGTCTTTGAACATAGGTCGTCCTGCCCCCGTGACGGGTTAAATGCGTGAAGTATCGGTGGTGTCCGGGGTGGGTGCGTGCACCTTGCCGGCGCGCGGCAAACCCAATCCGGCTAAATAGAAAACGCCCAGCAACAGGCTGTTGTGGCTGCGAGTCAGGCGGGAAGTCGCAATCGTGGTCTTCACCGCGCGTCGGGTAATCTTGACCTCGGAAGAGCGGGAAAAACGAAGGTTCCGGTGGATCTTGCGCAGGGTCAACACGGCCATGCCAAGGGCCCATAGGCAGAATTCGCGTATTCCGGTTTCGTGGGCCGGGATTAGCAGGGTGTACTGCAGCGCATTCTTGAGGTGTCCGTGCGCGACCCCAATCAATTGGCTGAATCCCGCGCGGAACGCATCGCTATCGTGGGATGAAGCCAGTTCGCACAAGTCGAAGCCGCTTTGTTCGAACACGTCTCGCGGCAGCCAGCAGACACCACGCGACTGATCATCCCACAGGTCCTTCAGAATGTTCGTCATTTGCAGACCCTGGCCGAAGGACACCGCGAGCCCTAGCATGTCATCCCGGTGGCGCGCGATTTCGGGCGAATACAGGCAGAACAGTTTCGTCAGCATTTCGCCAACTACGCCCGCCACGTAGTAGCAATAAAGGCCCATCTCTTCGAGCGTCGCCAGGCCGCAGCTGAGGTCGCGATCCTGGAAGGCAGCCATCCCGCCCGCCATGGTGGCCACGCAGGTGGCCAAGGCGGCCCGCTGCTCCGGCTCGAAGGAATGCGTGATGGCAATGACGCGGGGCATGACGGCAATCAGCGCATGCTCGGCGGGCAGGGTGTTCTCTGACAGACGGGGTGACAGTGCGGTTGTAAGACCTTGCGCATCCTCGGACCCATCGACAACGCGGGCGAACCGCTCACAGAGAACCCGCTTTTCGGCGCCATCGAGCGCGACCTCGTCTTCAATCGTGTCGACGATCCGGCAGAGAAGGTACGCGTTGGAAACCGGACGTGCGAGTGCGGGCGGGAGTTGCGGGATCGTGAGAGCGAAGGTGCGGGAAACGCCCTCGAGCAATCGGGCTTGCAATGCATCGTCATCGAGCGTGGCGAGAGCCAAGTGAGCATCGCCGGTCCAGCTTGCGCACGTCTTTGCAACAGATCCGCCGTTAGACTGGACTGCGGTGCCGTGGGCCTTCAGGGTCATAAACTCCGGAAAATTGTGATATTTTTACCAAATTGCTACAGCGCGTCAACGCTGTTGCATAATGACAAAATATTTGCCTAAAACGCAACTGTCGACTATGATGGCCTAGAGTTAGAGTGTAATCAAGTAAATATCGGACGCGGAGCTAATCCGGAGCGCACTCGTCAGGAATTGACGGATCAGGTATAGTGCGCAGTCAAATCCGGACAGTCCTTGATGAGCTTGGATGTCGTAAGAAAACCACAGGAGAGGCGACCATGAGCGTACCTTTGCGGCAACAGTTTACGGTAGCGAAATATCTGCTGAAGCAGAAACTGCAGGGCGTGAAACGCTATCCGTTGGTCCTGATGCTTGAGCCTCTGTTTCGCTGCAACCTGGCCTGCGCCGGTTGCGGGAAGATCGATTATCCGGACGAGATCCTGAATCGCCGGCTCAGCATCGATGAATGTTTGCAGGCAGTGGACGAATGCGGGGCGCCAATCGTGTCCATCGCCGGCGGAGAACCATTGCTGCACAAGGAGTTGCCCGAGATCGTAGAGGGCATCATCGCGCGCGGGAAGTATGTTTATCTGTGCACCAACGCGCTGCTGCTCAAGAAGCGGATCACCGATTATAAACCATCTCCGTTCCTCACGTTCTCCATCCATCTCGACGGAAACAAGGAGCGGCATGATGCATCCGTGTGCCAGCAAGGCGTGTTCGACCGTGCGGTCGAGGCGATCGAAATGGCAATGGCGAAAGGCTTTCGTGTGACCGTGAATTGCACGCTGTTCCAGGGTGAAGGCGCCGAAGAGGTCGCCGAGTTTCTGGATCACACGAAACGCCTGGGTGTCGAGGGCGTCACGATTGCTCCGGGATTCAGCTACGAGCACGCGCCGCAGCAGGACATCTTCATCAAGATGCAGGAGAGCAAGAATCTGTTCCGCAACCTTTTCAGGATCGGGCGCGGACGCAAATGGAAGCTGAATCACTCCAGCCTTTATCTCGATTTCCTCGCCGGCAACCAGTCGTACAACTGCACGCCCTGGGGTAACCCGACGCGAAATGTGTTCGGCTGGCAGAAGCCCTGTTACCTGTTGGTCGACGAGGGCTACGCACCGAGCTACAAGGCGTTGATCGAAGACACGCCGTGGCACAAGTACGGGAACTCTAAGAACCCGAAATGCGCGAACTGCATGGCGCACTGTGGCTATGAGGCCACAGCCGTAGAGGATGCGATGCGCAAGCCCTGGAAGGCAGCCTGGGTGTCCTTGATGGGGCCGCGGACATCCGGACCTCTGGCGCCTGAGGCGGTTCCGGAATATGAGTCCGATGTCCAGCCCGTGACGGCTTCAGCAAGGCCGTCAATCCGCATTCAAGCGGTCGACTGAGGCCCGAAGAAAAAACCCTTCAGGGGCTTCTGACCGGGATCAAGGGCGGGGCAGACCATTACCACCGGTCTGCCCCGCCTTTTGTTGTTCCGACGCTAATGTTCCAAAGCGCGGACACTCGGATGCTGCGGCCGCGCGGTTATGGCCGAGATTCCGGATCCAGGAAAAACGGCAGGCGTCAGAAAGCCAGCAGTGAGTGAACCGGGTAGTCGTCGAGCACTTGCCGGCCGCCCAAGTCTTCGAGTTCGATCACGAACGCGCAGCCGACCACCTCGGCATTGAGTTGCCGGATCAGGTTGCAGCTCGCTCTGGCGGTCCCGCCTGTTGCGAGCAGGTCATCCACGAGCAACACGCGGTCACGATCCCCCACGGCGTCGGTATGCACTTCCAGCGATGCCGACCCATATTCCAGATCATAAGAGACTGACTCGACGTCATAGGGCAGTTTGCCGGGTTTGCGCAGCGGCACGAAGCCGACACCCAGTTCCCACGCCGCCAGGGATCCGAAGATAAATCCCCGCGCTTCCATGCCACCGACGGCAGTGATGCCCTGATCGCGAAACGGCTGAACCAAATGATGAACCGCTAGCCGTAACGCGGCCGGATCCCGTACGAGCGGCGTGATGTCGCGGAAAACGATGCCCGGCTTCGGGAAGTCGGGAATCGCGCGAACTCGTTCGCGCAGGCGGTGCACTCCTACTTACTCTTCGATCGGGCCAAGACGGGCGGCTTGAGTTTGGCCGTCGCCTCGAGATAGCGGCGGACCGATTGTTCGATGCCGGCCGCATCGAGGCCGCTTTCGGACAGCAATTCCTCGCGGCTCGCGTGTTCAAGGAAGACATCGCTGAGGCCGAGGTGGACCACCGGAATCAGACAGTGATGTCGACTCAGGGCTTCGCTGACAGCAGCACCCGCACCGCCGGCGATTGCGTTTTCTTCGATCGTAACCAGTACATCATGGGTGCGGGCCATCTCGAGGATCAGCGCCTCGTCGAGCGGCTTCACGAAGCGCATATTCACGACCGTCGCATTCAGGGCCTCGCCGGCTTGCAAAGCCGGCTCGACCATCGTTCCGAAGGCCAACAGCGCCAGAGTCGATCCGTGGCGCTTGATTTCGGCCTTGCCGATTGGCAAAGCTGCCATTTCAGCGACAGGCGCGATGCCCGGTCCTTTACCGCGCGGATACCGTACGGCGGCGGGGCCATCATGCCGGAATCCCGTGTAGAGCATCTGCCGACACTCATTCTCGTCGGCAGGCGCCATGATCAGCATGTTCGGAATGCAGCGCAGATAGCTCAGGTCGAAGCTGCCAGCGTGCGTCGGGCCGTCCGGTCCGACCAGACCGGCGCGGTCGATGGCGAACAACACCGGCAGATTCTGTAGCGCGACGTCGTGAATCAGCTGGTCGTAGGCGCGTTGCAGGAACGTCGAGTAGATTGCCACAACGGGCTTGTAACCCTCACAGGCCTGTCCTCCAGCGAGTGTGACGGCGTGCTGCTCGGCGATTCCGACATCGAAATACCGGTCAGGGAAGCGCTTGGAGAATTCCACGAGCCCGGAACCCTCGCGCATGGCGGGCGTGATGCCGAGCAGTCGCGGATCCTGTTCGGCCATGTCGCAAAGCCATTGTCCGAAGATCTCGGTGTAAGTGGGCGATCCGGGTTTGGACTTGGGCAGATGGTCCTGCGTCGGATCGAATTTTCCGACGGCGTGATAAGCCACGGGGTCCGCTTCGGCGGGCGCATAGCCCTTGCCTTTTTGCGTCACGACGTGCAGGAAACGGGGCCCCGGCAGTTCACGAAGATTGCGCAGGGTCGTGACGAGCGTGTCGATATCGTGGCCATCGATAGGGCCGATGTAGTTGAACCCGAGTTCCTCGAACAGCGTCCCGGGAATTACCATGCCCTTCATGTGCTCCTCGGCCCGCCGGGCCAGCTCCCACACACTCGGCATGTGCCGTCGCAGCAACTGGCGGCTGCCTTCGCGGACCGTCGTGTATAACTTGCCCGACAGCAGTTTCGCGAGATAGTTGTTCAGCGCGCCGACATTCGGTGAGATCGACATCTCGTTGTCGTTGAGTATCACCAACAGGTTCGCGTCCAGCACACCCGCATGGTTCAGGGCCTCGAATGCCATGCCTCCGGTCAGACCCCCATCGCCGATGATCGCGACCGCATGGTTGTTGCGGTGGTCCAGACCGGCGGCAATCGCCATACCGAGCGCAGCGCTGATCGAGGTGCTGGAGTGACCGACCCCGAAGCAGTCGAACTCGCATTCATCCCGGTTCGGGAAGGCAGACAACCCATCCTTGCGGCGGATCGTCGAAATGCGGTCACGACGACCGGTCAGAATCTTGTGAGGGTAGGCCTGATGTCCGACATCCCAGACCACCTTGTCATGCGGGGTGTCGAAGACGTAATGCAAGGCGACGGTCAGTTCGATCGTGCCCAGTCCCGCCGCGAAATGTCCGCCGGACTGACTCACCGTCTCGAGCAGAAACGCGCGCAACTCCTCGGTCAGTTGGGGAAGCTGATCTTCACTCAAGCGGCGCAGATCCAGAGGGCTGTCGATGCTCTGCAGCAGTGGATAGGCGTGAGAGTCGGTCATGGGTGCTGTGTTCCAGTGTTGACTGAGGTGCGCCGGTCGGATGGATCCGGCAGGCACTCAGGGCGGGCGTCTCTGGCCCGCATTATGTTACGACGGATGGTCCCTTTCAAGGCGCGGAGCCCCGTCCTATCCGGGGGATACCGGCAGGCATGGGCATCAGTTTCGGCGTTCGATAACGAACTGCGCCAGGGCTCGCAACACGCTTCCGCGCTCACCCAGAGGTGACAGACTGTCCACCGCTTCCTCGTAGAGCTCGCGAGCCTTCTGCCGCGCGCCCGAAAGACCCAGCAGCGCCGGATAGTTCGGCTTGTTGTGGTCGCGGTCCTTGCCCTGCGTTTTGCCCAGCGTCTGGGTGTCGCTTTCCTCGTCCAGAATATCGTCCTGAATCTGAAAGGCGAGGCCGATCGACTTGGCATAGTGATCCAGCCGGTCGCTGGTTTCGTCCGGCAGATCCGGGTGAGCGAGGCACGCCAGTTTGACGCTAACCCGGATCAGCGCTCCGGTTTTCCGGATGTGCATGTTCTCGAGTTCAACGATGTCCAGCGCCTTGCCGACGGCATCGAGATCGATGGCCTGTCCCCCGACCATGCCGAACGAACCGCTGGCCAGTGCCAGTGCCTCGATCATGGACAGGCGCGCGGCTGCCGGAACCTTCAGTGTTGGATCGTCGGCGAGAACCTGAAACGCCAGCGTCTGCAGCCCGTCGCCGGCCAGGATCGCGGTCGCCTCGTCGTAAGCCTTGTGGCAAGTGGGCTTCCCGCGCCGCAGATCGTCATCGTCCATCGCGGGCAGATCGTCGTGGATCAGCGAGTAGACATGAATGAGCTCGACCGCGCATGCCGGCGCATCCAGCACCTCGAAAGGAAGTTCCAGGGCTCGACCGGTGGCATAGGTCAGCAGGGGTCGTAGCCGCTTCCCGCCCCCGAGGACGGAGTAACGGATGGCCTGGTGCAGGCGCTCCGGGGGCTTCGAGACCGGGGGCAGGCGTGCGTCCAGAGCGGCTTCCGCCCGTTCCTGGCATAGGAGCATGAACGCTTTGAGGTTCGATTCGGCAGTCATCGGGTAGGGCGATAAGAGGGAGTTACAAGAGATCGGGTGCTGACCAGCGTGCCGGTGCCATCAGTCGTCGCGCAAGCCGAAGGAATGCGCGCGCCGTCCGGCCGGGACGCGATGACGCTCGTGGCCATTCGGTTCGTCTTTTTTTCAACAGATTATCGCAGAGTTTGCAACTTGATTAAAATGACGGATTGAAATCCTCGTCCCTTCCCCGAGCCCATAGCCCCGGAGCCCCCTTAGCCGCGATGAGCCAGGCCTACGATGCATCAGCGATAGAAGTCCTTAGCGGTCTCGACCCGGTGCGGCGACGACCGGGCATGTACACCGACACGACGCGCCCGAACCATCTCGTGCAGGAGGTCGTCGACAACAGCGTCGACGAGGCGCTGGCCGGGTTCGCGACGCGTATCGAGGTTCGTCTGTTCGACGACGGGGGCATCGAGGTGCGCGATGACGGCCGCGGCATGCCGGTGGATACGCACCCGGAACTGGGTGTCTCGGGGGTTGAAGTCATCCTGACGCGATTGCATGCCGGGGGGAAATTCTCACACAAGACCTACCGCTTCTCCGGCGGACTCCACGGCGTGGGCGTTTCGGTCGTCAACGCCCTATCGCGGCAACTCGACGTGGAGATCCGCCGCGGCGGCAAGGTTTACGGTATGCGCTACGCGAGTGGCGACAAGCTCAGCGAACTGCAGGAAATCGGCACGGCGGGAAAAAGGGAAAGTGGAACGATCATCCGCTTCTGGCCGGACCCCAGCTATTTCGACTCCGCCCGGGTGTCCAGGGCGCGGCTCATCCATCTGCTGCGGGCCAAGGCGGTCTTGTGTCCCGGTCTGGCGATCCGACTGATCGATGACGAGAAGGCGACCGATGAAACCTGGTGTTACGAGAACGGCTTGACGCAATACCTGCACGATCAGATCGGCGCGGCCGAGTGCGTACCCGAGGAGGCGTTTCGCGGCTCGATGGAAGGGCGTCGGGAGGCGGCGGACTGGGCCTTGCTGTGGTCGCGTGATGCGGCCGTGCAGGTGGCCGAGAGTTACGTGAACCTGGTGCCGACGCCGCAGGGGGGGACCCATGTCAATGGTCTCAGGACGGGGCTCACCGAAGCGTTGCGGGAGTTTTGCGAATACCGCAACCTGCTACCGCGAGGGCTTCGGCTCGCGCCGGAGGACGTTTGGGAGTGCGTGCACTACGTCCTGTCGGTCAAGCTTGACGAACCCCAGTTCTCCGGACAGACGAAGGAACGGCTCAGTTCACGCGAATGCGCGGCTTTCGTATCCGGGGTCGTCAAGGATTCCTTCACTCTCTGGCTGAACGAACATCCGGCGGTCGGCGAGCAGATTGCCACGCTGGCCGTGGAAAGCGCGCAGCGGAGGCTGCGCGCGAGCCGGCAGGTGACGCGCAAGAAGATCAGCAGCGGTCCGGCTCTGCCCGGCAAGTTGGCCGATTGCGCGGCCCAGGACGGCGCACGCACCGAGCTGTTTCTGGTGGAGGGCGACTCCGCGGGCGGCTCCGCGAAGCAGGCGCGCGACAAGGATTTCCAAGCGATCATGCCACTGCGCGGAAAAATCCTGAACACTTGGGAAGTGGGATCGGAAGAGATCCTGGCCTCGCAGGAGGTGCATGACATCAGCGTCGCGCTGGGCGTCGACCCGAATTCCAGCGAACTCGCCGGCCTGCGCTACGGGAAGGTCTGCATCCTGGCCGATGCGGATTCCGACGGCAACCACATCGCCACCTTGCTCTGCGCGTTGTTCGTGCGGCATTTCCGCGCCCTCGTCGAGGCGGGGCATGTCTTCGTCGCGATGCCCCCCTTGTATCGCATCGACATCGGCAAGCAGGTCTACTATGCGCTGGACGAGGGTGAGAAGCAGGGTGTGCTCGATCGCATCGAGGCCGAAAAGATCAAGGGGAAGGTCAACGTGCAGCGGTTCAAGGGGCTGGGTGAGATGAATCCCTCCCAGCTGCGCGAGACGACGCTGAATCCCGATACGCGGCGCCTGGTGCAGATGACGCTCGAGGACCGCCAGGCTACCGATCAACGGCTGGATCTGCTGTTGGCCAAGAAGCGCTCCGCCGACCGGCGGGTTTGGCTGGAGGAAAAGGGTAACCTGGCCGAGGTCTGAGCGCGCCCGTCTTCCTCCTCAGCGGTTCTCGAAACG
This sequence comes from Methylolobus aquaticus, assembly GCF_054172105.1. NCBI lineage: Bacteria > Pseudomonadati > Pseudomonadota > Gammaproteobacteria > Methylococcales > Methylococcaceae > Methylolobus > Methylolobus aquaticus. The sequence continues at coordinate 26,579 of NZ_JBSYXP010000010.1, forward strand.
GTTGTAGTCGAACAGACCCGCTTCGATCGGTGTTTGCGTGCGGTAGATCCGGTGCAGCGCGTCGCTGTGCTCCCAGAAGTCGGGATGGGTGCGCCTGACGCCGAACTCGGTCAGCAGGCGCCCGAAATCGGCTTCACTACCGAGCCTTGTAATCGCATCGACGAAACGGTGTAAATCGCCGATGTCGACCTTGAAAAACGCATTCGGGTAGGCGCCGATGAAGCCCGGCGCGACTGTCATCCGGTCTTCCGCCGGAAGCCTCCGTTCCTTGAACAGATGCGAGATGTTCGCCCGCGCCGCATCCTCAAGCAGCGTGTAGACTCCGACGGTGCGTGCGCCGCCGGAACTGCGTTCGACGATCTCCACGAAGGAGGTCTCGGGCATCAGCGACAGGGCGGGGCCCTGTGCCTGGGTCAGACGCCGCAGCGGTTCCCGGACCCGCGCATCCTCGACTCGATCCAGATCGTGGCGGCGATCGAGCACGGGTGCCAGTCGTGCGCGCAGCATTCCGAAGAGTTCGGTCTTCGGATCCCGCGTCGCGTAGGGGATGCCGGTCTGTTGCCGAAAATCGATCCGCTGGCCCAACAGGTAGTCCTTGACCTCCTGGCTGGCATCCCGATACCAGAAATCGCGAACCTGTGTCCGGATCTCCTTCGGAAGCAGGATCAGGAAATTGAACTCACCCTCCATGCGCAGGAAGTCCATGTAGAGGCGCGAGAATAACTGGTGACCGACGTTGCCGTAAACATCGAAGCCGGCAACCAGCAGGTAGTGGATGCGCTCCAGCAGCGAGTAGGTCACGACCCAGGCGGTCTTCGGTGGCTCCCCGACCAGACCCTGCACCACCGACGCGCTGTCGAAGTGCCGGAAGATCGTCAGCGCGGCGTTGGGGTTGGTGCCGTCGCCGTTCCAGATCTTCTTCAGTGTGATGCTCTCGCGTCGGGGCAGGGATTCTTCCAGCTTGCGCTGCTTGGCCTGCAGTTGACGGTTCTGTGCTGCCGAATACCGCAGCCAGGTCGTCAATAGCAACGGGTTGCTTTCCTCCTCGGCCGGCAGCCTGAGATTGCCGCTTTGCCGGGCGAGGAAGTCGCCGCTACGCGCCATCACTTCGGAGTCTGGATCAAGAAACACAGCCCAGAAACGGTCGTCGATCACGTTCAGTGCGACCTGCCCGCGACACACCGGCCCCTTGATGAAGCCCATGACGATGAACTGGGCTTCGTCCAGCATGAAGCGGTAACGGCTGCGGACCGGAATCGCCTGGTATGCGACGAAGGGGTTCGATGCGACCTCGGGACGATAGGACGGCAACGCAACGACAGAGTAGGGCGCCTCCAGGAAAAGCGCACGCCACAGCGCCATGCGGGCCGCGTTCAGGGCATAGGGCATGTGCGTCTTGGCGAGCATCGTGCCGGGTGCAGGCTCGATGCGATAGTAGACGCGCGGGACTCCCGGGTCGTCGTAAGGGCGGCGCGTGAAGATCGGATCCGCTTTCTGTCCCGGTGGTGTGCGCGAGCGAACGATACGGAAGAAGGGTCCGCCCGGGTGCTCGGAAAAGTGCAAGTGCCCGAGGAATAGGTGTTCGTAGACGTAACGGCTCATCAACTGTTCCTTCAGCGAAGAGCCGTTCAGAAACCGCTCCCATTCGGCGATGGCATCGCGATACACCGTCGGGATCGCATCCGGCGCCGAATCCGGTGCGCCGACTTCCAGCCAGCGTAGCACTGTTCGGTGTTCCCGCGCATTGAGTCCAGGCAGGCCGTAAGGCATGCCCCAATCGGGATAGGACTCGGCAAACGAATCGAACTCTTCGATACGGGGGCACTGCTGCTTCCGGTCGAGCGAGAAATCGAAGCTGTCTGGCAGTCGGTCGACTCGTGGCAGGGGGCGGTCGTGCTTGAGCTGAAGCATCCGGGCCATCACGCCGCCGGCAAGGTTCGCCTGGGGTGTCTGCTCGCGCTCGTTCAATACCGGGTAGAACGAGCGCTCGCGCCATTCCGGCGTGGTTCGCGCATCCTCGAACAAGCGCGTCAAGCGTGCAGCGATCAGCCGCGAGCCGTCGTAGACCTTGGCCTTGTTGGCACCCCGATCGATGCCCTCGTAGGCCGTCAGATTGAGCTGGCAAGGCGCGTCGTAACAGCCGTGGCAGACCGCGCAGCGGCTGTCGAGGATGGGCTTGACGTCGCGTCGGAAATCGATCGCGCTGCCAGCAGCGGCGACCGGATGCAGACGGGGGCGCTCGACACCGAAGGCGCGGTCCAGCGCTAGCCGGTTCTGCCAGGCGCAGCCGGCGATGCCCAGCAGCAGGAGTAGCATCAGCGCGCGCCGAAACCCTGGCATGATTGGCTTGCGCATCGCGTTACGCGATCCGTTCAACGGTGTATGCCACGCTCAATGTATGCGTGTCGCCGGGAAGGAGCCGCACCGCATCGCGATCCGCGTTGCCGCTCTCGACGCAGACCATCTGGCGATAGCCGTCCGCGGGCATGTCGCTCAGTGAAGCCGTCTTGTCCTTGCCCGGGTTCCAGACGATCGTCGACGCGCTGCCGCTCTTCTCGATACGGATCCGGCGTCCGTATCCAGGATCGTCGATCCAGCATTCCCCGTTCACTCCGGTGTAGATGCGATCAGTCTCAGCTTCGAAGACGATCGCACCGGCTTGTCGCTTGGAGCGCTCCTGATCGGTCTTGTCCACGTAGACGGCATCCTCAAGTCCCTGCACGCGCACCGTGGCAATGTCCGAAACCCGGAAATAGGCATGCAGCGCCTCACTGAAGGTGATGGCCTCGGCACCCATATTGCGGGTCGACAGGGCGAGCTCAAGACGGGTGCCGATCCGGAGGCTGAGTGTCAGCGAGCAGGCGTGGGGCCAGAGTGCTTCGGTGGTTTCGTCGTGCAGCAGACGCAGTCGGACCGACACACCGCAGTTATCCGCGTCGGTGTGCTCCACGATCCAGAGGTGAGTCCGGGCGAATCCGTGAGCCGGAAAGGTCGGCTCCTCGGGATGGGCCCCGAACCAGGGCCAGCAGATAGGAATCCCGCCGCGAATGGCTTTTCCTGACGCATACTGAGCGGACGGCGACAACCACAACACCGGTTCTTCGCCTTGCGGAACCCATTCGAGGATCTGGGCACCCCGCAAGGCCACCCGCCCGGTGGCGTGTGGGTGCCGGATCTCGATGATAGCGGTCTCATTCGGTCCCGAGGTGAAGTGGATGGCATCGGGAATGCCGAAATGGGCGTTCAAGGCGGCGATATCGGGCATGGGGCGCACTCGTCAAAATCCGGGGCCATCTGTGCTCAGCGCGCACCGACGTCCTTGAGAATGGATACTAGGGTACTGTCTGGACGCTGCGGCGGGAAGCACGGCGCCAATTATGGACGCTGGCGCGCGGTGCGGGTGACAGTCCCTTGGCGGCACGCTAAGCTTCGCACCTCGTCCGGCGAAGGGGATGTTCATGCCATCGATCTACGAACTCAAACCCCGCTTCCAGGCCTTGTTGCGCCCCGCAGTGGCTCTTCTGGCGCGCAGCGGCGGCAACGCGAATCAGATCACGAGTCTCGCGATGGCACTCTCGTTCCTGATGGGAGGATTGGTGCTCCGGCATGGGGCGGTGAGGTGGGTCATGCTGCTCGTGCCGTTGGCCCTGTTCGTCCGGATGGCCTTGAATGCGATTGACGGCATGCTGGCGCGGGAACACGGTCAGCAATCCCGCCTCGGTGCGTTGCTGAACGAGCTTGGGGACGTGCTTTCGGATGTCGCGCTGTATCTGCCCTTTGCGACACTGCCGGGAGTCAATGGGGCGGCCGTCGTGCTGTTCGTCGTCTTCGCGCTGCTTGCCGAATTTTCGGGCGTGCTCGCGCTCGCGATCGGGAGTGCCCGTCGCTACGAGGGCCCGATGGGCAAGAGCGACCGAGCGTTCGCGGTAGGTCTGGCGGCCTTGCTCATGGCGTTGGGCGTCTCGCCCGGTACCTGGCTGAGCGTAGGTTTCGTCCTGCTGGCCGTGCTGTCGTCCCTTACGGTCATCAACCGCGGGCGGGGTGCGCTGCAGGGCGGCGGTGCGTGATGGGCGCTCTGGCGGTCAGTCCGAACGTGCTGTGGGTGTTTGCGGCGATCTGTGCCGCCCTGTTGTGTGCGTCGGCGATTTCCGCGCTGTTGGCTCGCAGCGCTGGCCGCGATGGCCATCGCGAACTGCGGCTCCGCGTTCGCTCCTGGTGGCTCATGGTGGCCGTGTTTGCTGCCGCGCTGACACTGCATCGCAACCTGACGCTTATCTTCTTTGCATTCGTCAGCTTTCTTGCGCTGAAGGAATATCTCAGCCTGATTCCGACCCGTCGCAGTGACCGCCGCGTGTTGTTCTGGGCCTATCTGACGATCCCCGCGCAATATGTCTGGGTCGGCATGGAGTGGTACGGCATGTTCATCATCTTCCTGCCGGTTTATGTCTTTCTGTTTCTTCCGTTGCGTATGGTCCTGGTCGGGGAGACGACTGAGTTTCTGCGGGCGGCGGGTACGCTGCACTGGGGCCTGATGACCACAGTATTCAGCATCAGCCATGTGGCCTTCCTGCTGGTGTTGCCCGAGGCGCGCAACCCGGTGGCTGGCGGTGCCGGTCTGGTGCTATACCTCGTACTGCTGACGGAATCCAACGATATCGCACAGTATCTGTGGGGCAAGAGCCTGGGACGGCGCAAGATCCTGCCGAAGGTCAGTCCGAACAAGACCTGGGCCGGTTTCCTTGGCGGCGTCGTGACAGTCACGGTCCTGGCGGTCATGCTGGCGCCCTATCTGACGCCCCTGGAGCCGCTGCAGGCCAGTGTCGCGGGGGTGCTGGTCGGGATTGGTGGTTTCGTCGGCGATGTGGTGATCTCGGCGGTCAAACGCGACATCGGTGTCAAGGACAGCGGCGCATTGATCCCGGGGCATGGCGGCATTCTCGACCGCATCGATTCCCTGACCTACACTGCGCCGCTGCTCTTCCATTACCTCCGCTACCTGAGTTTCTGATTGCGTTGCGTACCGTGATTCGAGCGCTCCGGTGGTTGTTCTTCGCCGTTGTTGCCCGCCTGATCGTGTTGGTGGTGCTCGGACTCAATGTCCGGCATCGCGAGCGCTTGCCGACCAGCGGTCCCGCCATCATCGTCGGCAACCACAACAGCCACCTCGACACGCTGGTCCTGATGACACTGTTGCCCTTGGAACTGCTGCCGCGAGTTCGGCCGGTCGCTGCGGCCGATTACTTTCTGGGCAAGGGTCTGCTGAGCTGGTTCGCCATCAATATCATCGGCATCCTCCCCTTGGAACGCCGGCCCGTCCGCGGAGTGGATCCTCTTGCGGCATGCAGTTCCGCACTGACCCAGGGGGAGATCCTGATCCTGTATCCCGAAGGGACTCGTGGCGAACCGGAGGAACTCGGCGCTTTCAAGAGCGGGATCGCCCATTTGGCTGTGCGGTGTCCGGAGGCACGGACGATCCCGGTTTACATGAAGGGGCTGGGTAAGGCGCTGCCTAAGGGGGAGGCCTTGCTGGTCCCCTTTTTCTGCGATGTCTTCGTGGGCGAAGCCCTGCACTGTGACGGCAATCGGCGGACCTACATGGCCTCCTTGCAAGCCGCTTATGAGGCGTTGGGAGAAGAGGCCGGAGACCGACGGCGTCCCAGAGCGACAGCCATGCCGCCGCCGTGAACCCGTCATATCCCATCGGGTGTGTGCCTTGCGACGAAACTTAGGCGCGAGGAACGGTCAAACGATAGGGAACTATCATTCGGCCACCGGGATCGGTGCAACAGACAGCATGTGAGCCTCGGGGCTCATTCCACGACACGCAAACAATATGGACCGCACATGAATCAGTATTGGCACTTACTCTACGGTTCCTTCGGCCTACCGCAATTGCACGGCGCCGGCGGAGATGAAGGTGGCGGTTTGGTGGGTTTGGTCGAAACCTTTCTGGCCGCGATTACCGATCTGCTCGATTCGAGCAGCCAATGGGTGCTGTTACCGGGAATCCAGGGCCTTGGCAGCAATCTGCATCCGATGATCGTGCACTTCCCCATCGCATTGCTGGCGACCTTTTTTCTTCTGGAGCTTGCGGGCTTGGGCTTGCATCGCCCTGCCTTGCGTCAAGTCGCGGCGTGGATGTTGTATCTCGGGGCGGCCGGCGCAGTGGTTGCCGCGACCGCAGGCTTTCTGGCCGCCGCCGAAGTTCCCCATGGCGGCCAGGTACATGAAATCATGGAATGGCACCAGCGTCTGATGGTTATCGTGTCAGTGTTGGCGGTCGTACTCGCGTTGTGGCGTGGCCTGGGCGGCATGGCGGTCTCAACCATGGCGGTGGGCCTTCACCTGTTCCTGGCGACCGCCATGATGGGTTTGATGGTTTTCGGCACTGATCTCGGCGGGTTGATGGTTTACCGCTACGGAGTGGGCGTCGCCAGTCTGCAGAGTCAGGAAGAGGCTCATCAGCACCTGCACTCCGCGGTTGAGGAACCCATGACTCGGCGCTAGCGGGCCAAATGGGCGCGGATCGCCTGGAGCGACCTCGCGCGGCCGGATGATGCTCCGGGCGTCCTAACTTCGTGTCCGGATGCGAGCCTTACATCGACAAGCGCACGCCGACCCAGCCGCCGAACGGTGCTCCGGCACCGACGAAGCGTGGATCCCCAAACTGCGGCCCCAGCACTTCCGATGCATTCCCGTAGGTACCGAAACTGTTGTAATGACGGTCGAACAGGTTCTCGAGCCGGGCATAGACCGAGAAATGTTCGTTGTACCGGTATTCACCACGCAGGTTGAAGACCGCGTACGGTGACGTCTTCGAGTTCAGATTGCCTTCGTCGCCCCGGAAGTATTGGCCGCTGTTGAAAAACATATCGAGACCGACGGTCAAGCTTGGAATGACGGCCCAATCGACAGACCCCTTCAGGATGTCGCGGGGCAGTCCGGGGATGTAGTCGCCCGACTGCACCGGCACAAAACCGTCAACGGCTTTGGGATTGTGCGGGCTGGCTGCCAGGAAGCCGTTCTGGAAGGTTGCGTCGAGCAGGGTGTAGTTCAGCATGAAGCGAACCTCTTCGTAATCGCCGGTCAGGCCGAGTTCCATGCCTTGGCGTAGCGTTTGCCCAACGTTGTCGAAGTAGCCCATGCCGCGCATGGTGCCGCTCGTGATGAACAGGATGTCGTTTGAGTTCTGGGTGTGAAAGAAGCCGGCATTCCAGTTGACTCGACCACCCCACAATTCCCGGAACTGTCCGCGAAAGCCGGTCTCCCAGGTCTTGGCGACGACTTGTTTCAGCGGGGGATCGGACACGAAGGCGTTCGGGAGACGGCAGGGTTCGTCCGGGTTGGCGCAGCTCAATTCGACCGCAGTCGGCGCGCGATTCGATTCCGCGTAGTTCCCGAACCAGGTGACCTCCGGCATGAACGCATAGGTCAGGCCCGCTGACGGATTGAAGCGGTCAAAACTGTGCCGGCCATCCAGGTCGGTGCCCAGCTGGTCGTGTAGCTGGATCCGGGTCAGGTTGTAACCGCCTGCGATCGTGAGGGCCAGCTCCTCAGTGACTGAGAGGGTGTCGGTGAGGTACCAGTTGTAGAGCTGGTTATTGGTATTGAGCCAGACGCGCGCTTGCTCGACGAAAAGTCCGCTACCGGATGTGCCGCGACTCGGCGTCAGCTGGGCCAGTTCGGAGTTGAAGTTGAAGTTGACGTTTCCCTCGTTCGCGCTCCCGCCGGTTACGAAGCGGTTAGGTAGGCCGAACAGGTTGTAATCCAGGGTGGCCTGGGCACTGCCGCCGTAGCTGCGCTGGTTGGTTTGAGCGATATTGTTAACGGCGCCTTCAACCGCGTCGCTCTCCTTTACGAAGCGACCGTTCTGGTCGATTACAGGCTCGCCGTCGCCATCCTCTCCGCAGATTAGTCCTTGGAAAGTTGGGTCTTCACAGTCCTCATAATCGGAATCATCCCCGTTGAAGTTACGGGTCAAGGTCTGCCGGAAGTACACGTTACCGGTCAGCTTCACATGTTCGGCGACCTGATAGGAGCCGTCCAGTTCGGACATGAAGAAGTTGTTATTCGTCAGGTCCGGGTGTGTGAAGACGGCTTCATAGTTGATGCGTGACAGCTGCACGGGCACGGTGCCATTGCCGGTGAGTGAGTTGCCGTTGCCGACCACGGTCAAATTGACTTCACCGCGATCGAAATGGAAGTTGAAGCTGCCGAACGCCTGTTGGACTTGCGTCGGAGAGTATTGGCGCCAGCCGTTTTCCTGGAAATTCCGCAGATCGACGAAGTAGCCGAAGGAGCCGTCGTTCCAACCGCTGGTGATTTCTTCGCTGTGCCGACCCCAGGATCCCCCGAAGACATCCACATGGTGCCCTGGGGCGCTGAAGCCGGTCTTCGTCTTGATCGCCAGGGCGCCACCGAGCGCGTTCAGGCCGTAGACCGGGTTCGAGCCCGCGTGAACCGTCATCTGATCGACCGCACCTTGCGGGATCAAATCCCAGTTCATCGTATCGCCGAATGGCTCGTTGAAGCGGATACCGTTGAAATACACCGCGAGTCCCTGTGGTACGCCGAGCAGCGGCGATGAACTGAAGCCGCGGAAGTTCACGTCCGGCTGGAACGGATTGTTCTGGACGTCGTTGACGTTGACGCTGGGCATCAAGCGCCGCATGTAATCAGGCAGGTTGATCGCCTGCGCTTCCCGCATCTGCTCGGCACTGGCCTCCTGCACCGGCGTTGGCAGCTTGTAACGTTCCACACCTCCGGTATCGATCGGCGTGGTCGCGACGACTTCCACCGCTTCGAGTTCCGCGACCTGACCGGGCTGGCTCGGCGTCGTCGTTGCCGATGAGGTCTTCGCCTTGCTTGCTGCGGATTTAGCGGCCGGGGCCGCGGGGGTTGCCGCGGTGGTGTCGGTCGTTTCATCGGTTGCTTCGGCCGCGCTCATGCACGACAGAAAGACACCGGGTATCAGGGGCAGGTAGCGGTTCATTGTTGTTGCCGTCGATGCGCAAAAGACACAGTGCGTATCGTAAAGGAGACAAGGATGGCAACCTATGGGAAAAATTCCCGAACCTTGGGTAAGGCGCGACGCGTCAGACTACGGGAATTCAAATGATATCGGGCGGTCGGCGACCGCCGGGTGCGACTCGACCGATCCCATCTCAGAGAGGAGGGTACGTTGTGGATAATGCGCGGACAGCTAGGGCGCTGCGGTGCGCCGAAAACGGGCGGGGAGAGCGGCGGTCGCAGGGGGAGGAAGGTGAATGTCGCGGTGGGTCAAGACACCGTGAGCATGTTGTTCAGCGCGAGTTTGGCATAGCGTGCGTCGGCCTCGTTGACGCGGATGCGGTTCACGACGGTTCCCTGAACCAGATTTTCAAGCACCCACAACAGGTGCTGGGGATCGGTGCGGAACATGGTCGAACACATGCAGATGGTCGGCGACATGAAGTGCACCTGCTTGCCCTGGTTGCGCACCTCATTCGCCAGACGATTCACGAGATTCAGTTCGGTGCCGACCAGCCAGCGCGTATTCGGCTCGGCTTCCCGGACGGTCTTCAGAATGTACTCGGTGGAACCGACATAATGTGACTTCTCGCAGACCTCGAAGCAGGCCTCGGGGTGCGATATGACTCGGGTGTCGGGATACGTCTCCAGGAAACGGTCGATGTGCTCCGGCTTGAACATCTGATGAACGGAGCAGAAGCCTTTCCACAAAATGATGCGGGCGCGTTCGATCTCGTCGACCGTCAGACCGCCCATGGGCTTGCCGAAATCCCAGGTGACCATCTCCTCTAACGGGATCCCCATGCGATAGCCCGTATTCCGGCCCAGGTGTTGGTCGGGGAAGAACAGCACCTTGCGTCGCTGGCTGAAACTCCAGTCGAGGATCGTCCGCGCGTTGCTGGAGGTGCAGACGATACCGCCGTGACGGCCACAAAAGGCTTTAAGGTCCGCCGCGGAGTTGATGTAGGTCACTGGCGTGATATCGCGATCGGGGTCGAGCACGGTGGCCAACTCGGTCCAGCATCGCTCGACATTCACGCGGTTGGCCATGTCGGCCATCGAACAACCGGCTGCGAGATCCGGCAGGATGGCAATTTGCTCGGGCCGCGACAGGATGTCGGCGACCTCGGCCATGAAGTGAACACCGCAGAACACGATGTACTGGGCGTCCGAACGCGCCGCCCAGTGCGAGAGTTTCAGGGAGTCGCCGCTGGTGTCGGCGTGCCGGAAGACTTCGTCGCGTTGGTAATGGTGCCCAAGGATGACGCAGCGGTTGCCGAGCGCCTTTTTTGCTGCGGTGATCCGTTCATGACATTCTTCGTCGTCGAGCAGCGCAAAGTCTTGGATCGCGAGGGCTGTGGCGGACATCGTGCGGGGTCTTGGGAAAACTAACGACTATTCGATAATACCACAGTGAAATGCTGCGGTAATGGATGTCGGCAGCCCCGTTTGGCCGTGCTCAGACGGCATGGATCTCGTCGTGCAAGGCTCGGAATTCGGCGGAGAGCTTATGATCCGGCGCGTAGTGAATCAACGGCTTGGACTCACTGTGGGACTCCCGCACCTTGACCGACGGCGATATCTTGGTGGACAGCACCGGATGCCCTTCGGACACGAGTTCGCTGACGAGTTGCTGGGGCAAGCTGGCGCGGCTCTGGTACTGGTTGACGACGATGCCCTCGAGTTGAAGCGCCGGGTTGTGATCGGCCTTGATCTCGGAGATCACGGCCAGCAGGTTGTAAAGCGATTCACGCGTGAAGGCGTCGCAATCGAAGGGAATCAGGCAATTGGTGGCGGCAATCAGAGCCGAGCGGCTGTAAAAGTTCAGCACCGGCGGCGTATCGATGTAAATCCGCTCGTACTGGGTCAGGGACTCGAGGGCTTCGCGGAGCTTGTAAATCTTCATGCGCTGATCGAGCCGTGTCTGCAAGGGCTCGAACTCGGGGTGCGAGGCCATGACATCGAGATTATCGAATGGCGTGGCGTGGATCGCCGCGTTGATTCCGCTGTCGGAATTGCTGCCGAACAGGTTGATGCTCAGTGTCTGCTTGAAGAAGCCGGCCAGGGTCGCGTCGGGTTCGATGATCTTGTGTCCCAGCAGGTAGTGGGTCGAATTCCCCTGGATGTCGAGATCGACCACCAGCGTGCGCCTGCCTTGCGCCGCGCTGACGGCCGCCAGATTGCAGGTGATGGTCGATTTCCCTACGCCGCCCTTCTGATTGAAAACTACTCTGCGCATTGTCGCCTCGGATGGGTGATTCATGACTGCCCTGGATACCTCAGTCCGCCAGCCCCGCTGTTTCGCCGAGGATTCCGCTCAAGCTTCAGCTTTGCCGCACCGTCCGGTATTCTAACGGGTTTCAGCGATGTTTGAATCGGCGGCGATGGACGATCTTTACAACCCGCAGACGATTGAGTCCGCGGTGCAGAAAATGTGGCAGGAAACCGGTGTTTTCCGGGCGACGGAGGATACGTCCCGGCAAAAATTCTACTGCCTGTCGATGTTTCCCTATCCCAGCGGTCGCCTGCACATGGGGCACGTGCGGAATTACACCATCGGCGACGTTATCAGCCGCTACCAGCGCATGCTCGGCAAGAATGTGCTGCAGCCGATGGGATGGGACGCGTTCGGGCTGCCGGCCGAAAATGCGGCCATGCAAAACGGGGTTCATCCGGCCGACTGGACCTACGACAACATCGCCTACATGCGAGACCAGTTGAAGCGGCTCGGCTTCGGCTACGACTGGCAACGCGAAGTGGCGACCTGCGCTCCCGACTACTACCGCTGGGAGCAGTGGTTCTTCCTCCGTCTGCTCGAAAAGGGCCTCGTCTACAAGAAGACCTCGCCGGTTAACTGGTGTCCGAACGACCAGACCGTGCTGGCGAACGAACAGGTGATCGACGGCTGCTGCTGGCGCTGCGACACGCCGGTCATCCGGCGCGAGATCCCGCAGTGGTTCATGAAGATCACTGCGTACGCCGATGAACTGCTGCGTGATCTCGACACGCTGGATGGCTGGCCCGAGCAGGTCAAGCTGATGCAGCAAAACTGGATCGGACGTTCGCTCGGTGTGGAACTCGAATTCGCGGTCCAGGAGACCGGCGAGCCGCTGAAGGTCTATACCACGCGGCCCGATACGCTGCTGGGCGTGACCTATGTCGCCGTGGCGGCCGAGCATCCAGTGGCCAAGCTGGCCGTGGAGCGCAATCCGGGTCTCCGCTCGTTCGTCGACCTTTGCCTGCAGACGCAGGCCTCGGAAGCCGCGCTCGAAACCATGGAGAAGCGGGGCGTGGATTCGGGCTTCCGGGCCGTGCATCCGCTGACCGGCGAGGTCGTGCCGATCTGGATCGCCAATTTCGTACTGATGGGTTACGGCACCGGGGCGGTGATGTCGGTCCCTGCCCACGACCAGCGTGACTACGAATTTGCCAAACAGTTCGGCTTGCCGATCAAACCCGTGATCTTTCCGCTCGATGGCGGCGGTATCGACCTCGAAACGGCAGCGTTTGTCGACAAGGGGCGGCTCGCGAACTCCGGCGCGTTCGATGGGCTCACGTCGGAAGAAGCGTTCGAGGCGATCGCCGACCGGCTCGAGCAATTGGGTAAGGGACATCGCCAGGTGCATTACCGGTTGCGGGACTGGGGGGTGTCGCGGCAGCGTTATTGGGGTGCTCCGATCCCGGTGATTTACTGCGAATGCTGTGGAACGGTGCCGGTGCCTGACGACCAATTGCCGGTGCTGTTACCCAAGGACGTCGATTTCGAATCACAGGGCTCGCCGTTGGCGCGGTTGGACAGTTTCGTGAATGTTGCCTGTCCGACCTGCGGCGCGGGCGCGCGCCGCGAGACGGACACCTTCGACACCTTCATGGAATCGTCATGGTATTTCGCGCGCTACGCCAGCGCGGACAGTGATACTTCGATGCTGGATGCGCGTGCAGGTTACTGGCTGCCGGTCGATCAGTACATTGGCGGCATCGAGCATGCGATCCTGCACTTGTTGTACGCCCGGTTCTACAACAAGTTGCTCCGCGACGCGGGCCTGGTGCCTGCAGCGGAGCCGTTCACGCGGCTGCTGACCCAAGGCATGGTGCTGAAGGACGGCAGCAAAATGTCCAAGTCCAAGGGCAACACCGTCGATCCGCAGGAATTGATCAACCGCTATGGCGCCGACACGGTGCGGCTGTTCATCATGTTCGCGGCGCCGCCCGAGCAATCGCTCGAATGGTCGGACAGCGCCGTTGAGGGCGCCTTTCGGTTCCTGAAGCGGCTATGGAAACAGGTTGCCGGGCACGTCAATGCGGGTCCGGCCACTGCGCTGAGCGTCGGCGATCTGGATCCCGCTCAGCGCGATATCCGGCGCCAGGTGCATGAGACGCTCCGGAAGGTTAGCGATGACATGGGGCGGCGCCAGACCTTCAACACGGCGATCGCAGCCAATATGGAGCTATTAAACGCGCTCGCGAAGTTCGACGACGTGTCGGAGCAGGGTAGGGCGGTTCGACAGGAAGCGCTGGAATTGGTCGTGTTGATGCTGGCGCCCATGGTTCCGCATATCTGTCACGAACTCTGGTCAGCCCTGGGGCATCCCGAGGCCGTAGTCGGAGCGGGTTGGCCAGCCGTGGACGAATCCGCTCTGGTGAAAGAGTCGATTGAACTGGTGGTCCAGGTCAACGGCAAACTCCGGAGCCGCATTACGGTGCCGGTCACGGCCGACAAGGCGGCAGTCGAGTCGGCCGCACTCGCCGACCCTGCGATACAGCGCTACGTCGAGGGACAAGCGGTCAGGAAAGTCATCGTCGTCCCCGGGAAACTGGTCAATCTGGTCGTCTGAAAACAAAGCTTTATGTTCGCCAATCTGACGATGCGCGTGCTGCTGATCTTGTCGATCGGTGCACTGGGTGGATGCGGCTACCATCTACGCGGCAAAGTCGATCTGCCCGAGCGGGCTAAGGTGGTGAAACTGACCGGCATTGCTCCCGGGCAACCATTCAGTCAGGAATTCATCGAGATCCTGAGTTTCGCCGGCGGGCGGCTGGCCGTGAATCAGGCCGAAGCCGGCAGCGTGTTCCACGTCATCAGCGGCATCCACCAGCGGCGCCAGATCTCGCTCAGCAGGGCCGGCAAGGCAAACGGCTACAATTTGAGCTATCGTCTCTTGTTCGAAGTGACGACGCCGAAGGGCGAAGTGTTGCTGCCGCGCGAGGAACTCGAGATCAGCCGCCAGTACTTCGTCGATATCCGCTTCCCGCTCGGACAGGGTGAACAAGAGACCCTGATGCGTTCGGAAATGGAACGTGAAGCAGCCCAGATCGTCATGCGGCGGCTACGCTCGGCGGTCCGGAGCCCAGACAAGGCATGAGGCTGACGCCGGCCGAACTCGGCGGCGCGCTGCGCCGACGCATCGCGCCGCTCTATCTGGTTTTTGGCGATGAGCCGCTGCAGGTCACGGAAGCCGTGGCGGCGATCCGCTCGGCTGCTCAAGCCAATGGTTTTCCCGACTGGGAGCTGTTTTTCGTCCAGCCCGGCTTCGAGTGGGCCGCGCTCAGGGACGCTGCCGCGACCTTGCCGCTGTTCGGGGGCGCACGGGTGCTGGACGTCAGGGTCCCGGAGAAGCCTGATCAGGGCGGCGCGGAGTTTCTGGCGGAGTACGTGGCGGCGCCGAGCCCGGATTGCGTGTTGGTGCTCAGCGCCGGCAAGCTGAGCGCGGACGACCAGAAAAAGGCCTGGTTCCAGGGCTTCGAACGCGCTGGTGTCGTCGTCCAGGCCAAGCCGCTAACGGGGCGTTCTCTGTTGCAGTGGCTGGACCACCGTCTGAGCGCGAAAGGCTTGCTGGTGGAGCAGTCCGGACTGGCTGCCTTGGCGGCCCGTGTCGAGGGGAATCTGCTGGCCGCCGCCCAAGAGATCGACAAGCTGCACATCCTCTACGGTTCGGGGATGATTGACGAGCGCCAGATCGTGGCCGCCGTTGCCGATGCCGCCCGCTTCGACGTCTACGATCTGGTCGACGCCGCGCTGGACGCCAACACGGTACGGGTCAAGCGGATCCTCGACGGTCTGCGTGCGGAAGGCACGGCTCCGGCGGTCGTGCTCTGGGCTTTGTCCGGCCACGCTCGGGCGCTGGCCAGCATCATCAATCTGGTCGGGCGCGGCAAGTCCTTCGATGAAGCCTGTGCCTTACAGGTGATGAAGTCGTTCGGTGCCAGGAAGTCCCGAATGAGCCAATCTGCGACTCGCATCGATCTGCAGCAGGCGCAATCCATCGTGCTCCTGTGTGTCGCTGCGGATCGACGGATCAAGGGGGATTGCGTCGGAGATCCCTGGGAGGCTCTATTGGCGATCAGCCTGGCCTTTTGCGGTTTCCCCGAGGCCTATCTGCCGACTGTTTGACCGTGCCTGTCGGCTCAGTCCGCCGCCAGTAGCCTTGAGTTACGGGTGTTCCGGAAGGTCAAGGGCTGGCCGGCGGGCGCCTGCTCCCCGGACTCCGTCGCCCCGATTACGCGATCGACCAAGGCGCGGTGGGGCGACAGCCCGCAAACCGGGTCGGTCGCATTCATGTCTCCGGTGAACTGGAAGGCCTGGCAGCGACAGCCCCCGAAGTCCTTCGTCCGCTCGGGGCAGGTGCGGCATGGCTCGCGCATCCAGTCCTCGCCGCGAAAGTGGTTGAACGCCTCTGAACGCAGCCAGATGTCCTCGATGCTCATGTCTCTGACGTTCGGGCAGTTCAGACCCGGCAGGTCACGCGCGGCGTGACAGGGCAGGGCCAGGCCATCCGGAGCGATCGTCAGAAAGGTCGTGCCCCAGCCGTTCATACAGGCCTTGGGACGGTCCTCATAATAGTCCGGCACGACGTAGTAGATTTTCATCCGGCCCTGCAAGCGCGCCTTGTAATCCTGCGCGATCGCCTCGGCTTCCTCGAATTGCGCGCGTGTCGGCAGCAGTTGGGCCCGATTCAAAAGCGCCCAGCCGTAGTATTGGGTATTCGCGAGTTCCAGATAATCGGCCTGCAGTTCGATCGCCATCTCCAGAATTTCGCGCATCTGATGGATGTTCTGGCGATGGATGACCACGCACAGCACCATCGGATAGCCATGCTTCTTGACGAGCCGTGCGACGGTCTTCTTGTTTTCGAAGGACTCGGTGCCGGCCAGTTGATCGTTCAGCGTCTTTTCGGGGGACTGAATACTGATCTGAATATGGTCCAGGCCAGCTTCCCGGAGTTCGACGACGCGTTCCTCGGTGAGACCCTGGCCGGAAGTGATCAGGTTGCTGTAGTAACCCAGTTGCCGGGCATGGCGGACCAGAATGGCCAGGTCGGGGCGGGTCAGCGGTTCCCCACCGGATAGGCCCAGCTGCACGGCGCCCATGGCCCTGGCTTCCGACAGCACCCGCAACCAATCTTCGGTGCCCAGTTCATTAAGGTGCTGTGCGAAGTCGACCGGGTTCGAGCAGTAGGGACACTGCAAGGGGCAGCGGTAGGTCAGCTCGGCGAGCAGCCAGCGCGGGTTAGTGATGCGAGCGTTCCCGGATCCAGCCATTGTGCAGTGCCGCCTCGAGAAATTCGGCTACGTCGTCCATTAGATCGGTGGTTTCGAACTTGTTCTCCAGCACGGTCACCATTTCGGAAAGGTCGCGAGTTCCGTCGCACAGCTTCAGAATTTCGGCTGCCGAGTCACTGAGTTCGACCAAACCCTCCGGGTAAAGAATCACGTGCTTCTGTTGCGTCTCTTCCCACTGCAAGCGATGGGTGGGCGAGAACTGGAAGACGCTGTTCGGGTCCAGGGCCATGCGACTACACCGGGATATTGAAGTAGGGCGGTCGCTGCTCGATGTACGCGAGGTGCATCGCATCCAGCATCGTCCACAGGATGTCGAGCTTGAACTGCAGAATCTCTAATGCGCGTTCCTGTTGGGCCCGGGTCTGGAAATAGTCCAGGGTGATCGCCAAACCATGTTCCACATCGCGGCTCGCTTGCGTGACTCGCTTGCGGAAGTAAGCAAGTCCGGTCTGGTCGATCCACGGATAAAGATCCGGCCAGCCGGCGAGGCGCTGCTTGTGTATGCGCGGTGCGAAGAGTTCGGTCAGAGACGAGCAGGCCGCTTCCTGCCAGGTCGCCGTGCGGGCAAAGTTCACGTAGGCGTCGACCGCGAATCGCACACCGGGGAGCACGTGTTTCAGGGACGTAAGCTCGTCCCGCTCCATGCCGCAGGCCATGCCGAGCCGGATCCAGGCCTCGATTCCGCCTTCGTCCTCACCGTAGCCGTCGTGATCAAGGATCCGCTGCAGCCATTTGCGGCGCACCTCGCGGTCGGGGATGTTGGCGAGGATGGCGGCATCCTTGCGCGGGATGCTGACCTGATAGTAGAACCGGTTGGCGACCCAGCCCTGGATCTGCTCCCGGTTGAGCTTACCTTCCGCCATCAACACCTGATAAGGGTGATTGATGTGGTAGAAGCGTTCCTTGTCCCGCAGCCGCCGTTCGAATTCCTCGCGAGTCCAGGGGCGTGTGTCCTCTGTCATTCGGTCTCCTCAGGCTAAACCGTGATTGCCATACCGTCGTAAGCCACCTCAATGCCATGCGTTTCGAGTTCGCGGCGCTCCGGTGACTCTTCGTCCAGAATGGGGTTGGTGTTATTTATGTGGATCAATATCTTGCGCGCACGCTCATGCTGGCGGAGCGTTTCGATCATGCCGCCGGGACCGGACTGCGGCAGGTGGCCCATCTCACGCGCCAGCTTGTGGACGATACCGGCGTGGGCCATTTCGTCTTCGCGCCAGAAGGTGCCGTCCACCAGCAGGCAATCGGCTTCCGCCATCGCCCGTTCGACGTGCGGTTCGATTTCGCCCAGTCCGGGCGCATAGTACACGCGCCGGCCCGTCGAAGCCTGTTCGATCACGACACCGATGTTGTCGCCTTCGTGCGGGTCGTGTCGATGGGGCGAATACGGCGGCGCCTTGCTTTTCAGCGCGTGCGTGCAGAAGCGGAGATCGTCGATGCCGGGGATCTCGAACGCGCCGCCGTCCAGCGGCACCGCATGATGCTCGACCCGGCAGTAGTGTCCGAGCATCGTGAAGACGGGAAAGCCGGAGGTCAGATCCGCCCGGACCATCTCGCTGCAATAAATCTGCAATGGGACTGTGGACTCCCGCAGCATCAGCAGGCCGGTCGTGTGGTCGATCTGGCTGTCGATCAGGATCACCGCCCGGATGCCGCTATCCCGGATGCCGCTTCGGGGGTGCACGTCGGAAAACGCTTCGAGCTGACTGCGAATGTCTGGCGACGCATTGAACAGAACCCAATCCACGCCATTGGAACTGACGGCGATCGATGACTGCGTGCGAGGTGAGGAACGCATGGTGCCGCGCCGGATGCGGCTGCAGTTATGGCAGTTGCAGTTCCACTGCGGGAAGCCACCGCCGGCTCCTGAGCCCAAAACACGTATCTTCACGTCGATTCAGCAGAAAAACAGGGGGCCTGAAACGCAAAACGGGGCGGCACATTGCTGTGCGCCCCGTCCCATCCGGCAACCGCGATTAGCGGTTGTAGATGTACATCGTGACTTCGAAGCCAAAACGCAGGTCTTTGTAAGTCGGTTTTTCCCAACGCATGCTCAACTCCTCACAGTCGTTCAGTGGTTAATCCGATCCCGTCGGTCGAATTCCGCGTGAGTATACGTGCACCCTTTTGACAGCGCAACACGCGCAAGGCCGCCCGGGAGGATGTCCCGGACGCATTTGCTGCGTGGGTACCGCCGGGCCCGCAGTACGGTACCTCGCTGGATCGACGCGCCGTCCGGTAGCGCTTGCCTTGGCTTGTTGGGTCGATTGTTGGTAAGGTCTGCCCGCGCGGCCGTGGAGGTCCGCACAGATGATGTTCACGTAAGAAACGAAGCATGGATCCGGGAGATTGACGCCATGAAAAAAGAATTGAATCGTTCCGAGTGGGTCGCCGCCTTGTGCTTGGTGTTGGCCTCGACCGCGCCATTCGCCGAGGAAAAGAGCGGCTGGCCGGTTGAAGGCGGTGCCGCCAAGACCCAGCCCACGGCGCCCGAGGCCACCCCGGCACAAAAACCCGCCGAGGGGATGGGTGGCATGCAGCACGGCGGGATGATGGGCGGAGCCTCCCAGGGAGGCGGCATGAGCGGGATGCAGCACGGTCAGATGGGTGGCATGAGCGGCGGGCAGATGCCGCAGGGCGGTGGCGGAATGACTGGGGGTATGTCTCAGGGCGGGGGGATGGCCGGTATGCAGCACGGCGGTGCGGGCGGTGGCATGATGGGCGGGGGCATGATGGGGTCCATGCCGGCCATGAGCGAGCAAGAGAAAGATGAGTTGCTCAAGAAGGCGCTCGAACTCGACCTAAAGCTGGGGCAGTTGCGCATCCGCATCACGCAGGCGGCGGACGAGGCCGAGCGGGAGCGGTTGAAGGGGGAACACCGCGCCGTGTTCAAGGAATATCTGCCCAAACTCCATCAGTTGATGATGCAGTCTCACATGGAGATGAAGATGCAGGGCGGAACGGCCGGTCAGCCGATGAAGCACTGAGTCGGGTGTAAAGGAACGCCGCAGCGTATCCGTTCGTCGCGGCGTTTCTTCGTAGGAGCCCGTCGACGACCGCGTAGCCTTATGGTGCGAGCGGGTTCAGCGGGCGTCGACCGGGATGAAACCGTCCCGATTGGGCATGCGGATACGTGCCAGCGATACGGCATCGAGCGTATCGCCCTCGTTAATGATTCCGTTGAGAGACAACAGATAAGCTGTGAGCGCATACACCTCGTCGTCGCTGAGACTGCGGGGGGCGGTGGGCGGCATGCTGCGGCGGATATAGTCGAACAAGGTCGTCGCATACGGCCAGTAGGTGCCGATCGTTTTGTCTGGAGGATTGCCGCGCAGTCCGTGCGCGCCGCCAGCCAATTCGTCGGCGCTCCCACCCGAACCGCGCACGCCATGGCAGGCTTCGCAGCGAGCCGCGTACAGCGCCTGTCCGTCCGCAACAGTGCCCCGCCCCGGCGGCAGTCCCGCACCGTTCGGGAAGACATTGATGTTGATGGCCGCGACCTCGGCCGCTGAGAGGGCTTGGCCCAAGCCGGGGCCAGCGACCGGGAAAGCGGGTGCAGTAAGCACTCCCAGCACCAGCATACAGGCGAACTGCTGCCCGCGACGTGCGGCGCGTTCCCCGAGGCGCGCAGCGGATGGGGCTGAGGACTCAGGCATAGACATGGCTCAGGCTCCCGTCCTCCGACACTTCCCAACTAACGATCGCATTGTAATGAAAGTAGCCGTGGCGTCCGCGCTCGGCGATGAGCGCTGCCCGCGTCGGCTGGACGTAGCCGGTTTCGTCGGTGGCGCGGCTCTGCAGAATGCAGGATTCACCATTCCATCGCCATGGCAGCCGGAATCGCGTGAAGCAGCGGGGCAACACCGGTGTCTGCAGGTCGGCGTCAATCCAGTTCTTGCCGCCATCGGTCGAGACCTCGACGCGTTTGATGACGCCGCGACCGCTCCAGGCGAGGCCGCTGATCGGGTACCAGCCGGGAGCGGCCAGACGCTGGCCGGGGGACGGCCGGGTGATCACCGACTTGGCCTCGATGACGAAGGTGAACTGGCGCGCCTTGCCCGATGGGAGCAGTTCGGTGTACCTCGCGGTCTCGTTGCGGGCCATGACGGGTTCCGTCGCGGCCTGCAGGCGGCGCAACCACTTGACGCTGAGCACGCCTTCCCATCCCGGCAGAACCAGACGGAGGGGGTAGCCATTCTCCGGTCGGAGCCGCTCGCCATTCTGATACAGGGCCAGTAACGCGTCGCCGCGCGCCTTTCCGATCGGAATGCTGACGTTCATGGCGGCCGCGTCGGCGCCTTCGGCGATCAGCCATTGCGCGTCGGGTTGCAGACCGCATTCTTCCAGAATCACGGTCAGCGGCACCCCTGTCCATTCGCTACAGGAGGCCAGTCCGTGCAGGCTGCCGGCCGGTGCCTGCAGCGGCTCCTCGTTCCATCCGCTGTTGCTGTTGCCGCCGCATTCGATGAAGCACTGCTGCGACACCATGGGGTAGCGGAGCAGGTCGTCGATCCCGAAGGACAGGGAACGCTCGAACAGTCCGTGCAGATAAAGGCGATGTCCTGCCGGGTCGATCTGTGGAACCCCATTGTGGTGCCGCTCGAAATGCAGGCCGTTCGGTGTGAGGGTCCCTTCCAGGTCCTGCAGCGGTGTCCATGACAGGCCGTTCCCGGGTACCGCGTTGTTGGCGGCGATCAAGCGGATGACGGCCTTTTCATGAGGTGAGGGCAGACCATAGTTCGAGAACGGCTGACCGGGGCGGGTCATCCATTGCGGGGTCGCGGATGCAGCGCGTGACTCCGGAGCCAGTCCGGCGAGTACCGCGGCACCTCCGGCAGTGATGCCGCGACGAAGGAATTCACGCCTCGCCGCGGCTTCCTGATCGGCTGATCGGGAGGTATCGGACTCGGTCTGGGCTTCTTCGGAGGCGTGCATTGGGGATCCGGCGGGTGATTCGGGTTTACGCAGGTGCCAGCTCAGCGATTATGCCGGAGGATCGTAATGGCGCCCAGGGTGTCTTCGGGAAAACCCCGCCGCGCCCGTGGACCGCCTCGGCCATTCCTGTAGCCTCGGATGCCGACCTGCAATAGGGCTCAACCGGAGTTTGCCGAGCAGCGTTCCGCCACGCGCATCGCAGGGTTTTTCTTGAGCCCGGTCTGCGTTAACGTAACCGAGGCACGCGGGATTCGGATGCACCGGACCAACGGCGCTGAGTCTTCAACGGTCGACTAGAACGCGAGTCCTCATGATCCCCTATCGGGATACGATCCCTTGCCGGTATACGCCCTGGATAACCTGGACCCTGATCGCGGTCAACGGCGTCATTTTCCTGTACACCTCGTTGCTGTCGGAGCGCGTCCGCGGCGAACTTTTCTATCGCTACGGTCTGGTGCCGGCCCGCTACACCTGGTCGGGCTGGGAGCAATGGGCCCATCTGACGGCACCCGACTATGCGTCATTCGTCACCAGCATGTTCCTGCACGGCAGCTGGATGCATCTGATCATGAACATGTGGTTGTTGTGGATTTTCGGCGATAACGTCGAGGACCGCATGGGCGGGATACGCTTCATCAGCTTCTATCTTTTCTGCGGTTTGTTCGCCGGTATCCTGCAGATCTATTTCAGTCCGTCATCGTTGGTGCCGACCGTCGGTGCCTCCGGTGCGATCGCCGGAGTGATGGGCGCGTTTTTCTTCCTTTACCCGTATGCCCGTATCGTCATCTGGGTCTTCTTTCTTCCACTGTTCGTGCCGGTGCCAGCGATCGGTTTCGTTGGGGTCTGGGTGATTCTGCAACTTTATAAGGCGACCACCGGCTTCGTGAATGCCGCCGGTTATGCGGACGTCGCCTGGTGGGGGCATGTCGGTGGTTTCATCGCTGGCACCCTGAGCTACCGCCTGTTCCTGTTGTGGGAGCGTCGGCCGGGTAACGCCCGCTGAAGGGGTACCCTTGACGCCTCGGTCGCATCCTTCGGAACAGCTCGCACACCACGTCGACAAGGACGCCTTCGTCCGCGCGTTGCGCCGAAAACTCGGCCCGGAAGCAGTGCTGGCGGATCCGGAGGACCTCCGTCCGTACGAGTGCGATGCACTGTCCGCTTACCGCACACTGCCGTGGATCGTGGTGTTGCCGCAAAGCACGGCAGGGGTGCAGGCGGTCATGCGGCTGTGCCATGCGGCGGGCGTGCCGGTGGTCGCGCGGGGTGCCGGAACCGGCTTGTCGGGGGGCGCGCTGCCGGTCGAGAATGGCGTCTTGCTCAGCCTGACGCGGCTGAACCGGATCCTGGCGATCGATGCCCCGAACCGCTTGGCAAGGGTCCAGCCCGGGGTCCGGAATGCCGCCGTGACCGAGGCCGTCGCGCCGCTCGGCTTGCTGTACGCCCCGGATCCGTCGTCCCAGGTTGCCTGCACGATTGGCGGCAACGTTGCCGAGAATTCCGGCGGTGTGCATTGCCTGAAGTACGGGCTGACGGTGCACAACCTTACCGAGATCAAACTCGTTACGGTCGAAGGCGAGTTACTGACCGTCGGCGGGATGTCGCTCGATGCTCCGGGTTACGACCTCCTGGCCTTGCTGACGGGTTCGGAAGGGCTGCTGGGCATCATCGTCGAGGTGGTCGTCAAGCTGATCCCGCAGCCGGCGTCTGCGCGGGCACTGCTGGCCGCCTTCGACGACATCGGCGCAGCCGGGGCTGCGGTTGCGAACATCATCGGCGCTGGGCTGCTGCCGGCGGGCTTGGAGTTCATGGACGGGGTGACCATACGCGCGACCGAGGCGTTCGTGCATGCAGGCTATCCGGTGGAGGCAGCAGCGATTCTGTTGTGTGAGTTTGATGGCTTGCCGGAGCAGGTCGACGCCGACCTCGCCGCGGCCGAAGCGATCCTGGTTGCGGCCCGCGCGACCGAAGTCCGCCGCGCCGCAGATGACGCGGAGCGCTTGCGCTTCTGGATGGGGCGCAAGGCCGCCTTTCCCGCGGTGGGACGGATCGCCGCGGATTACTACTGCATGGACGGAACCATTCCACGCCGCTGTCTCGCGGATGTGCTGCGTGGAATCTCGACTCTTGCGGAGGAATTCGGGCTCGGTGTGGCGAATGTCTTCCATGCCGGGGACGGCAACCTGCATCCACTCATCCTTTACGACGCCAACCGCCCGGGGGAGTTGGAGCAGGCTGAGCGGCTCGGGGCGAGAATCCTGCAATTGTGCCTCGACGTCGGTGGTACGGTCACAGGCGAGCATGGTGTCGGGGTGGAGAAAATCGACCTGCTCTGCCGCCAGTTCGCTGCGGCGGAACTGGCCCAGTTTCAAGCCGTTAAGCGGGCTTTTGACCCGCACGGTTTGCTGAACCCGGGGAAAGCCGTGCCCAGCCTGCGCCGCTGCGCGGAACTCGGCGCGATGCATGTGCACGGCGGGCAGCTCCCGTTTCCGGAACTCGAACGCTTTTGAACGCGACTTCTGGTGGCATCGCAGCACTGCCGGATGCAGATTGCGAAAGCGCGCTGCAGGACGGTGTCCGGGACGCTCTGGCGCGGCGACAGCCACTGCGCATCGTCGGCGGGGGTAGCAAAGGCTTTCTCGCCCGTTCGGCCGAGGGCGAAGCGCTGTGCGTGGCGGACCACCGGGGGATCCTCGCCTATGAACCAACGGAACTCGTGGTGACAGCGCGGGGCGGGACGCCGCTGGCGGAACTGGAGGAGGTACTAGCGGAGGGAGGACAGATGCTCGCCTTCGAGCCACCGCACTTCGGGTTGAGCGCGACGATCGGGGGCGCTATTGCCTGCGGCCTATCAGGGCCGCGTCGCCCCTTCTCCGGTTCCGCCCGGGATTTCGTGCTCGGAGTGAAGCTCCTGAATGGGCGGGCCGAGACGCTCCGGTTTGGCGGTACGGTCATGAAGAACGTGGCCGGCTTTGATGTGTCGCGCCTGATGGTTGGGGCCTATGGCACTCTGGGCGTGCTGCTGGAAGTCTCGCTCAAGGTCTTGCCGCGACCCCGCTGCGAGTTGAGTCTGAGCTTCGAGATGAACCCTTCGTCCGCGCTGCAGGCAATGCAGAGCTGGGCTTCAGGGTCCTGGCCAATCTCGGGGCTGGCCTATGACGGACGGCTCCGGGTTCGTCTGTCGGGCGATGAGGTCGCGGTGCAGGCGGCACGGCGCCGTCTCGGCGGCGAGCCGGCCGATTGCGAGGCCGATTATTGGCGCGCGCTACGGGAACAAGACCTGCCATTTTTTGCGGGCGCGGCCGATCTTTGGCGACTGTCGGTGCCGCCCGCTGGCCGACTGGCTCCGCTGCCGGGGGAATGGCTTTACGACTGGGGTGGTGCCCAGCGCTGGCTGCGCACGAGCGCTCCGGACGCCGAGGTCTTCGCCGCGGCGGCGTCGTGCGGGGGCCATGCGATGCTTTTCCGGACACCAATGGCTTCGGCGGCCCGTTTTCAGCCGCTGGAGCCCCGCCTGATGGACCTGCACCGATCTCTGAAAGCGGCTTTCGATCCCGATGGCTTGTTCAATCCCGGACGGATGTACGAGGGTCTTTAGAGCGTGCAGACTCGGCTGACCGATGGGTTCCGTAACACGCGGGACGGCGCCGCAGCCGACGCGGTGCTCCGCGCCTGTGTGCATTGCGGGTTCTGCAACGCCGCCTGTCCGACTTACCGTCTGCTCGGTGACGAGCGTGACGGACCGCGTGGCCGGATCTATCTGATCAAGCAGGTTCTGGAGGGCGCCGCCGCAACACAGCGAACCCAGACGCATCTGGACCGCTGCCTCAGTTGCCGGGCATGCGAGACCGCCTGCCCCTCGGGAGTCGAATACGGCAAGCTGCTCGAGATCGGGCGAGAAGTCGTCGAACGCGATGCCGGCCGGCCGTGGATCGAGCGAGTCCAGCGCGCTGCGCTGCGCGCGATTCTGCCGTATCCGCGCCGCTTCGCGCCGCTCCTCGCACTGGCGCGCGCGGCTCAGCCGCTGCTGCCGGTCGAATGGCAGCGCAAACTGCCGGCGCCGCGTCGCGCGCTGACTTGGCCAGCGCGGCGGCATGCCCGTCACATGGTGGTGCTGAACGGCTGCGTCCAGTCGGTCACTGCCCCGGGCATCGATGCGGCCGCGGCCCGCGTGCTCGATGTGTTGGGAATTTCGCTGGTCCACGCGGCGGCGAGCGGTTGCTGCGGCGCACTGAGCCAGCATTTGGCTGGCCGCGACAAGGGCTTTGGTTTCGCGCGGCGGAATATCGATGCCTGGTGGCCGGAGATCGAGCGAGGCGCCGAGGCCATCGTGGTCACCGCCAGCGGCTGCGCCGTAACGGTCAAGGACTATGGCCGCCTGCTCCACGACGATCCGGTCTATGCGGCCAAGGCAGCGCGCGTGGCCGGCATGGCGAAAAGCCTGGGAGAGGTGCTGGCCAGCGAGCCGATCGGGGGTCTCGCCGGCAAACTCTCGGGCCGGGTCGCATTTCATGCGCCTTGCACCTTGCAGCATGGCCAGCGACTGGCCGGCTGTGTCGAAGGGCTGCTGACGCAAGCTGGACTCGATCTGGTGCCCGTGGCCGATGCCCAGTTGTGTTGCGGCTCGGCCGGCAGCTACTCGTTACTGCATCCCACGATCTCGGCACGGCTGTTGGCCGACAAGATCGCCGCGCTGGAACGCAGTCAACCGGAACTGATCCTGACCGACAACATCGGTTGTCTCCTGCATCTTCAATCCGGGACGAAGACGCCAGTGAAGCACTGGATCGAGGCTCTGGCCGAATCGATTGCGGCGAACAGCGACTCCGACGCCTACCCCGGTTGACTATTGACAGCCGCGGGCATTGGGCATACACAGCGATTTCCGGTGTCGTGCGTCAAGGGCGGCATCCGGGATTCCGAACAAGACAAGCGCCGCCAACGCAGTGGCGTCATCAGTGGAGGAGACTTTTCATGCAGAGACTCTATTACCTCACGGGCAACCTCGACAGCACCGAGCAGATCTCCATCGATCTACATGCCGCGGGCATTTCGGACTGGAATTTCCATGTCTGGAGCAAAGACGAGGCCGGGCTCTACAAGCGCCATATCCACTCGGCGAACTTCATACAGAAGCTGGACGTGGTGCGCTTCGCGGAGCGCGGTGCGCTGATCGGTTTCCTGTGTGCCCTCGCGGCGACCGGTTATGTCATCGTCAGCGACCCCTTCGGCCCGCAGGTGGGCGGGCTCGTCTATGTTGCGATCTTCGGCTTCATCACCCTGTTCGGTGCCTGGGTTGGGGGGTTGATGGGCTTGGCGAAGGAGAACCAGAAGCTTGCCGCCTACCATGACGAGATCGATGCCGGGAAGTATCTAATCATGATCGATGCCCGACGCTCGGAGGAAGACAGAGTACGCGGGTTGATGGCCGCAAAACACCCTGAGGCCGTCTATCTCCGCACGGGTTCGACGTTGGTGAATCCATTCAAACCCGCACCCAAGCTGGCCTAGCCTGGCTACGGTGCTCGGCGGGGGGGGCGCCGAGTCGCCGGCAGGGTCCCGAAATTCTGATAGAATACCGGCGCTCTCAGATCAGGCCCAGGCCGAAAGCCGTCACTGCGAGCGCCCACTGAATGACACTCAAGCTTTATATCGAAACCTTCGGTTGCCAGATGAACGAGTACGACGCCGCCAAGATGCGGGACGTGCTCGCCAAGTCGCACGGCTTCACCGAAACTCGAATACCCGAAGAGGCGGACCTGCTGCTTCTGAACACCTGTTCGATTCGCGAGAAAGCCCAGGAGAAGGTCTTCTCCCAACTCGGTCGCTGGAAGCCTCTCAAGCAGAAGCGTCCCGGCGTGCTGATCGGCGTTGGGGGGTGTGTGGCCAGCCAGGAAGGCGCGGCACTGCAGGAGCGTGCCGATTACGTCGATCTGGTGTTCGGACCGCAGACGCTGCACCGCTTGCCGCAAATGCTCGATCAGGTGCGTCATTCGGGAAGGGGGGTGGTCGACGTGTCCTTCCCGGAAATCGAGAAGTTCGACGCGTTGCCGGAGCCGCGGGCCGAGGGCCCCAAGGCTTTCGTGTCGATCATGGAAGGCTGCAGCAAATACTGCACGTTCTGTGTCGTGCCCTACACCCGTGGCGCCGAGTTGAGCCGGCCGGTCGATGACGTGGTCGGCGAGATTGCCGCGCTGGCGGCGCAAGGGGTGCGCGAGGTGAACCTGCTGGGACAGAACGTGAACGCCTATCGCGGCGTCACTGCCGATGGCGACATCGCGGATTTCGCGTTGTTGCTGTTCTATGTCGCCGCGATCGACGGGATCGAGCGCATCCGCTTCACGACCTCGCATCCGGTCGAGTTCAGCGACAACCTGATCGATGCCTTTGGCGCAATTCCGGAACTCGTCGATCATTTGCACCTTCCGGTGCAGAGCGGCAGTGACCGCATCCTGGCATTGATGAAAAGGGGCTATACGCGGAGCGACTACATCCGCAAGATCGAACGGCTTCGCGCGGTTCGCCCGAATATCAGCCTGTCCTCGGATTTCATCGTCGGATTTCCCGGCGAAGACGAGACCGACTTCGAGCAGACGATGGATCTGATCGAGACAATCGGCTTCGATCAGTCGTTCAGTTTCGTCTACAGTGCGCGACCAGGAACCCCCGCGGCCGAAATGGCCGACGACGTGCCGCTAGCGGTCAAGCGAACCCGGTTGGCGCGGCTTCAGTCCCGGATCAACGACATGGCCGCCGATATTTCACGACGCATGGTGGGTAGCCGCCAGCGGGTGTTGGTCGAGGGCCACTCGAAGAAGAGCTATGCGGAACTTTGCGGGCGCACCGAAAACAATCGGGTCGTCAATTTTCCCGGTAATCCCCAATGGATCGGCCATTTCGTCGACGTGATGATTGCCGAGGCCCTGCCGAACTCCCTGCGTGGACGTGTCTGGGACGATGGCGTCGCTCCCGCGCCGTCGGTGCACGCCGAAACTCATGACCAGGTCGCTGCTGTCCTTGCTTAGTCGTCATCCCCACGCACTGCACCTGACCCTGGAACCGGCCGATAACGCGCGGCTAGCCAGTGTCTGCGGACAGTTCGACGAACATTTGCGACAGATCGAACGACGTCTCGGCGTCGAGATCGCCAGTCGCGGGAATCAGTTCGAGATCATCGGTTCAATGGAGCCGGCGCGCGCCGCGGTAGGCTTGTTGCAGAGCCTGTTCGAAGAGAGTCTCAACGAGCCGATCACACCCGAGCGAGTCCACATGTCGCTGCAGCAGGCGAATGTCGAGGCCCTCGCCGGTGGCGAGGCGCCTCTGGATGACACGGCCGCAATACGGACCAAGCGCGGCGCCATCATCGCGCGCGGGCCGAATCAGCAGGCCTACCTCGCGAACATCCGGCGTTTCGATATCAACTTCGGCATCGGGCCCGCCGGCACGGGCAAGACTTATCTTGCCGTTG
Source organism: Methylolobus aquaticus (assembly GCF_054172105.1). Lineage (NCBI taxonomy): Bacteria > Pseudomonadati > Pseudomonadota > Gammaproteobacteria > Methylococcales > Methylococcaceae > Methylolobus > Methylolobus aquaticus. The sequence continues at coordinate 55,551 of NZ_JBSYXP010000010.1, forward strand.
CCTGCGCGGTCGCCGCGCTCGAGCGGGACGAAGTCAGGCGACTGGTGCTCGCGCGCCCCGCAGTGGAAGCCGGGGAAAAGCTCGGATTTCTGCCGGGCGACATGGCGCAGAAGGTGGACCCCTATCTTCGGCCGCTCTATGACGCGCTGTACGAGATGATGGGTTTCGAGCGTGTCGCCAAACTGCAGGAACGGAACATCATCGAGGTCGCGCCGCTCGCCTTCATGCGGGGACGGACTTTGAACGACGCGTTCGTGATTCTCGACGAGGCGCAGAACACCACCACCGAGCAGATCAAAATGTTCCTGACCCGCGTCGGTTTCGGCTCGAAGGTCGTCGTTACCGGTGACATTACCCAGATCGACCTCCCGCGACACCGGGAGTCGGGCCTGCGGCATGTCATCGAGGTGTTACGTGAGGTCGAGGGCATCAGCTTTACCTTCTTCAATACGCGTGACGTCGTGCGGCACCCGCTGGTGCAACGCATCGTTGCGGCCTACGAGGCCTATGCGCAAGATTCCAACAGTTCGGATGCTTGAACTCGAACTGCAACTCGCGACGGACTGTCAGTCGGTACCGTCGCGTGAGGATTTCCAACGGTGGTCCGCGGCGGCTGTCGCGCAAGCGGACGCGGAGCTGGTGATCCGTGTCGTCGATCGGGACGAAAGCGCCGACTTGAATTCGCGTTACCGGGGCAAGGCAGGCGCCACCAATGTGCTGAGCTTTCCCTTCAATGTGCCGGAAGGCGTTGTCACCGAACTCCTAGGGGACCTCGTTCTTTGCGCGCCCTTGGTCGCAGAGGAGGCCGCAGCGCAGGGCAAGACCATGGAAGCGCACTGGGCCCATCTGACCATCCATGGTGTTCTGCATGTCCAGGGCTATGATCACCAGTCCCCAGACGAGGCGGAGATCATGGAGGCGAAGGAGGTGGCGATCCTGGCTCAACTCGGCTACCCGAACCCCTACGAGGAACTCGCGGGCGCATGAGTGAAGGTTCGAACGTCGAGCATCGGAGCTGGCTGGACCGGCTCAGTCATTTTCTGGCCGGCGAGCCCGAGGATCGGGATGATCTGCTCGAGTTGCTGCGCGACGCCGAGAAGCGGGGGCTGATCGAAACCGAGGCGCTCGCGATGATCGAGGGCGTGATGCAGGTTTCGGAACTTCGCGTGCGCGACATCATGATTCCGCGGGCGCAAATGGTCGTTGTTCCGCAGGACGCACAGCTCGAGACCATCCTGAGCCTGGTGGCCGAGTCGGCCCATTCGCGCTATCCGGTCATCGCCGAAGACCGCACCGAAGTCGTTGGCGTATTGTTGGTCAAGGATTTGCTCGTCCACAGTCTCAGAGATCGGCAGAGGCCGGTCCGCGACATCATGCGGCCAGCCCAGTTCGTGCCGGAGAACAAACGTCTGAACGTCCTGTTGCGCGAATGCCGGACCAATCGCAGCCACATGGCGATCGTCGTCGACGAATACGGCGCGGCGGCCGGACTCGTGACCATCGAGGACGTACTCGAACAGATCGTCGGTGAGATCGAGGACGAGCACGATTTCGGCGACGAGGAATACATCTTCCGGAAAAGCGATCACGAATACACGTTGAAAGCGCTGACGCCGATCGAAGAGTTCAACGAGTATTTCGGCACCGATTGGAGCGATGACGCCCATGACACCATCGGCGGGTTGATCGTCCATCGTCTTGGGCACGTGGCACGGCGTGGCGAGAAGGTCGATATCGGACCGTTTTCGTTCACGGTACTGCGCGCCGACAGCCGCCGTGTTTACATGCTGAAGCTGGTCCGACTGGCCGCGGGCGAAGGCGTCTCCGATGCCGGCCGTGGCGACTGACGGTCGGCAGCACGCGTCACACCATGGCGCTGATTCCCATGTCAGTGGTTCCGGTATTGGGATATCGTCATCGCCGAAGCGAGCGGGGCGGGAGTGAATCTGCCCCCAAACAACCCAGTTATCAGGAGGAGCAACCGATGAAAGTCCCCGAGAACGCTTTTCGCATGCCCGTCAAGGGTGGTCGGTTCCGGAGCTCCGGCCGTGTTCTGCTCGCGCTGTTGGTCATCAGTGGTGCCGCGGGTCCGTGCCGTGCCGAGGCGCCGGGACCGGCCTGTGCGCCGGATGCTGAAACCACTGCTGAAGGCATCGGGCTTCAGGCCGCGAGTGTCGTGTCCAGCGTGTTCTATTTGCCCGCCAAGTCGATGATGGCTCTGGCCGGGGGGCTGGCCGGAGGGATTGCCTATGCGTTTTCTCTGGGTAATCTGGAAATCGCCGAGGGTGTGTGGGGCCCCAGTGTCTATGGCACGTACCTGCTGACTCCGGAACATCTGAGCGGCTGTAAGCCGATCGAATTCTTCGGCACCGTACCGACGGGAGCACGCTGACGTTCTGTTGGAGGGTTCACAGTGGCGGCCAGCCCGCCCTATCTTCGAGTCCTGACGAACCCAGGGGTCCGCTAATGGTCCAACGCAGCGAGGCAGGGGTTATCGTGCCGCTGCGCACGCTGGAGACGAAGTTTATGGTTTTTGACGAAGCGGGTCACGAGCACGCGCGCAGCGACGAATTGACCCGTTATTTCATTCGCCGTCTCGATGAACTCGATGTGCGTGTCGAAGACGATGAGCTGAGTTACGACTGCAATACGCCGTACGACTATATGTACTTCCGGTTGCTATCGGATGCTCAGGTTCATTGGCAAAAGCATTTTGGCTTTGTGCCGACGCCAGGGGAATTGACGAAGGCCTTTTTCGGCGCGGAGTATGAGCGGTCGAAGCGAGACCGGCTGGCCAAGCTTAGCTGGGTCGCGAAACTCAGCGATTACTGGCACCAGCGCCGGCGACGAAGAACGCTGACGGCGTAGGTATCAGCAACCCGCGGCGCGCGAGCGCGAACCCGACGTGGCCACAAAGTCTGCCCGCTGGCTGCTTGGCTGCTTGGCTGATGCCGCCGGCGCGGGAGGGAGGCCAAATGCCGGCTCGGGCTCCGGGCGGCAAGTGTCTTTGTAGTTCATCGCCGGTAGCGCGGTCGGAGTGGGAACTGTCCCCTTGTTGTCACGCGCCGTCTGAGCCTTGCGGAACTCTGCATCGGCGTCGCAGCACGTCGCGAAGCCCGGCGTCCGGCCCGATTTACCCCGGTCACCCGTCAGATCCGAGCTTTCAGATGTGATACCGTGCTGACAGGCAACGACCGCTGAGCGCTGCGCTGTCATCGCTGGGCTTCGCGGCCCGCGACGGGCCTCAGTCACTCCGTGACGCCGCGCTTGGTAACATGCCGCGGAGGGGCGGGGCGCCGCAGTTGCTCGCCTCAGGACAAGTTTTTGCTGGAGGATTCCCGATGACCGCCACAACCGCTGACGATGTAACGCCCATCCGACTCTCGGTGCTCGGCATGCGCTGCGCCGGCTGTGTGCAGTCCGTTGAGGATGCGCTGAAAGCGGTCGTTGGCGTTGAGACTGCCGAAGTCAATTTCGGCGACCACACGGCGGTTGTCCGCGGCGCAGTTGATCCTGCAGTTCTGAAAGCCGCGCTATTGGACGCCGGTTATGACGGCGCGGTGATGGAAGGTATCGAAGACGTGGGCGCGCAAGAGGAACTCGAGGAGCAGCGCTACCATGACCTGATGAAGAAGGCCCTTGTCGCCGGTGCGCTGGGGATCCCGCTGATGCTCGGCGCCCATTTGAACTGGCTGCCCGAGTTGGGCACCCCCGCCGGAACCCGCTTCTGGACGCTCGTGTCGCTGATGACACTGGGCATCCTGTATTACGCTGGCGGCCATTTTTTCCGCGGTGCGCTGAAGTCCTTTCAGCATCGGCAGGCGAACATGGATACGCTGATCGCGCTCGGGACCGGCGCGGCGTGGTTCTATTCGACGATCGCGATCGACTACGCGGCACTCCTCCCGGCCGCAGCCAAGCACGCGTATTTCGAAGCGGCCGTGATCATCCTCGCCTTCATCAATTTCGGCCAAGCGTTGGAGACGCGCGCCCGCGGCAAGACCTCGTCGGCTATTCGCGAACTGGTCGGTTTGCAGCCGAGGACCGCACGCGTCGTGCGTGAAGGCCGGGAATTGGATATTCCGATCGCCGATGTCGGCCTGGAGGAAACGGTACGGGTTCGTTCCGGCGAAAAGATTCCGGTGGACGGGGTGGTTCTCGAAGGTCACTCTTCGGTCGACGAATCGATGTTGACCGGGGAGCCGATGCCGGTCGAGAAGGGACCGGGCGAGGAAGTCGTTGCCGGGACCTTGAATCAGAGCGGTACCTTTCTGCTCAAGACGACCCGCATCGGTCGGGATACCGTGCTGGCGCAGATCATCGCCAGTGTCCGGCAGGCTCAGGCCAGCAAGCCCGAGATCGCAAGGCTGGCTGACCGCATTGCAGCGGTTTTCGTGCCGGCGGTCGTGGCAATTGCGGTGGTCTCGTTCCTGATCTGGTGGATGGTTGGTCCCGACCCCTCCTTCGGTTACGCCTTCGTTGCCGCGATGACGGTGCTCGTGATCGCCTGCCCCTGTGCGCTCGGTTTGGCGACACCGATCTCCGTCATGGTGGGCGTGGGCAAGGCGGCTCAGAAGGGCATCCTGATTCGCAATGGCGATGCCCTGCAGACGGCCGGCAAGCTCGACTGTATCGTTCTGGACAAGACCGGCACGGTAACCGCCGGGAAGCCGACCGTGGCGGTGGTCGAGGGTATCGACGAGTGGAGCGAGCAGCGCGTACTGGGTTGGGCGGCGGGTCTGGAAAAGGGCTCGGAGCACCCACTGGCCGCGGCCGTGCTGGCCGCGGCGGTCGCCAAAGGGGTCGAGCCCGCCAGCGTGGACGGGTTTGCCGCCATTCCGGGCTATGGCGTCGAAGGGCGGATCGACGGGCAAGTGGTGCTGCTCGGTAATCCCGCACTGATGCGCGAAAGGGCGGTCGATGGCGGGCGCTTCGAACAGCGTCTCGCTGAGCTCACAGCGCTCGGACAGACACCGATGCTGCTCGCTGTCGACGGATTGCTGGTCGGTCTGGTGACAGTGGCCGATCCGATCAAACCCGATTCGAAACAGGCCATAGCGCGGCTGAAATCGGCGGGTGTGCGGGTGCTGATGGTGACGGGCGACAATGAGGTCACAGCGCGCGCAATCGCCGAAGCGGCCGGTATCGACGATATCCGAGCGCAGGTCCTGCCGGCCGACAAGGCCGTGGTCGTCAAGGGGTTGCAGGATCAGGGCGCGACGGTAGGCATGGTCGGAGACGGGATCAACGACGCGCCGGCCTTGGCGCAGGCCAACGTCGGCTTTGCGATCGGGACCGGGACGGATATCGCCATCGAGAGTGCGGACGTGGTCATCATGGCTGGCTCACTTTCGAAGGTGCCCGAAGCGATGCATTTGTCGCAAGCCACGCTGAAAAACATCAAGCAGAACTTCTTCGGTGCGTTCCTGTACAACGCTCTGGCGATACCAGTGGCCGCAGGCTTGCTGTACCCGATGTTCGGACTGCTGTTAAACCCGATGATTGCCGGTGCCGCGATGGCCATGTCATCCGTGACCGTCGTGACGAACGCCAACCGTCTACGTTGGTTGTAGCCGCGAACGACCGGATGGCCGAAGTGCCTCCAGATCGCCGCTACGAAAATTTCATAAGGAGCGCCGTTCAGCGCGGTGTCGCAGCGGCGGATGACTCGTCGTCGGTCGTCAGGAAGGTCGAGCTCATATGCTCCTTCAGATCCTTGCCTTCCTGGTAGATCAGCAGGGCCTTGAGCTTTTCCGCCTCGGCGATGCGAGCGGCTTCTGCTTCGCCCACGCACAGCAGCGCCGTGTCCCACGCGTCCGCCCAGGTCGGGTCTTCGTGCAGCACACTGACGGATAGCAGGTGGTGCGTCACGGGCCTCCCGGTCCGCGGATCGAGGATGTGCGAATACACCGTGCCCCGGTCTTCGAAAAAGTTGCGGTAGGTGCCGGCGGTCATGACAGCCGTGCCTCGTTCTTGATGGAATTCCAGGACCCGCTGCACTTCCCGTGTGAACGGTGTCGGCTTTTCGATTGCGATGCGCCAGGGCGAACCGTCCGCCTTGCGACCGCGCACCTTCAGTTCCCCGCCGATCTCGACCATGTAGGCATTCAGGCCTTGTCGTTCCAGCAGCCCGGCGACCACGGCCACGCTGTAGCCCTGGGCGATGGACGATAGATCGATCCGTATTTCGGGGTCGGATTTGCGCAGCCGGTGGTTCTCGCGATCCACCTCGATCCGCGACATGCCCACATGCGCAAGCGCCTGCCTGATTTCTTCGTTGCTGGGGACGCGGTTCTCGTGCCGCGAAAAGCCCCACAGGTCGAACAGCGGCTTAACGGTAAGATCGTAGCAGCCGTTCGAGCGATCGTAGACCTGCCGCGCGATGTCGACCACTTCGGCAATCTCCGTAGAAACCTCCACCCAGTCGGTCGTGTGCCTTGCATTGAGTTGCGAGATCTCGGAGTCGTCCCGGTAGTTCGAAAGCTTCCGGTCGATGTCCGCGAAGGCGGCTTTGATCTGCGCGTGAAGGGCCTCGCGCGACACGGGGGTGCCGTTCGAAATGACCTTGACGTGGTAAGTCGTACCTTGAATCTCGCCTTCCAGAGCGAGCTCCGGTTCGACTGGCTGGCAACTGATCAGAGTCAGCGCGAGCGATAAGGCGACGGTCGCACTTGCGGGGCGCCGGGCGGCTGATGCCATTTCATACCTCGATGACGCTACCCAACTCGATGACGCGTCGGGGCGGTAGCCGAAAAAATTGTAATGGGCTCGCGGCATTGCGGTACAGCGAAATGAAGAGCTTCTCCTGATAGCGGTTCAGTTCGCGGTCTCGGGTCGGGATGACGGTTTCGCGACCGAGGAAGAACGTTGCCTCGTCCAGGTTGATCGCGAGTCCCGCCAGCGGACACAGGGCCAGCGCCCGTGGTACGTGCGGTACCTGCATGAAACCGAATTTCGCCGTGACGCGGAAGAAATTCTGTTCGAGGTTCTCGACCATCAGTCGATCCTTTTCCGAAACGAACGGGATGTCCTCGAAGATCACCGTCAGCAGAATGATCCGCTCGTGCAGGATGTGATTGTGCTCGAAATTCTGTAGTAGTGCGAAGGGAAGGCTAAGGTGGCGTGAGTTCAAAAAGATTGCCGTGCCCGGAACCCGTATGGGTGGGTAGGTCGCAATCTGTTCGAGAAAGGCGCCCAAGGACACGGACTCGCGCTGCAGGCGATGCTGCAGGACCTCCCGTCCCCGCTTCCAGGTCGTCATGGTCAGGAAGGACGCGCCGCCTAACAACAACGGAAACCAGCCGCCTTCCGGAATTTTCGGGATGTTTGCGGCAAAGAATGACAGATCGATAAAGAGGAATATGCCCATCACGGCGGTGGCCCAGCGGATGGGCCATTTCCAGCTATCGATCGCCACGATGAACGCAAGCATCGTGTCGATCGCCATCGCCCCGGTGACGGCGATCCCGTAGGCTGCTGCCAGTTCGGCAGAGGAACCAAAGAACAGCACGAGTCCAATGACGCCGAACATCAGAACCCGATTGACGGCCGGCACGAAAATTTGACCGATCTCGGATTCCGAGGTGTGAATCATCCGTTGCCGCGGCAGGTAGTCCAACTGGATCGCTTGCCGCGTTATCGAGAAGGCCCCGGAAATCACCGCCTGGGATGCGATGATCGTTGCCAGGGTCGCGAGTGCGACCATCGGGTACAAAGCTCCCTCGGGTACCAGCAGGTAAAAGGGATTCTGCATCGCCTCCGGATTGCGCAGCAGCAGTGCGCCTTGGCCCAGGTAGTTGATCAACAGTGCCGGGAGGACGAACAGGTACCAGGACCAGCGAATTGAGGCCAGACCGAAATGGCCCATGTCGGCATACAGGGCTTCGCCGCCGGTCAGGGCCAGGACCACGGCGCCCAGGATGAAAAAGCCCTGCCAGCCCTGGTTCTGAAAGAATTGCACGGCGTACAGTGGATTCAGCGCCTCAAGCACCTCCGGGTTCTGGATCAGGCTGCAAAATCCCAGATAACCCACGGCCAGAAACCACAGGACCATGATCGGGCCGAACAGGATGCCGACGCGGCTTGTGCCGTATCGCTGGATCGAGAACAAGGCCAGCAGCACACCCACGGCGATGGGCTGGATGAAGGGATGCAGTTGCGGTGTGCCGATCTCCAGGCCTTCAACTGCACTGAGCACGGAGATAGCCGGCGTGATCAGGCCGTCGCCGTAGAATAGGGCTGTGCCGAAAAGGCCGATGCCCATGATCCAGGCTCGGTGACTCCGCCGATGCCGCCGGTGCAGAGCCAAGGCCATCAACGCCATGATGCCGCCCTCGCCGCGGTTATCGGCGCGCATGATGAACAGCACGTACTTGATGGAGATCACCATGGTCAGCGCCCAGAAGATCAGGGACAGCGCACCCATGACATTGCTGGGGCTGGGGTCGGTAGCGAGCGGACCGCTGAACATCAGCTTCATCGTGTACAGCGGGCTGGTTCCGATGTCGCCATAAACCACGCCGATGGCGCCCACGATGGTGGTAATCAGCCGCTGAGGTTTGTCCTTGTCGCTTTTCATCGGGGAGCGGGGGTCATGTCGGAGGCAGTGATCCGGCGCGGGCTGCCGCTTCGTCATTTTTGCAAGGGGGCAGCGAAGCTACGCGATTTCCCGGGGTACGGGCGATGCGGCGTCGGGTGGCGCTGTTGGCCGGGCGATAGTGTACGCCGGGAACGGCATCGATGGGCAGTCGAAGTGCCTAATCCCCGCCACGCCGCATCGCATCGACGTAGCGCGGCGCTTATTCGGCGAACTGAGGAAGCCCGGCGGCGATCAAGTCTGCGTGGATCCATGTCGGCGTTACGATCTCTATCTGCCGCAAGATGCTGCCGGGTCAGGAACGATCTGCAACGGATCCGACCCAGTGCAGCGGTGGCTGAGCCGACGACCCAGGCAATGCCCTGCCCGGTGGTGGTAGAATCGGAGGCCTTGTGGCGCTCCGAGCGGGCGCATGCGCTTCAGACCAACGTCATGACCCCAGCCCCCGAAGACGACTCCGCGGACCTCGGCAAGATCGCTGCAGCGCTCGCGATCGGCCAGACCCAACGACACCTTTTCCTCTGTTCCGATCAGACCAAGCCTAAGTGCTGCGACAAGGCCTCCGGGCTGGAATCCTGGGAGTACCTCAAGCGGCGGCTCGACGAATTGAAACTCAGCGGACGCGGTGGGATTCAGCGCACCAAGGCCAACTGCTTGCGGATCTGCCTGAAAGGCCCGATCGCCGTGGTCTATCCGGAGGGCGTCTGGTATCACTCCTGTACGCCGACAGTGCTGGAGCGAATCATTCAGGAACACCTAGTGGGCGGACAACCGGTTGCCGATTACATGATTCCCATCGGCGAGCGACCGCCCTGCTGAGTCTGCTAGGGCCCCATGCGACGCAGCACCACGGAAATGCAGCCTCCGGCCGGTTCAGCATACGGGGCCCGCGCTACGTTTGCCGCGACGCCATCCGTCGTCGGACCGCTTCGCCGGTGGTGTGTTGGGGCACGGTCGCGGTCCGCTGCGATTCCGGGTCACGGCAAGCGCATCGTCGGTCTCGGCCAGGACGAAGCCACAGGTCTTTGCCCATTTCCCCAACTCGAAGGGTCCCACTTATGAGTAGCCCCAAAGCTCGCGACATGACCCGCCCGGCTGATTTGCTGCAGCATGGGCGCGGCACCGGTCCGCTGCGTTCGCAACGTCCCGTTTATCTCGATCTGTTGCCGCCATGCAATCACGCATGCCCGGCGGGCGAGAACATCCAGTTGTGGCTGTCGCATGTTCAGGCGGGGCGCTACGAGCGGGCGTGGCAGGCGCTGATGCGCGACAACCCGATGCCGGCCATCCACGGCCGCGTCTGCTATCACCCTTGCGAGACGAGTTGCAACCGCGGTGTCATCGACGATTCGGTCAGCATCCATGCGGTCGAGCGGTTTCTCGGCGATCTCGCGCTGCGCGAGGGCTGGACCATAACGCCTGACCAGCCGCCCAGTGGCAAGCGCGTTCTGATCGTCGGCGCCGGCCCCAGCGGACTTTCGGCCGCCTACCACCTGGCACGGATGGGGCACAGCGTGGAGATCCGCGAGGCCGGGCCGGTGGCCGGGGGTATGATGCATTTTGGTATCCCGGCGTATCGCTTGCCGCGTAGCGAACTGATGGGTGAAATCCGGCGCATCGAGCAGATGGGGGTCCGGATCACCTTGAACCACAAGGTGGAAAATCTGCTGCAGGAGCAATTGCAGGGCGGGTTCGATGCCGCGTTCGTTGCGGTCGGCGCCCATCTCAGCAAGCGCGTCGACATTCCCGCTCGAGATGCCGGGAAGATCCTCGATGCCGTGAGCTTCCTGCGGCAGGCGGCGACCGGTGAGGCGCCCTTGCTCGGACGGCGCGTGGCTGTCTATGGCGGCGGCAACACCGCGATGGACGCAGCGCGGACCGCGAAACGCCTGGGTGCCGAGGAAGCGCTGATCATCTATCGTCGCGACCGCGACCATATGCCGGCGCATCCCTTCGAGGCCGACGAGGCCATCGAAGAAGGCGTCAAGATCAACTGGCTGCGGACCATCAAAGAGATCGAGGAAACGCGGATCACGGTCGAAATCATGGCGATCAATGCGGAGGGCTATCCGGAACCCACCGGCCGTTTCGAAACGCTGGAGGCTGATGCGCTGATCCTGGCGCTCGGTCAGGACACGGATAGCGGGTTTCTGCGTCAGGTCCCCGATATCGAGTTCAAGAAGGACGGCACCGTGATCGTGGACGCGAGGATGATGACCGGCCATGCCGGGATTTTCGCCGGCGGCGATATGGTGCCAAGCGAGCGGACCGTGACGGTTGCCGTGGGGCATGGCAAGAAGGCTGCCCGGCATATCGATGCCTATCTCCGTGATAGCGCGTATGCCAAGCCGCCGTCCCAGGAACTGGCGACCTTCGAGAAGCTGCATCTTTGGTATTTCACGGAGGCCGATCAGCGGCAACAGGCAGAACTTGATCCGAGCGTCCGGGCCTACGGTTTTTCGGAAGTGCTGTCGGGCCTCAGCGAAAACGAGGCCGTGTTCGAAGCCCGGCGATGCTTCTCCTGCGGCAACTGCTTCGAGTGCGACGGCTGCTACGGGGCCTGTCCCGAGCAGGCCATCGTCAAGCTCGGACCCGGTAAGCGCTACCGTTACGACTACGACCGTTGCACCGGATGCGCGGTGTGTTTCGAACAATGCCCGTGTCATGCGATCGAGATGGTCGCGGAGGGGGAGTGAGGCAATGAGCGACCGTAAAGTGATGACGCTGGAGGGCAACGAGGCCGTGGCCTATGTGGCGTACCGCGTCAACGAGGTGTGCGCGATTTATCCCATCACGCCATCCTCGACCATGGCCGAACTGGCGGATCAGTGGTCGGCCGAAGGCAAGCGCAACATCTGGGGCGAAATACCGCTCGTGGCCGAGATGCAGAGCGAAGGCGGTGCGGCTGGGGCAGTGCATGGAGCTTTGCAGACCGGCGCGTTGACGACGACCTTCACGGCTTCTCAGGGCCTGCTACTGATGATCCCGAACATGTACAAGATTGCCGGCGAATTGACGCCGACGGTCTTTCATGTCGCGGCGCGGTCGCTGGCGGCCCAGGGCTTGTCGATATTCGGGGATCACTCCGACGTGGCAGCCGTGCGGCACACCGGCTTCGCGCAGCTGTCGTCCGCATCGGTACAGGAGGCCCATGATTTCGCCTTGATCGCGCAGGCGGCGAGCCTGGCGTCCCGTGTACCGTTCGTGCACTTTTTCGATGGGTTCCGGACCTCGCACGAGGTTAGCAAGATCGATCTGATCTCGGATGTCCAGTTGCGGGCAATGATCGACGAGCGGTTGGTGCGCGCCCACCGTGCCCGCGCGCTGAATCCGGATGCCCCGTTCATCCGCGGTACGGCGCAAAACCCGGATGTCTATTTTCAGGGGCGCGAGAGCGCAAATCCGTTCTATGCGGAGTTGCCCGCCATCGTCCAGCAGACCATGGATCGTTTCGGTGAGTGCGTGGGTCGGCACTACCGTCTGTTTGATTACTACGGTCACCCGGAAGCCGAACGCGTCGTCGTCGTGATGGGCAGCGGTGCCTACACGGTTCGTGAGACGGTGGCCTATCTGAATGCGCGCGGCGAGAGGGTGGGCGTGATTCATGTCCGTTTCTGCCTGCCATTCTCGGCCGAGCACTTCCTTGCGGCCCTGCCATCCACGACCCGCGCGGTCGCGGTCCTCGACCGGCTCAAGGCGCCGGGCAGCACTGGCGAACCACTCTATGCGGACGTCGTCGCGGTGCTCAGCGAGGCCTACACGAGGGGCGCGCTGGCGCTGCCGGGGCTCCCACGCACGATCGGTGGCCGCTATGGTCTGTCCTCGAAGGAATTCAATCCGGCCATGGTGAAGGCGGTGTTCGACGAGCTGGCTAAAGCGCAGCCGAAGAACCGCTTCACGGTCGGCATCAACGACGATGTCTCCCATACCAGCCTCGTTTACGACTCGGCGTTCGACATCGAGTCGGACAGCGCGGTCCGTGCCCTCTTTTTCGGGTTGGGCGCGGATGGCACGGTCGGTGCCAACAAGAACAGCATCAAGATTATCGGCGAGTCCACAGATTTGTATGCTCAAGGGTATTTCGTCTACGACTCGAAGAAGTCCGGCTCGCAGACTGTCTCGCACGTGCGCTTCGGACCCGAGCCCATCCAGGCTCCGTACCTGATCGAGTCAGCCAATTTTATCGGTTGCCACCAGTTCAACTTCATCGAGAAAGTCGACGTGCTGGCGAAGGCCAAGCCCGGCGGAACCTTCCTGCTGAACAGCCCGTTCGGTCCGAGCGAGGTCTGGGACCATTTGCCGTGCGACGTCCAGCGTCAGTTGATCGCCAAGAAGCTGAGGTTCTACGTGATCGATGCCTCGGCCGTCGCGCAGGCGACGGGCATGGGTACGCGGACCAACACCATCATGCAGACCTGTTTTTTCGCTTTGTCAGGGGTGCTACCTCGCGAAGAGGCCATCGGCAAGATTAAGGACGCGATCAGGAAGACCTACGGCAAGAAGGGCGACGAGGTCGTGCAGAAAAACTTCCGTGCCGTCGACCAGACGCTGGAGAATCTGTTCGAGGTGAGCGTCCCTGCCGCGGTGACCAGCAGCCAGGAACGCCCGCCGGCGGTACCGCCAGGCGCCCCCGAGTTCGTGCAGCGCGTCACGGCGATCATGATGGCCGGTCTCGGCGACGAGTTGCCTGTGAGTGCGATGCCGGTGGATGGCACCTATCCGTCTGGTACCACCCAGTGGGAGAAGCGGAACATCGCGCTGTCGGTGCCGCACTGGGAGCCCGATCTGTGCATCCAGTGCGGGAATTGCAGCTTCGTCTGCCCGCATAGTGTGATCCGCGCCAAGTTCTACCACGAGTCGCGGCTGAAGGCCGCGCCCGAGGGTTTCCAGTCGGCGCCGATCAGTGCGAGGGGCTTTCCGGGCACGCGCTACACGCTGCAGATTTATGCCGAGGATTGCACTGGCTGCAGCCTGTGCGTCGAGGTCTGTCCTGCTCAGAGCTTCAAGGAGAGCGGCGTCAAGGCCATCAATATGGCGGAGAAGCCGGATCTCGACCAAGCGCGGAGTCACATTGCATTTTTCGAAAAGCTCCCGGTGAACGACAGAGCCCGAGTCGATTTCTCGTCGGTGCGCGGCGCGCAGTTTCTGGAGCCCTTGTTCGAGTTCTCCGGCGCCTGCGCGGGTTGCGGCGAAACGCCCTACGTGAAGCTGCTGTCGCAATTATTCGGTGATCGGTTGATCGTCGCGAACGCGACCGGCTGTTCTTCGATTTACGGTGGGAACCTGCCCACGACGCCATGGTCGGTCAACGGCGAGGGCAGGGGACCGGCCTGGTCCAATTCGTTGTTCGAGGATAATGCAGAGTTTGGCTTCGGTTTCCGGCTGACGGCGGACCAACACTTGAGCCTCGCGCGTCAACTCGCGAACGGGCTCAAGGGCAAGGTCGATGCGCAGCTGGTCGATGAGATCGTCAGTGCGCCGCAGTTGACCGAGTCGCAGATCCGAGCGCAGCGCGAGCGCGTCGCAAAGCTGAAAGCGCAGTTGCTGGTCCTTGATGATGAGATGGCGCGGGATCTATTGTCCGTGGTGAATCATTTCGTCCGTCGAAGCATTTGGATGGTAGGCGGCGATGGCTGGGCTTACGACATCGGCTCGGGAGGTCTGGATCACGTTCTGGCCAGTGGCCGCGATATCAATGTGCTGGTGCTGGACACGGAGGTCTACTCGAATACCGGCGGACAAATGTCGAAGGCGACGCCGTTGGGGGCAGTCGCGAAATTTGCCGCGGCAGGGAAGCCGGTCGCCAAGAAGGACCTGGCGCTGCAGGCGATCGCTTACGGCAGCGTCTATGTCGCACGGGTCGCGATGGGCGGCAATCCCCAGCAGACCTTGCTCGCTTTGCGCGAAGCGGAAGCGTATCCCGGTCCCTCGCTGATCCTGGCCTACAGCCACTGTATCGCCCACGGCATCAACATGCAGCACGGGATGCGGCAGCAGGACCTGGCCGTTGCGAGCGGCTACTGGCCGCTGATCCGCTACAACCCGGCGCTGCGCGACTCTGATCGCAATCCGTTCGTGCTGGACTCTCCGCGGCCGCGGGTCAAGTTCAAGCACTACGCGCTCAATGAGCTGCGATACAAGATGCTGAGTCGGACCAACCCGCTGGAGTCCGACCGACTGATGGCGATGGCGCAGACCGCCGTCGACCAGAAGTGGCAAATCTACGAGGAGATGGCGAGCCGCGATAGCAGGCAGTTCTCTCCCGACGCCAGTGTGAAGAGCCGCTGAGGACGACGCGCATGAACCTTAAAACTCGCTACATGGGGCTCGAACTGCAACATCCGGTCATTGCCTCGGCTTCGCCCTTGTCCGAATCGCTCGATGGCATTCGGCAACTCGAGGATGCCGGCGCCGCGGCGGTCGTGATGTTCTCGCTGTTCGAGGAGCAGATCCGTAACGAAAGCGCAGCCTTCGAGCATTTCATGGAGCACGGCACCCTAAGCTTCGCGGAGTCGCTGAGCTATTTTCCGGAGATCGACGACCAGCCGGCCGGGCCCGATGCCTACTTGGACCTGATCCGGCGCGCGACGCAGGCCGTCGGCATCCCGGTGATCGCCAGCCTCAACTGTGTCACCGCCGAGGGCTGGACGGATTACGCCCGGCAAATCGAGCAGGCCGGTGCCCAGGGCCTGGAGTTGAACATCTACGGCATCGAAGCCAACCTCACGACCTCCGGCCAGGAGGTCGAGCAACGCTATCTCGACATTTTGCAGACAGTGAAGGCGGCGGTGAAGATTCCGGTCGCGCTGAAACTGAGTCCGTTTTTCAGCGCGATCGGCCACATGACCAATCGGCTGGACGAAGCCGGGGCGGACGCGCTGGTGTTATTCAATCGCTTCTACCAGCCCGACCTCGACATCGACCGGCTCGAAGTGGCGCCGACGCTGAAACTGAGTCAAGCGGGAGAGATTCGCCTGCCGCTGCTGTGGATCGCGCTGTTGCACGGTCACGTCAAGGCTTCGTTGGCCGCGACGCGCGGCGTGGAAACCTCGGCCGAGGTCATCAAGTATCTTCTGGCCGGAGCTGATGCGGTCATGACGGCCTCTGCGCTCCTCCGGAATGGTCCCGGTTACGTCAGGACACTCGTTTCCGGCCTGAGCGAGTGGCTGCACGACCGGGAGTTCGAATCAGTGGATCAGATCCGTGGCATCATGAGCCATCGGAAGGTCAAGAACCCCGCCGCTTTCGAACGCGCCAACTACATCAAAGTCTTGGAAAGCTACAAGTGAACAAGCTTGCCGCACACATCTCAGAGTGCGCGGCAAGGCTTGCAGCGGACGCCGCATCTTCTAAGCTATCCGCTCAGGCATGACGCCCAGAGTACGTCCTTGCGTCTCGTGGCCAGTAACACAACGCTCGTTGAGGCTTGCCTTAACCCTCTTCAAAATATGCAAACAGAACAACTACTCGCAATCGCCATCAAGGCACTCGATGAGGGCAAAGCCATTGATGTGCGCGTCATCGACGTGCGGGGCAAGACCAGCATCGCCGACTACATGGTCATCGCCAGCGGAACCTCGGACCGCCACGTGAAGTCACTCGCCTCGCGCGTCGTTGAAGATGCCAAACACGCCGGCGTGCCTCCGCTCGGCGTCGAAGGTGAAATCACCGGGGAATGGGTGCTCGTCGACCTGGTAGATGTCATCGTGCACGTCATGCAACCGCGAGTACGCGAGTTCTATCAGCTCGAGAAATTCTGGCAGGCTGATTACGCAGAGCCGAAGGCTGCGTCGGCGTGATCCTTGGCGTCCTGCCTGGCATGCCCCCAAAAGTGAAGCGGGCCATAGGCTTGCCTCGAGCCGCTCAAGACGTTATAATGGCCGACTTTTAATCCGGCCTTCAGACTGGAACACAAGAAATGAAGACCTTTAGCGCCAAGCCAGCCGAAGTCAAGCGGGACTGGTTCGTCATTGATGCCGACGGCAAGACTCTCGGCCGGTTGAGCACAGAGATCGCCCGCCGACTGCGCGGCAAGCACAAACCTGTTTACACCCCGCACGTCGATACCGGCGACTACATCATCGTGGTCAACGCCGAAAAGGTGCGTGTCACGGGCACCAAGGAGCAGGACAAGGTGTATTACAAGCACACCGGATACATCGGGAACATGAAGTCGATAACGCTGGGCAAACTGCGTCAGCGCAAGCCGGAGCGCATCATCGAGACTGCCGTTCAGGGTATGTTGCCAAAGAACCCACTGGGCCGCGCGATGTTCCGCAAGCTCAAGGTTTATGCAGGCCCCACCCATAATCACCAGGCGCAGCAACCGCTCGCGCTGGAAATCTAGTCGTCGAGTTCACAGCACACATGGCACAGATCAGCTACTACGGTACCGGGCGCCGCAAGAGCGCCGTCGCGCGCGTTTACGCGAAGCCGGGCAAGGGACAAATCACGATCAACAACAAGGTTCTCGCCGACTATTTCGGTCGGAAGACCGACCAGATGGTCGTGTTGCAGCCACTCGAACTGGTCGATCTGGCTGACAAGGTCGACGTGAACGTGAAAGTTTGCGGTGGCGGTCCGTCCGGGCAGGCCGGCGCCATTCGTCATGGTCTGACCCGTGCGCTGATCGAATACGACGAAGCCCTGCGCTCCGACCTGCGCCGCGCCGGTTACGTCACGCGCGATGCCCGTGAGGTCGAGCGTAAGAAGGTCGGCCTGCACAAGGCCCGCCGGCGTCCTCAGTACTCGAAGCGATAAGCTTCAACGGTCGCGTCGCAGCGCTTTACCCGTAGTGAGTGCGTTGCGTCCGGCCCGCTTCACCCGATACTTGGGGGATCGTCTAGTGGTAGGACAACGGACTCTGACTCCGTTAACCTAGGTTCGAATCCTAGTCCCCCAGCCAATCAAAACAGCAACTTACTTGTTGCTGGCAATCGCGGGCAGTTGTGGATAACTGCCCTTTTTTGTGTCCGGTGGCATGAACTTGCTACGCTGGACCGGGAGACCCAGACACCTGACGCGCCCACGCTTGTTTGGGTAACTCGTTTCACCGACAGACTAGCCGCCCGCCCGCCAGCTCGACACGCACGATGGGGAAAAGAAATCGGGCTGAGCGCCGGGAGTCTTGTGGCGGTCCGCGGGCTCGCGCCATTAATCTATCTATGCCAATCGCCAATCGCCCTTCGGGGGCAGCCCCGACTCGGGGCTCTCTATCAGCGAAGATCCCAGCGCGGCTGGCCAACCAGCCGGCAAACCGCCTGCACCAAGCATTCGGCTAACGCCGCGATCAAAATGAGGCCCGGGAAGACCTTTTCTCCTGTCTTGATATACTCCAGCTCTTTGCTCTTATAGAGTTCGTTTAGGCAGCGCAGGGCCTCTCTCTGATCGCCGGACAGCTCCAGGTGCGACGAGAGGCCCCGAGCCGTCGCTTCTCCGAGAGCTTTCTCCAGGTCGTGGCCGATTAGCGGTAGATCCTCCAGTGCAAGGCCACGGTGCAGCAGGAAAGCCTTTAGCGACAGCTCTATGGAGTGTCCCAGAAGATACAGAGCAGGAATGACCACCCTCTCGGAAACAGGACCCATCGGTCCCCAATCCTCATCAGGGCCTCGGCACATTGAGGCCGCCTCCAAAAAGCTTTGGGCATAAAAGGTCAACCCCTGGGGGGTGGTTTTGGCCCGCTCGGCAGGCCCACAGCGCTGGGGTTTTTTTTCCTGGGCATCGCATGAGGGTAAGCCATGGGCAGTGGCAGAGCAAACTCGGGAACAACTGAGGCGCTGCCTCGGCAATAAAGCGCGGGTCAAATAGGCGCTTGAAACCTGCAAGTAGTGATGACCGACAGTGCAGCCGCGATGGCGGGCCCTTTAGGACCTTGCCAGGCACTGGCTTTATGGTAGACAGGTTCGACAGTACCAGAAATCCAGCCACTGTCGGATCGCAGTCGGCTAGATTAGAGGCTGGCAGGAAGACCGGCTTGAGGCGAGCATCATGCCTGCGTTGTGTAGGTCAGTTGGCGCCGCTTCGTCGGCGCCACGTCGGTATGGGGCCATGTCAGGCGGCCGTTCTAAGCCTCCAGTGCTTAACGCGCCAGTATTCATCGACCGACATGCGCGCTTCGCTAGCCCATTGTAGGCGGTCTGTCGGACTGCCACTCCCTGGATGCCCATCGTATCTGTGCCACCGCCAAACCGGTCTTTGCATCTGTCGGGATCGCCGGAGCCCGGCTCTCCGAGTATCGTACGTTTTCACGGATCGGCCCGCTGCACAGTGAACGCCGCTATATTGCAGCCGCCCGCAGAAATGGTAGCTCACGCCCCGGCTAGAACGTTTGGTCCAATGCGGTCAGCGATCCGCTGCGTCTGATTTGCTGTGTCAGTGTTGCGGAGTTACTGACGAAAACGCGATTGCCCAAGAACCAAATGCGACCGCCCTTGCGTGCTGCGGATTCGATGACCGTTGAAGGGATATTGTTGGAGCAGACGCCGGACTTGGTTCCGGCAAGGCGTATGAAGACGAGCAGGTCGTTTTGGTGACGAGTCATGAAAGTGGTGCGATCAATCAAAAAAAGCCAAGCGTAGACGCCTCAGTCATTGTCCGCAGCGAACTCCTTCACACTTTCGCTAGCACGCAAATATTGCGGCCCTGGATGGCGAGCAAACGACCCTGCGGCCTGAAAGGGTTGATGCGGTCTGATGCCGCGTTCAGAGGCCAGCAGAGTGGGCTAATCTCGGTCTATGCCGCTAGATTGCCGAAACCGGGGAAACGCCCGTGGCTAACTTCTTCTGCCTCGGTGGCATGCCTGTGGCGGGTCGCCGCGGGGAAGGCGAGGGACTCAAATGCGTGGGGCCCCTCGCATGACCAACCCACAGGTGCGGCTCCTTCACACCACCCAGCGTCACGCCGATAACAAGGGCTGGTGAACAGGCTGATCAAGCCGCGCTGCGTCAACGCCCTCTCTGGGTTTCCATGGAAGGTTACGCAGGGCTTCATTGAACGCAATGGCGAACAGTTCGTGGCTCGGCTCGCGCTTGTCGGCGATCTCCGGGTTGCTGATGTAAGGCACAACGACCGGGTTGGTGTTGATCTCCCATACGGCGATACGGTTCATGCGGTCGACGCTGTAGTCAATTCGGCCGTATTGAATGTTTGCTAACTCGCATACTCTTTGCAATTGTTTGGCATGCGGATTGTCCCGGATATAGTCCAGCTCTCGTTGGCAGTACTCCGGTTCCTGACGCGAAGAGCCAAACTTGACCACCCAGTTTTCCGAAAACCACAAATGCGCGGGCACGATGCGACCATTAACGACGAATGCGCCATATTTGTGATACAGTCCGTTGGCGTCCGATGTATCGATGAATTCGCATACCACGATGTCTTTCGGCCGCTGCAGACGGCGTCTAATCCGACACAGTCGGCCCATCAGGGAGTTGTCTTTCGGTAGTGAAATGTCCAGCCGAGCGGATGACCTTTTTTCCGGGGAGGCGGCCGAGTCACTGTTAGCTTTTCTCTTTCGCGAGAACAGGCCTTCCCATCTAAAACCCGTCAAGGCA
This sequence comes from Methylolobus aquaticus, assembly GCF_054172105.1. Classification (NCBI taxonomy): domain Bacteria; kingdom Pseudomonadati; phylum Pseudomonadota; class Gammaproteobacteria; order Methylococcales; family Methylococcaceae; genus Methylolobus; species Methylolobus aquaticus. The sequence continues at coordinate 75,699 of NZ_JBSYXP010000010.1, forward strand.
CGAATCTCGGATTCGACGTCAGCCGGGTTATAGAGCAATTTCGTGCGCGGTGCACCATGGTCGTCGGCAATGCGAACAAAGACCGGAAAGCGAGCGCCACTCCAGTCCTGATCAGCGCGATAGACCCGGAACCGATTCACATCGGCTTCTTTAAGTACGGACAGTAGGTCATATCGCAGCAGCGAACTTTGAGGAGAGTTAATTAGCGTGATATCGGGCCTTTGGCGCGAGATCTCCCGATGAACCTTGATCGCCGCACGTTTGTGACCAAGCACCAAGCGCTCGAGATCAGTGAAAATTACCGTGCCGGCCGGGATGGACCTTACGTCGACCTTTTCGCCATAGGGTATAAATTTGACTCGGGACGCGATGGAATCACCATGTGTTGCGAGATAGGTTCCCCACGTGTAGGTGTGTTCCGACGAGATGAAGATCGTGATCATATTGGCGCGAACCTGTGTATAGCGATATTGGATATAAAGTCACATTCGACAACGAACATACCCCTTCCCTCGGCACGTCCTGATGTATTTCGGTCGTACCTTAGCGTCCCGCCTGCATTACGCCGGGCACTCTCAACGTATTCCTCCCGGGTCGACGTGGCATTTCCGTTTGCCAGACTCGTTCGTGGCCCCCCCTTGATCAAATGAGACATTTGGTCTTCATCCGAAAGCAGGACGGGCGAAGCGCACAGCGAGAGGAAGGTTATCGCCTGTCCAGCGTGTACCGTAATTCCTTCGCGCTACCTGTTAACGCTTTGGTTCAACGCCGTGCTAGTTCAACGCTAGCAACAGTGGTGCCAATATCCCAAGCTATTGGTTTTTAGAGCTAAAAACGCTTATCACAGATCCGGAGAGGAGGAATTGTAAAATTCTCCGACTGACGAACTACTGTAATGGGCCCGCGTGGCGGTTTGGTGGGATCCAACCGGGTAGGCATGCGGGTCACGACGATTACCGTTCTTGGCAGCGCCGATACGCTCAGTTTTGCTATTGCCGAACGGGCTGACGTGCAGATGGAATGGATTTCTCGGCGATCGGAACGCCAAAGCTGCTTCTTTCATCACTCTCCCCCCTCGTAGGCATAAGGTCGTAACGAGTCGATGCCGAGCGCTCTTTCCAATTTGAAATGACCGCTGGAAGGTCTTCCGAGACGCTTGCTCTTGCGTTGATGAAGTTCGGTTCGGTGTATCGGTCAATTCACCGAAGATCAAAAGCTAACGAGGTCCGGGAACCGAGACCCCATCAAGCACAGCAACCCAGCCCGGTCAGTTAATTCTTTCTGATTACGCATCATGGCCCATCAGAGGGCTGGAACCTAACAGAAGCCGTTCCGGGCGGCAATACGTAGAAACACGTAGTTGTGAGTCCGGCCGCCAAGGCGTCACGCGCTAACCACATTAATCACAGGTGAGGTTTCGCAGGGCTGCTGGCGTGGTACCGACGTGTGGCGGGTAGCCTGGGTTCGCGAGCTGGTACGCCGCGACGCGAAGTACATGGGCCGGAACTCATCATCTGAAACGGCGGGCGCGGCCAGACTTGGCCTCGACTTCAGCGCGCGGTTGTGGAACATCCCATGGTCCGCGTGCGCGGACTAGGACGTGACAACGAGGCATCCCTGGGCGGGCGTCTTATCGTTCTGGTGGAGGTATTACGAAAGGCCAGGATAGGCAGTCGAGAAATTTTACAGTCCGGCGTGATGCGCTTGGACGTAGGCGGAAAAGAATAATAAAAACAGCGGGAAAAAATTTTGGCCCGCAGCTTGCTGAAGGATGGCTACAGGAAACTCGCGGGCATGATGGCGAATAACGGGGAACCCGACATCAAGCACCGGTTCCGCCCTGGAAACAATCAAATTGGTACCGCCCCACTTCGTGGAACGCACCCGCCTGGTGTTTTCAAGGCGGGTGCACGGTCACCGATGTCAATCACGGGATAGGCGCCATTTCTCGAACGCAACGGGGAGAGACAACTGCATGACGACGATTCGAAGAGACATCACCACTCTGACCGATGACGAATGGCGGCGATTCGTAGACGCGCTGAACGCCTACAAGGCAGCTATCGACCCGGAAACGGGGATGTCCTTGTACGACTTGTTCACCAAGCGGCACATGGAGTCGATGATGGAGCTCACGCTCTTTCCGGGTGAGACCGGGACGCAGCGCAATGCCGCTCATCGGGGCCCGGTATTTCTGCCGTGGCACCGCGTAGCGCTACGGGATCTGGAGCTTGATCTCCAGCGCCCCGAGTTCGATCCCTGGGGACCGCTGCACAACGCGTATTACGATGCAAGCAATCCGCCTGAGCCGTTGGCGATTCCCTACTCTCGGTTTTTCGGCATGGGCAACACCTGGCAGACGCACGCCGTCTGGGACCGAATCGGCCACAACGGTTCTGCGACCCAAGGTCGTCGCGTGGTGGACGGTCCTTTCGCGCACTGGACATCCATCATCTGGAATGATGCGACGCAGTCGTTCGTCCCGAGAGACGGCGTCCTGCGCAACTTCCGGACTGGGTCGGTGATGCCCGGAGTGCCCAACGTGCGTGCGCGAGCAAACGCGGTATACGACACGCATCCGTGGAACGAACTCAATACCACCGGGTTCCGCAACATGCTCGAAAGTCGACATAACACCGTTCACAACATCATTGGGGGTGACATGCTGGCCGGGACGTCGCCGAACGACCCGGTGTTCTGGCTTCATCACTGCAACGTTGATCGATACTGGGCCGCATGGCAGCAGGTACGTGGCATGACGACCTACGCCCCAAACGGTGAAGGCCCGCCGGGCCACAACCGTTACGATCAGCTGAGCCACACGTTCTTGCCGGTCACGGTCGACGAAGCGCTTGATCTCGAGGCCAGCGATGTCGCCTACGACAGCTACGCCTGATAGCCAATAACCGAAGCAAATTTGGGAAACCCTATGAAGCGCAGAGAATTTATTCGTACCACGGGTATCTTTACGGCACTTGGCGTCGCGACCGCGACCTTTCGCCGCACGGCGAACGCGGTAGAAGAACAGACTGCCGTTCAGGCAACGCCGGCGCCCCATCCCCATGGCCACCTCCATGGAAATGGGCCGGAAAACTCCGAGCCGGCAACGGTGCTGGATGCGTTCAGTTACCGGGGAAGGCGCGTCAAGGTGCTGCATCGCGGTGGCCGGGGTCGACTCTTCAGGAAACGGACAGCCGAGTGCGAAACCCTGGCCATCGATGGTCACGAGAAGAGCCCGCATATCTTCACGCGGGTCGGAGAACACTATGCCTCGCATATGCTCCCGTACGAGACGTATCGGAACCCACGCGACCTGGTCAAGCGGCTGGTGGATGAAGATGGCCGCTTTTTCATCCTGTGACCTGATTGTTGTGCGCGGTGGCATGAAAAACCGTAAGTGGCTGTTTGCGATGGTGTATCTCGGTTGGTTGAGTGTTGCCGCGGCCGATGGCGGCCCGCTTTGCGACGCGCCGGTCGACGGTGGGCGTGGGGCCGAGTCCTCGGTCGTTATCGAGCGGTTCGTCTACCGGGGCAAGAGCATCGCGGTTTCACGAACGGGTAGCGGTGCAGATGACGCCGTGCGGGTCTGCGTCGACGGCCGCCAGTGGCCAGCCGACCTGATTGTGCGCGTCGGCGATGGGTTTACGTCGAAACTGTTGCCCTATCAGCAGTTCCCGAAGCTCCCGGACCTGATCAAGACGCTGATCGATAACGACGGCGTGCTGTTTCGGATCGGACCGTGACGCTGCGAGAGCCATACGTGTTCCCGGTGGGGGCGTCAGGTGTTCCGGGGCGATGGACATCGAGCGCGGCTCGGCCCGGAGCCAGGTTCACCGCCCGTCGAGGAACGCCTGCGGGTAGGCGCCGGGATCACGGCGAACAGGGAACCCGATGGCGACCGGTCTGGGCTCCAGCGCGTCACCCCGGTTAGCAGAAGCCACTCGTCAGAACCGTCGGTCATCCTTTACTTCAACGCTCAAGTAGTACGCAGTCTTCCGGAGAGTCTCTATGTCCGTTCAGGCCAACCGCTGGATCTTCCAGGCATCCGATTCCACCAACGGTACCGAGTTGTGGATCACCGACGGCACGACGTCTGGCACTCAGTTGCTCAAGAACATCAACCCGGGTTCCTCAGGGTCAGTGCCGCTTTATCTGTCGACGTTCGGGAAGGACAAGGTCCTTTTTTCGGCGACGGACGCAAGCAACGGCCGAGAACTGTGGATTTCGGACGGGACCGAGGCGGGAACGCGGCTGGTCAAGAACATCAACCCCGGGACTGGTGGCTCGTTGCCCCAGAATTTCACCGATTTAGGTAATGGGCATGCGATTTTCACCGCCTCGACTGGCGATACCGGTGCCGAGTTGTGGATCACCGACGGGACCGAGGCGGGTACAAGGCTGCTAAAGGAACTGTTCAACGGCACCGGCAGTTCTTCACCGCAGAACTTTACCGCGCTCGGTAACGGGCTTGTGCTGTTCACTGCGGAGGACGGCGTTAGTGGGCGCGAATTGTGGGTCACGGATGGTACCGAAGCAGGCACGGTTCTGATCAGTGACATCTTCACTGGCACGTCCGGATCAGCGCCCACCAGCTTCGTTCCGATCGGAGAGGGGCGAGCGCTCTTCAGTGCAAGCTCTTTATCCGCGGGCGGCGAGTTGTGGATCACGGATGGAACCGCGGGCGGCACGACGCTCGTGAGCGACATACTTCCGGGCTCCGAGGGCTCCAATCCGACGAACATCACCGCGCTCGGCGATGGCAAGTGGCTGTTCGTTGCCGAGGACAATGCCAATGGCAGTGAGTTGTGGATTACGGACGGCAGCGCGGCCGGCACCCAACTGGTTACCAATATTCGTTCAGGGGCCACAGGTTCATTCCCCTTGAATGTAACCTCCCTGGGTAATGGCAAGGCGCTGTTCACGGCGGACGACGGCGTCAGAGGCGCCGAACTGTGGATTACGGACGGCACGGCGGGCGGCACGATGCTGCTCCGGGACATTGCGCCGGGTGCGTCGGGTTCGGGCGTGCAGTACATCACGGCGCTAGGTGACGGCAAGGCCGTGTTCCGTGCCAACAACGGCAGCAGCGGGGCTGAACTCTGGATCACGGATGGCACCAGTGCCGGCACGCTTATGGTGAAGGATATCAATCCCGGTGCCGGGAGTTCCGCTCCTCAGTACATTACGGCGCTGGGTGACGGCACGGCTCTGTTCCGTGCGAACAATGGCAGCAGCGGTGCGGAGTTGTGGATCACGGATGGCACCAGCGCGGGCACCACGCTATTGAAGGACATCAACGCCGGTCTCGCGGGTTCATCCCCAATTGGATACGTGGGGCTGCGCGTGAATTCTTCCCCCACGGCGAATCCGGACACGTTGGCGGCGGTCGAGGATACACCGATCGTGTTTACCGCGGCGGAACTGCTCGCCAACGATACTGACCCGGATGGCGATACGCTCACAATTGCCAGCGTGGCTTCAGGAGTCGGGGGGACGGCTGTCCTTCAGTCGGATGGGAGCGTGCTCTTCACGCCGAATGCCAACTTCAACGGTACTGCCGATTTCACCTATACGGCTACCGATGGGACCGCCTTCTGTGAGCCGGAGTTGGTCACCGTGGAGGTGGCCGCGGTCAATGATCCAGCCATGGTTAGCGGCGATGTCACCGGCACCGTGTTGGAAGACGGCGTTCCGGGCTCGGTGAGCGGTGCCCTGATCTCGGAGGATCCGGACGGTCCGTCGAGCTTCGTCGCTGTCGCATCGCTGACCGCGAGCGATCTGGGCTACGGCTCCTTCACGATTACGGCAGAGGGGATCTGGACCTACGTCCTCGATAACAACAACGCCACGGTCGATGCGCTGGACGCTGGGCAGGAACTTACGGATACCTTTACCGTAGTCACGGGCGACGGGACCGAACAACAGGTGACCGTCACCGTTCATGGCCAGACCGACGTCACGGAGTCTGCGCCAAGCGATATTCGCTGGCTAGCCTCGAGCCCGAACAATCGGAGCATCCCCGCGGCGGGCGAGCCGATTGCGCTGCTCACGGCAATAGATCAAGACTCCTCGGACTTCAACTACACCCTGCTGGCCGGAAGCAGTCCCGGTTTTTCCCTGACCAACGGCGTCGTCACGCGCAACTCGGCATTCGGCGCGGGGCAGACCTACACGCTGAATCTGCGGGCGACCGATCCGACGGGTCGGTTCCATGACGAAGCGTTTACGATCCGTACCGGAACCTCGGCTGCCGACGCAATGCACGGTACGAGCGGGGACGATGTCATGTATGGACAGGCCGGTAACGACACCCTGAATGGTGGGGCAGGGGATGACAGCCTGTTTGGGGGCGCAGGTGCCGACATCGTCAATGGCGGCGATGGCAACGACATTCTGGGCGGGGGCAACGGTAACGACTCGCTCTACGGTGGTCTGGGCGATGACACCTTTCTCTACACCGTTGGAGAAGGCGCGGATCTGGTATCCGGTGGTGACGGAACCGACACGCTCATTGCCAAGGGCACTGCGGTCAATGACACGCTAGTTGTGCGGGTGACGGGCGGGCAAGTCGATTTCCTGGCGGGAGGCTCGGTTACCGGTATCGAACATCTCGAGCTCGATATGGGGGCCGGCGTCGACACCCTTAGCTATGCCGGCAGCAGCGCCGGAATCAGTGTGAACCTCGGTTCCGATGCCGCCACCGGTTTCGATCGGATCTCCGGCGTGGAAAACCTCATCGGTGGTGCCGGCGCCGACGTCCTGTTCGGCAATGACTCATCTAATTCGCTGAACGGCGGTGCCGGCGGCGATACCCTTTGGGGGGGCGTTGGTGTTGATACGATAGACACCGGTGCCGCGAACGATAATCTCGTGGACCGTATCGTATTTGGCGACGCTCAGGAGGGCGGTTTGGGCGAAACGATCCTGCGTTTCGACAGCACCGGTACGGCAGAACAGCGCGATACCATTGACTTCACAGGCGTGCTGAGGACACTACTCGACGCGAATCAGGACGGAGAACTCGGTTTCGGGCTCAGCGCCACATCAAACAACAGTAACACGATCGTAGATCTGGCGAACGTCGAGGCCTTGTACCTCGCTGGCACGGCCAACGACGGTGTCGCTACGATCGATTTGACCAATGCGGCGGCTGTGGCCGCCGAATTCAATGCGGAGTTCAATCTGACGGTCACTCAGGGGGAACAGACGTTGCTGGTGATCAACGACAATGTCAGCGGAAGTAATCAAGCGGCGCTGTGGCTCTACACCGAGTCGGGTGCCGGCATCAGCAGCGATAACCCGATCGCAGCGACTGAACTGACATTGATCGCCGTAGTTCAGGCGAATGCCACGGTCGTCAGCGGCCAGTTCGATTTTGTTTGAAAAATCCATGGTGTCCGGGCCGGTTCCCCAGGGATCCGGCCCGGGCGTCATCCAGGGGTCTGCGAAATTCGCGACTGAGCCAAAGCCCCGGAGCTACGGCGCGTACTTCGCGGCTCCGGGCGGCCGTTAGTCGAACGACGGAAATTCCGTGAAGACCACCGGCCTCCTATTGGGCAGGACCTTTCCTTCCGCCCAAGCGGCGATGCTCTTGCTGGCCATCGTCTTCCCTCCGCGCGCCCTGTCGGGCGTACCCAACGGCGAAATCGAGCCATTCGCCGCCTTCGTGAAGAACGGCACCGTGGCTGACAGGATTGTGCCGGACTTCGTCGTGAAGTTCCGTATTCCCATGGATACTCGATGGAGCGTCAGCCCGGTTACGGAACGGGCCAGGGCAACCTTCGCCAAGAGTTCTGCCAAAGCCCGAACTGTCGCGAACGAAACAGTCGTCACTGTGGTCGCCGGTGGACGGGCGCGACGGGCGGGCGGCTATGGACGGTGCAACGCGTGGGCCTACGCCAAGGAATTGAGGGTGCGCTACGACCTGCGGACGCACTGATCGGCGCCTCGGCGCCCAGGTCTCGACCCCAGCTCGCGTCGGTGCGTTTCAACCAGTCAACGAAAGCCTCCGTCACTGACGGGCGGAGTCGTTCAGCTTCTGTTCAGCGAGCCCCCGCTATTGTTTTTGTACCGGCCGCTTGGCGGCCGGAACGCCCTCGGATTCGTAACGGAGCACGGTCCATGAAACGCACTCTGGTCACCGTCTTCAGCGCGGGGAACACTGCCCGCCGCGCCGCCATGAACACAGTTCGCTGTCGCTGGTTGCCGGGGGCATCCTTGGTGGAGTGGTAGGAGACGAGGTGGGTTATGGCCATCCGGCCGCAATCATCGGCGGTTCGGTGATCAGCCATGAATTGGGTCGACGTTAGAGGGTTGGGCTGCCGCAAAATCGGACAGCCAAGCCGTCCCGACGAAATGTACTAGTTTCCCGGCAGTTAAGCCCCCGACCATGCGTTTGCTGCTGATCGAAGACGATCCCGAATTGGCCCAGCAGATCGGATCCGGTTCGCGCGACGCAGGGTACGCGGTCGATTGCGGCCGCGATGGTCAGGACGGCTGTTATCTCGGGCAGGCAGTTCCTTTCGGCCTCGCGGTCCTCGATCTGGGCATTCCCGGGCTTTCCGCGATCGACGTGATCCGCCGCTGGCGCGCATCGGGGATGGCATTCCCGATCCTGATCCTGACGACCGGGGACTGCTGGCAGGACCCCGCGCGCACCTTCAGTGCTTACCGCCGCGGCTGCGTCAACGCTGCGGCGATGCCCTCGGCGAAGCCCTCTTCTACGGTTTCGATCGTGGTGCTGCCTCCATAGATTCCACCCCAGGCAAATGTCTTCTGGACCTTGAAGTCTGCCAGGCGCGAGTTATTGGGCAGAGCCAACAGCGTGACCTCCGCATCGATGTGGATCTGGCCCAGCCCCGCCAATATGAGTCGGGCAACGGCGTTTCCCTTGTCGTAGCGAGTGAGCAACACCTCGATCCGGTAGGGTTGGGGTTCTTCCGCCGCGGCGTTCCGTTGTTTCAGAATGTCTATCCGCGCGGCGATACGCTGAGACAACCGGTCGCGTTCCTGTTGGATCAGCGCGATGCCGGGTTTGGCGCTCACCGTCACCGTGACAGTGTCGTTGCTGTCGACTACCGCGCCCGTGGGTGGCGTATGCGTGAAGTGGGCTTCAGGCGCTGTGGTGGCGCATCCGGAGACCAAGGCTGATGCGACGAGGATGCCAGTAATGCAGTTCTGGCGCGTTCTGCAGATGTTCATTGTTGTCTCCCGCGGGCGTCTCGGGCGATCAGCCCAACCCTTCCGGATGGCAACGGACGGGGTGCACCGCGGCGCTTCGGCCCGCGTCCCGTGCGTTCCCGAGCGCGCATGTACGACCATGCGCCCGTGCGGAAAGGCGGTCAATAGGCTCTATTGCCTAGGCCTCGAGACATTGGCTTGCCTTTGTGTTGCGCTCACGATCCATGCGTCGACCGACATTTATGCGATAGTTGATCGTTGTATCCAGAGCGGCCCCTGCGGATCTGTCGCAGCCACCTTAAACCAGTGAGTCACCCCGACCTATGTCGGCGAGAATCGCCTTTGCCCACCTGGGGCAGACACACGACGAGTTTCCAGCTGTCAGAACGGCATTGACGGCACGGGGTATCGCCTGCGAACTGGTCCATCTGGATCGTCTCGATACCCGGGGGCCCATTGAGTACGCGGCGGTTAACGTGCGCGAATGCCGCGGCTATCACCTGGATGGCGGGTTCCTGGACAAACTCGAGGTCATGACGCGGCGTACGGCAGCCGCCATCTGCATCAACTCCTTCGCGGTGGCCAGGGGCACGCTGGACAAAGCCGCTTACCTGCCGGGTCTGGAAGAAGCCGGTATCGATCTGGTTCCCACGCATTGGATCTCCGAAGGCGACGACTGGACTCTGGAGTCGGTCATGCGTGAAACGGGCTGGCTTGATTTGGTCGTCAAGCCCTGTGTTTCCTCCAAGAGCTGGCAGACGTTTCGTCTCAGACAAACTCCGATGGGCATCGAACTGTTCGCGGCCGGGCTGCCCACGCAGCCGGCGCTGCTCTGTCGGGCCGCAGCCAATGAGACGTTGCGTCAGGCGCTTGCCGGCCGTGCGGTATGCGTCCAGCGTTTTCTGCCCGAGATCCAGCGGCATGGCGAAGTCTCTTTCGTCTTCCTGGGGGGCGCGTTCAGCCATGCCATACGAAAGACCGTTGCGGAGGGGGGCTGGTTGGCACACGAGTTCTATGGCGGACGGAATGCCGTCTGTGAAGTCGATGCCGCCGATATCGCCTGGGCCGAGCAGGTTCATGCAGCGATCGTGCAGCGTTTCGGCGATTTGCACTACGGCCGGGTCGATGCGATTCACGAGGGGAGGCGCTGGCGGTTGCTGGAGTGCGAACTGGTCGTACCGCGCCTGTTCTTGCGTGAGGGGCGGGCGGTGGAACGCTATGCGTCAGTGCTGGCGGGAGCGATTGCAGCAAACTGAGTCGAATGCCCGCCGACGTCGACAGACGTCACCGTGGAGGCGGGGCGCGCGATAGGATGACGCGCAGCGACCGGCCAGGGCTCGGGCCGATCCGGGCGATCATTCGCTGAGCAGATAAAGCCCGAGGGAATTCAGCACGTAGATGGCGAAGAGCCCCAGGCTGACCCAGCCGACGGTACCGAACACGCGGTTGCCGGTACGGCCGAACAACCCGACGATCGCGAGGCTGGACATGATCACGGCCGACAGCGCCGAGACGCCGTGGATGGGCGAGACATGGGATAGGATGGGGCCGGGCAGGAATGCCAGGTCGTCGATCGCTATGATGACGATGTCGAACAGATTGCTGCCGAGGAGATTGGCGATGGCCATGTCGATTGCCCCGAGTCTGAGGGCGCTAACAGTCACGGCAAGTTCCGGCAGGGAGGTGGTTGCGGCGACCAGGAGTGTGCCGACGAAGGTATTGCTCCAGCCCATCATGGTGGCAATATCCCCGGCGACAAAAGGCAAGGCGACTCCGGCGGCCGCGACGACACTTCCGGCAACGACATACCCCAGGCTAGCCGCGCGCAGCGTAACCGCCGGATAGCGTTCGGTGACGTCTTGGACGAAGACCGACATCTGCTCCCGCTCGTACAGGAAGATGGAACGCATCGCCGCGAAATACAGCAGGACGATGACGGGAGAGTAGAGGCCGACGTGACCCAGTGTCGGCAACACGATCTTGCCGTCGATCAGGAGATTGGCGCCGACGAAAGAAATCAGGGCGATCCCGTACGCAGCCGACAACACATGCCCTTGACGGGCGCGTCGGTAGATTGATTCCTCCCGAGACAGGAAGTCGATGACCACGAGGATAGACAGATTGAACACGCAGCTGCCGAGCACGTCGCCAACCGTGATATTCGGAGAGTTGGCCAACGTCACGGAACTGATGCCGGTGATCAGCTCGGGGAGGGACGTCGCGGTCGCGAGAAGAACGAGGCCGATCCAGTTCCCGGAGAGGCCGGTCTTTTCGGCGATAATGTCGCCGTACAGGGAGAGCCGGGTGCCGGCCAGGCCAATGGCCACGACGCAGCCGATGAATTTTGCCCAGACGACCAGTTGGGCGGGCTCCATGACGATCCGTTCCTTTGCCTGTGGCGCTGCCGCTGGGTTAATGACGCCGGGTTAACGGGTGAGATCACGGTTGGATCATAGCGTATCGAAGGGGCGCAGTGCGCGGGTCAGGTCGTGCCGATAGCGGACCTGCTCACCGCGCGTCGTCTGTTATGCGCCTGTAATCTGGCCTATGGCGTGACGGCGTACGTTCGCTCGCCGGATGATCTGGCAATCACACCACCGGTGCTGGCGTCCCGCGAGGTGATCGCCGGACTGGCCGCGGCGGTGAACTTCGAACCGGGCTCCTTTTGTGCCTATCAGTCTTCCAGTCGGGCCGGGATCGATGCGTTTCTGTACGGGGAGACTGACGAGTCCGCCATTCTGGCATTCCGCGGTACCTTGCCGGCGCGGCTCGTGGCCGATCGGGATCGGCTCGACCGGATATTTGCGGACTGGCTCAACAATGCGCGAGCGCACCTGGTCGCGGGTGACCGCATTGGCGTGCCGGGCTACGTGCACGAGGGGTATGCACAGTCCTTGGATGCATTGTGGTGGGGAGCCGGTGGCCTCGGGGAACTGTTGCCCCGGATCCGGCTCGCCGTCGCGCAGGGGCGCCGTTTGCTGCTCACCGGTCACAGCAAGGGCGGCGCGCTGGCGCAGCTGGCCGCCTTGCGGTTGGCGGAGGGAGGGCACGGACTCAGGCCGGCCGCAGTCCATACCTTCGCCGCGCCGCGGGCTGGAAATCACACCTTCGCAAACGCTTTCGAAGCCGTGTTGGCGGGAAGTGCCTGGCGCTTCGAGTTCCAGGACGACCTCGTTCCTCACCTTCCGCCGACCGAGGCTCTCTGGTTTGCGGTGCGGTCGGCGCTGCAGGGCAACGAATCATCCCGCAACGAAGGTTTCGGCGAGGGTGCCTGGGCGGCACTCAAGGCGCGGAGTCAGGCAGTCGGACAGATCGGCTCCTATGAGTCCGCAGGGCAGCTCCAGTTCATCGATTGGGAGGACCATCTTCGTGACGGCGACACGCCGGCTTTGCGGGACGAGCGAGTCCTGCGCCTGGTGCGAGCGTTGGCACTGTCGCTGCCGGAGGTTTCCCGAGCCCATTTGCCGATGCAAGGTTATGGCTATATGGATTTTCTCGAGCGCAAAACCTGAGTGCGCAGCGGCGCAATTCGGCGGGACATAGACCCTTGCCGGGTCAACCCGTGTAAGATCACGGCCTCCAGACATGTCGAGTTACAGGAGGATGGGATCGATGTTCGGACAATCGCTAACACAATACTGGTGGTTACTGCTGCTGCGCGGCATCCTGGCGCTGCTGTTCGGGCTGGGCGCCTTCGTGGTGCCGGGGCTGACACTGGCTTCGCTGGTGCTGCTTTTCGCCGCTTTCGCGTTTGCCGACGGTGTGGTCGAGGTCTACCATGCGATCCGCATCCGCTCGCACAGCGAGAATTGGTGGCTGCTGTTGCTCGAAGGTTTGCTTGGTATCGCCTTCGGTGTGATCACGTTCCAGGCCCCGGACATCACGACGCTAGTGCTGCTGATCTACATTGCGGCATGGGCGATCGCGTCCGGAGTGATGCGCATCGCGCTGGCCATACAGGTGCGCAAGGAGATCGAAGGGGAATGGATGATGGCGCTCGGGGGGCTGGCATCGCTGCTGTTTGGCGTGCTGATGCTCGCCCGACCCGGAGCCGGCGCCATGGCCGTGATCTGGTACATCGGCGCGTGGGCCATCGCGATCGGCCTGTTCCTGATCGTCGTCGCGTTCGAGGCCCGCGGACTCGGCAAGCGCCGCGAGGCCGCGCGGGCAGCCTGAACTCTCTATCGACCGCGGGCGGGTCGGCTGTCTATCGGCCGATCAGCCTTTTGACGCGGGCCTTGAGGCTACGGGCTTTCTCGGCCTCGACCTCGTCGAGGTAGGCGCGCAGCCGCGTGTGCTGCTCGACGAGGTCGCCTTGTGCGGCCAGCCAGTCCCACAGCACTGCCTTGTTCGCGACCAGCGCCTTGAGCCAGCCCAGGGCAAGGCGGATTTCAGCGTCTTCGGGAGCGGCCGCTGCCAGTGCAGCGATTGCTTCGTCGTTCAAGCGCAGAAACAGCTCGCGCTGTTCTCGCGGATGGGATTCCTTGAATTGCCACCCCAGACAAAAATTCGAAACGCATCTGGGGTGGATGGCCAGCCGCAACCGCGCACAGTTCTGCAGGCCCCAGGCCGTGTCTCCGGCGTGTCCGAATTCGACCGGAAAGGGGTGGTGCTGCAGGAACTCGGTTCGGTAGACGTTGGCAGCACTGCTGCCAAGCACGGAACCCGTCACGTAACTGCACAGCACCATGATGGTTTCGAGCCGTGTCAGCAGGCGTGGAGCCTCATCGAAGGCAAAGGCCTCGCCAATGTCGTGGACGGGCCAGCGCACGGCGGCGGGCGTACGGCCGTCCTCCTGGACCATCCGCGGGGGAGAAACGACCACGTCGGCATTGAGTCGTTCCGCGCTTGTCAGCAGGTCCGCAATTCCCTCGCAACTGATCGTATCCCCGATCGTCGACACATAAGTCCAGGGCGCTCCGGCCAGCGCGATGGCCGCATTCCATGACTGATAAAGTCCCGGCGGTTTCGACAGGATCGTCGCATTCAAAGGTGCCAATCGTTCGCGCAGGAGTTCGGCCGTGCCATCGGTGGACTGGCTGTCGACCGCGATGACGCTCTCGACCTCGGGGAGCCACGTGCCGACCGCATCGAGGTGACGAGCCAGGGCGTCGCGGCAATTGAGCGTGGGCAGGATGACGGATACCGGCAACGACATCGCGGCATTAGACCACGGAGCGACACGTCGGGCCAGCGCGGACCTCATGGTGAGTGCACGGCGACAGCTGAACGCCGTTCTCCGAGATGAGGCGACGGCTTGCCCGCACACCAGATTGCAGGTAAGGGGGACCCGGTCGACCTCCGCACGGAGGCTGCCCAGTCCGGCCGCCATTCCGCGGACTAGACTTGTGGCCAGCGAGTCACATCCGGCTCGATCGTTGCGGGAGCAGCAGCCATGACTACGAAGTGCCTCACTGGATTCGATCCCCCCGTTGGCCCGCGCTCGACGCTGGCCGATCATGATTTTCCGCGGCCCATTCGCTACCGCATCAGTGGCTCTCGTACCCATTCCGCACGCACGCGCTCACGTCCGCTTTGGGCCGAGGCGTTGCGGCTTGACACGCGCGGCGCCGAGGCGGGCGTCGTGGCGCTGCTCGGGTTTGGCGCTGCCGCCTATTTTGGCCTGTATCAGGGGGTTGCGCTGGGCATGGGCGAGATCCTCGAACAAACACTTGGCCAAACGGTCGGCGCCCTGGAACTGCTCGAGGGACTGGTTCGAATGATGGTCGGCTGGATCGTCTTTCTGGTCATGGGCTTCGCAACGATCATCCTCAGCCGGCATTGTCTGACCGCCAGCGAGCCACCGGCGTTGCCAGAGCCAACGCCGGAAGGCGAAAAGGAACATGGTCTCGGCTACGACTGATCGGCCTGAGCGCGCGTTGATCGTCTTCGCCATTTCGTTTCCAGCCGCGCTCCGACCCGGTCTCCTCAGCGCGCCGCCCTGTCCCAGTCGCCGCGGACGGTAACCCCAGCGCCAACCGGATACCCCAACAGCGACAATCTGCAGCAGGGTCCCGCAACAACGTCATACCGGCAGGGAAGCACGTATGCGGCAGCCAGGGATGGCATGCCCGGTACCGCCCTTGGCCCTGGACTCCGGTAATCCCTGCCGGAACGACAACTTTCTTTGAATCGGCTGAATAACCTCGCGAGTCAGGACGGGATATGGGGTCTTGGCGGGCTTTCTCGACACTACGGCCGGCGGCATCGCCAGCGAGTCAATCGTGTCAGTACACGGTCCGCGCGGTGAATAGTTGACCGCGCGGTAGTGTCTTCGCGCCTTATCGTTCTTCCACCGGGCAATTCGCTCGGTCACCGACAGCTTTTTCGTCACGGGAGTAGCGAACATGGCGCAAATACAGAAATCCAGAACGATACGGGCGGCTCATTGGCTGATGTTGGCGGCCGCGGGCCTGGTCGGAATTCCGCAGATAGTAACGGCCGCGCCGGCCTGCGGTCCCGAAATCAAGGCGGAGATCGCCAAGCAACTCAACAGTGCCGCGAATTTACCCGAAGCCGAGCAGCTCAAGTTGCAGGCTCAGTTGTACGAGCAATATCAGTTCTGTGCCAAGGACGATACGCCGCCGGCGAGTGCCTTCCTCACGGCTGCTCGCATGTGCGGTGCTGCGGTGGGTTATACCGGTAGCCTGTTCTACGAGGAGATGAGTTGCTGCGGCTACGATCCCCAGCGGCGCACTTTTGCGTGTCCGGTCAAGGTCAAACAGACCTTCGGCTTCGGGCCAGCGCCGAATCCAGGTAGCCGGGAATACGTTTTGAACTGTGTCGCGGATGATGCGGGGGTGCTCCGGCCCGTGGGCTACGACAGCGTCCACCTGGCCGATTCCCGGTTGCGGCCCACCTGGCAGTTTGCCGTGGTGGCGAATGCTGTCGATCACCTCGGTCTGGTGCAACCGATGAACGGCGGGCTCCGGCGCGCGCGGTCGATCCTGTCGTGGGATTTCAAGCCGACCGATTGCGATTACAAGCCGATCTGGGGCAACTGGCTGGACTACCGGATCCGTCTCGATCAGTGAGCGTTCGGGGGATGTCAGGGCCGAGCGGCCGCAGCCATGGAGCGGCCTTCGTCGGCCACTCCTCGCTGTTTGTGCCTTTAGCGGACCACCGGGGTTCCCGAGATGCCCCGGTAGTCCGCCAGCACTGCAAGTGTGAAGTTCTTGATTCTATTCGAGGTTGGCGTGTCGGGTGCGCATCTGCTCCTCGGGAATCTTCTTGGCATGGATCACATGCGAGATCGTCGCCTCGAGAAACAGGAGGGTCGACAGCTCGAAGGTCGTGCCCATCGGCATGCCGACGATGCGGCTGTATTGCTCCGGAGTGCCGATCTGGAACACCACGTTGGCCATGTCGCCCATGGTGGAACTCTTTTTGGTGCTGATCAGGGCGATGGTCGCGCCCTGTTCCTTTGCCTTCTTGACGAAGGCCAGCATGGTTTCGGTCTCGCCCGACCCCGAAATCACGATCAGCAAGTCCCCCGAGCGAATGCTGGGTGTGACGATCTCGCCCACGACGTAGCATTCGTATCCGCCATGCATCAGGCGCATGCCGAAGAACTTCGCGATCAGTCCGGAGCGGCCGGCGCCAGCGACGAAAATACGCTTGCTGCGGTCCAGCAGGTTCGTCAACTTGGCGTCGTAGGTACGATCCGTGGCAGCCAGAACACTGCCGATCTTGCCCATGATGAACTTGTGGTGGTTGGCATCGAGCAGTTCGCGGATCTCGCGCGCCGCGTCACCCGGTGACTTCGCTCCGTAGATCGCGGCGCCGACGACGACGATATTCGCGCCGGCCTTGGCCACCCGCGTCGCCGTGGACTGGTTGATGCCGCCCGCGACCGAAATGCGCACCGGGAGACCCAACTTGGCGACCGCCTGCAGATCGGCGAACGGTGTCTGACCGGCTGCCTGAGCGTCGAGGCCCGTGTGGACGCCGACGATCTGCGCGCCGAGACGTGCCGCTTCGCGCGCGCACGCGAGTTTGTCCGGCACATTGATGAGGTCAACCTGAACCTCGGCATTGTGAGCGTTGGCGGCCTTGACGACACCGGCGATGGTTGGGGAACCCGAAACGCCCAGCACGGTGCAAATGTCGGCGCCGGCGGCGTAAAACGGGGCCGCTTCGTATTCACCCGCATCCATGGTCTTCAGATCGACCAGGACCAGTTTGTCGGGGAAGCGCTTCTTCATCTCGGCGACGATGGCGATGCCGTTGTGCTTGATGCTGGGGGTGCCGATTTCAAAAATGTCGACATAGGGGGCCGTCAAGGCCGCCAGCTTCATCGTCTGAGCGATGTCGAGCGTGTCCAATGCCAACTGAATTAGAGGTCTAGCCATGATGGTGCTCCAATGGATTCATGTTCGTTCCCGACGGTCTCGTGAAGTACGACCCGCTGAGGTCACTGGGGCGGGCGACGGTCTGGATATGCGCAGAGCAACCGGGGGCCGGTCGACGCCGGGCCATATCCTAGCAGAGTAATCTCCCAAAGTGACGAGGGGGACAGGGTTGCCGGACGCTTCCGGTTGACGCCGGCTCGAAGTTGGGGAAGATACACTCGGACATACCTGCAATTTCATTTAAAAAAGGGGAAAACCAGCGTGTTGACCGGCGTCATTCTCGATCTCGATGGAACCGTATACCTCGGTTCGCAACAAGTCCCCGGTGCGTCAGACTTCGTGGCATTTCTTGCCGACAAAGGCATTCAGTGCCTGTTCGTCACCAATCGGTCGAACCGGAAGCCCGAGGACGTGGCCGGGCATCTGCAGGAATACGGGATCCCTTGTGAGGTCGAGCATGTGCTGACCTCGTCTCAGGCTGCAGTGCAGTACCTCAAAAGCGGTAGCGCGTATGTGATCGGAGAGGAAGGGCTGACCTCGGAATTGTCCAAGGCGGGAATCGACATCACCGACCGCGACCCGGACTACGTGATCGTCAGCCTGGACCGGCAGTTCAGTTACGAGAAGCTGACGACGGCCTGCAACCTGATCGCCGGCGGGGCGACCTTCATCGCGACCAACCCGGACAAGGTGCTCAAGGTAGCGACGGGTCTCAATCCGGGTACCGGTTCGATTGTCGCGGCTGTCGAAGCCGCCTCGGGGGTCAAGCCGTTGGTGATCGGAAAGCCCGAGAAGCTGATCATGGAAATGGCGTTGGCGCGCATGGGGCTCGCGGCGGAAGACGTGTTGGCGGTCGGGGACAACGTCATGACGGATATCCCGGCGGGCGCTGCGGCGGGCATGCGCACGGTTTTGCTGCTGACCGGCGTCAGCCAGCGGCACGAGGCGGATTCCGGGCCCTTTCGCCCCGACTGGGTGCTCGACGGTTTCGCCGAACTCACCGCCCTGGTGCGGGAACTCACCGAGTCGTGATCCGACGTCCACGGCCGGAGGCCGTTCGGCTGTCCCTCCGCACGTTGACAGGGATGACAAAGCCCTCTTTACTAGCCGCGCCCCTCGGCAGGGCCGTTGCAATGGCGACGCTCTGTGTGCGGCGATCAGCGAGCAAACATAAGGTCGAAAAATACAGGAGCGAGGAACACCGATGGCCATCAATTTGATCGATGCCGTGATGGAAAATCTGAAGGGACCCGTGCTGGAGCAGTTGGGGTCCTGGATTGGCGAAAGCCCCGAGAAGACACACGAAGTCACCAGCGGGCTCGTCCCGACGATTCTGGCGGGCCTTGCCGAGAAAGTCGCCGAGCCGGAGGGCTCGTCGCTTTTCGGCACGATTCTCGATCAGGTGGACGACGGTCTCCTGGACAAGCTGGGCTCTGTCTTCAAGGGTGATGAAGCGGAGAAGGTGTCGGAAACAGGCGGCGGTTTGTTGACCTCGCTGTTCGGCGACAACCTGCTGACCACCGTCATCGCCGGCGTCGCCGGTGCCGCGGGGCTCGGCTCCGGAAAGGTGAAGACGCTGCTCGGTTTCCTTGCCCCGGTGGCGCTGGGTGCCCTGAAGCGCCTGATCACCCGCAAGGGTCTGAGCCTCAGCTGGCTCGTCGGCCTGTTCGCCAAACAGAAAGGCAGCATCACCAGCATGCTACCAAAAGGCGTAGGCGGACTGCTGACCGCAGCGGCGACGGCCGCCGCGGCTGCCATCGGCGGTGAGGCCGAAGAGCCGGCCGTCGAGGTCAGTTGATCCGGCGAGCTGATTCGGATCCGGCGGTACCCTCGCAACCATTCACGATCCGGATGCCGCCGCCGGATCTCCAGGATCCAGAGTCTGCCTAGGGGTCGTCGTCGCCAGATGGCTTGTTGCGACCATTGATGCCCGATTGCAGCGGGTTTCTCCCGCGCTCCAGTTTGGGACTCTCGTCCCGGTTGCAAGGATCTAAATTGGTGCGTCGCCGTGCGCGGCGCATCGACACTTTCCGCTGGCAAGTTACCAACAGGCCCACCACTGCGCCGCATCCGGCGAGACGGCGGCAGCCCACCGGGGGCGTGTGTACGGAAGTTGCTTGCGCCCATAGAAACTTTTCTTTCAGTCACCAACACGACACGTCATGGGCAAAACGTCCTCACCTGAAGCGCAAGAAGGCGACATCAGTACCGATCGAACCGGTTCTACGCCGGCGTCGATCAAGAAGGCATTCTGGGATCACCTGCTCTACATCCAGGGTAAGTTTCCCGCGCTGGCCACCCGCAACGACTATTACATGGCCTTGGCCCATACGGTGCGGGATCGCATGCTTCACCGCTGGGTCAGCACGGCCGCGGCATATACGACCCAGGGTTCGCGGACCGTCGCCTATTTGTCGGCCGAATTCCTGATGGGTCCGCATCTCGGAAACAACCTGATCAATCTCGGGTTGTACGAGGTCGTCGATGAAGCCATGCAGGAACTCGGTCTGAAACTCGACGACCTGTTGGCGGAAGAGGAAGAGCCGGGTCTCGGGAATGGCGGCTTGGGGCGTCTGGCGGCCTGTTTCCTAGATTCGATGGCGACGCTGGAAATTCCGTCGCTTGGCTATGGCATCCGCTACGAGTTCGGCATCTTCGATCAGCAGATCGTCGATGGCTGGCAGGTCGAGAAGACCGACAAATGGCTGCGTTACGGCAATCCCTGGGAGATCATTCGGGCCGAGTGGGCGGTCGAGGTCAAGCTGGGCGGCTACACGGAAACCTTCATCGACGAGCGTGGACGCAGCCGCGTGCGCTGGGTGCCGGCGAAGGTGGTGCTGGGGATACCCTATGACACCCCGATCCTGGGCTACCGCAACAACACCGCCAACACGCTGCGGCTGTGGCGAGCGGAGGCGCCTGAATCCTTCGATTTCGAAGTGTTCAACCGCGGTGACTATTACGGTGCCGTCAACCAGAAGATCGCTTCGGAAAATCTGACCAAGGTGCTTTATCCGAATGACGAGCAGATTCAGGGCAAGACGCTGCGGCTGGAGCAGCAGTTTTTTTTCGTGTCCTGTTCGCTACAGGACATGATCCGGATCCTTCGGGTTCAGAAGATCCCGCTCGAGCGCTTTCACGAAAAATTCACGATCCAGCTCAACGATACCCACCCCTGCATCGCCGTCGCCGAATTGATGCGTTTGTTCCTGGATGAACACGGCATGGACTGGGACACGGCTTGGTCGATCACCCGGCAGACCTTTGCGTACACCAATCACACCCTGCTCCCCGAAGCCCTGGAGCGGTGGCCTCTCGGCATGTTCGGGGCTGAGCTGCCGCGGCATCTGGAGATCATTTACGAGATCAACGCGCGTTTCCTGGACGAGGTGCGGATGCGTTTCCTCGGCGACGACCAGCGCGTGGCGCGGATGTCGCTGATCGACGAAGCCGGTGAACGCTATGTGCGGATGGCCCATCTCGCCTGCGCCGGGAGCTACGCGATCAATGGCGTCGCCGAGTTGCATTCCGAACTGTTGAAACAGGATGTGCTAAAGGACTTCTTCGAACTGTGGCCGGAGAAATTTAGCAACAAGACCAACGGCGTGACCCCGCGGCGCTGGATCGCGCTGAGCAATCCCAAACTCACGCGGCTGTTGAACGGGACGATCGGGCCCGAGTGGATCACCGATCTCGATCGGTTGCGCGCGCTCGAACCCTATGCGGAGGATGCCGCCTTCCGCCAGACGTGGACCGAGATCAAAAGGGCGAACAAGGTCATTCTGGCACGGCACGTGTTGTCCCAAACGGGCATTTCGATCGACCCCGATTCGCTGTTCGACGTTCAGGTCAAACGGATACACGAGTACAAGCGGCAGCATCTGAACATCCTGCATGTGATCGCGCTTTATCACCGGCTCAAGAGCAGTCCGAATCTGGAGATGGAGCCGCGCACCTTCATCTTTGGCGGCAAGGCGGCGCCCGGTTATTTCATCGCCAAACTCATCATCCGGCTGATCACCGCGGTCGGCGAAGTCGTCAATCGCGATCCGGCGATCCGCAACCTCTTGAAAGTCGTGTTCGTGCCGAACTTCAATGTCACGACGGCGCAGTCCATCTATCCTGCCGCCGATCTGTCCGAACAAATCTCAACCGCCGGCAAGGAGGCGTCCGGCACCGGCAATATGAAATTCTCGATGAACGGCGCCCTGACGATCGGCACGCTGGACGGGGCCAATATCGAGATCCGCGAGGAGGTGGGCTCGGAGAACTTTTTCCTGTTCGGGTTGACCACCCCGGAAGTCGCTCGGCTGAAGAGTTCGGGCTACCAGCCGGTTGAGTGCTATCACACCCAACCGGAATTGCGCGAAGTTCTGGATCTGATTCGGAATGGCTTTTTCTCGCGAGGAGACACGGACCTCTTCCGGCCGCTGGTCGACGGTCTGCTGTACCACGATCCCTTCATGGTGCTCGCCGATTTCGCCTCCTATGCGGATTGCCAGATGCAGGTGAATCAGGCCTACCGGGATCGCGACCACTGGGTGCATATGTCCATCATGAACGCGGCCCGCACCGGGAAGTTCTCCTCTGACCGGACGATTGCGGAGTATGCGGAAACCATCTGGCGCACGGAGGCGACCAAGGTGCCGCTGGTGACGCCCGACGAGGTCAATTTCCGCGTGCTGCAGTAGCCAGGATGCAGGAATGGTAACGCCCTGCCGCCAGCGCAGGGGGGTAATGATGGGAAAATCAACACGCGCGTGTTTGAGACCGGCTATGCCGGGCGGGCAGAGTCTGCGGGAGCCCTGTCTCAGGCTGGATCCCCTGCGTGGACGCGAGGTAGGGAAGTCTGGATTGCGCCTTGAAGCCGAGTGTTGTGGGAATGGTCCGTTGGCAGCCCGGGCCATCGATCCCCGCTGTCGCGGCGCTGTGGCGATCGCGATTTGCGCGCGACCGACCGGCTGAGCGGGTCTGTTTACGCCCCAAAATGGGTCGTATCCTGGTAAAATTCGGAACGATGGAATTCGTGCTCATCCTGGGATCCGGCCGTTCCCCGTCACCCGCCAGCATCGGCTCTCAAGTTCGCGGAACACGAGAGGGGATCCCCACCGACGCTCCTTGCGTTGGTTCGCGTCGGCGCTTCGGATTTTGAGTCCCAGCCCCGCTCTCACAGCGGAGCGCAGCGATCTCGGTGCTTCGATCCGCCCAATCAGCATTTGTCATGGGTTCACGCTCTGGCGCAGGGTGATCGTCCGCTCGTTGCTGGCCGCCTTCGATAGCCGCGCGCAGTTCACGGGGCATGGCGAAGACCCGGTGCCGCGTGCCAGGAGTAGGGAGGCCGGCATCGTCGTCTGGGCCAGCGAGGAGCCGCCCGGGCTCGCCCGGCAATGCTCCGAGGAAGGCGTTCCGCTGCTCAGGATGGAGGATGGCTTCATCCGTTCTGGCGGTCTGGGCTCGGATTTCAGCTGGCCCTATTCGATGGTCCTCGACCGGGGTGGAATCTACTTCGATCCCGAGTCGGACAGCGACCTTGAGCAGATCCTTGAAAACACTGACTTCGATGCCTCGATGCTGCAGCGCGCGGCCAGGTTACGCCAGCGCGTCGTTTCGGACCGGGTGACCAAGTACCAGCAAGGAGGGGAGGCGCCCGCCCTTGGCCAATTGCCGTCCGACCGTAAGCGAATTCTGGTGCCGGGACAGGTCCCGCAGGACGCCTCCGTGGTCCGCGGCGGGGGTGAAATCCGGAGCAACCTCGCTTTGCTGGCAGCGGTGCGCCGCGCCAATCCGGAGGCGTACGTCCTTTACAAGCCTCACCCCGATGTCGCGCGGGGCAATCGGAATGGCGCCGTGCACCCGGACGATCTGCTGCGGCTAGCGGACCGGGAGGTCACGGGCGTCCCGATCGCGTCGCTCTTTGCGCAGGTCGACGAGGTTCACACACTGACCTCGCTGGCCGGATTCGAAGCCTTGCTGCGCGACAAGCCGGTACACACCTACGGGCGGCCCTTTTACGCGGGCTGGGGTCTGACGCGGGATCGATACGACTTCCCGCGTCGCAGCCGGCAGCTTACCGTCGACGAACTGGTGGCCGGGAGCCTGATCGCCTATCCCCTGTACTTCGATTGGGCACGCGGGGACTTGCAGACGGTCGAGTCGGCGCTCGATCAGCTCGCGGCCGCGCGGTTGCCCTTGCCGCTGCGTTTGCGCTCGCGGCTTTTCTTCACCGGTCGGGCCTTGCTGAAGGCCACCGGCTTGATGAATGTGCTGCGCCGGTGCAAAGGGAAAGCAGACGAAATTCCTCGTGTCGAGCGCAATGGCGCGCAGCGGGGAGAGGAATGACAGCGTCCCGGTCCGGTGAACCCCAAACCGCGCGCGCCTTTCTGTTCCTGCAGGGCCCGATATCGCCGTTCTTCACGCGCATCGGCGAGGAGTTGGTGCGTCGCGGTCACGGAGTCCATGCAGTGCACCTGAGCATCGGCGACTGGATGCTGTGGCGCCGGCCAGGGGGTGTCAGTTACCGGGGACGCCTCGCGGAGTGGGGGGACTTTATCGCCGGCTTCATGGAACGCCATCGCATCACGGATCTGGTCCTGCTCGGCGAGCAACGCGATTACCACAAGCAGGCGATTGCGCTCGCAGCCGAGCGGGGAATCGCTGTCACGGTGACCGACTTCGGCTATCTGCGGCCCGACTGGATCACATTCGAGCGGGACGGCATGTCGGCGTGCTCGCATGTTCCGCGCGATCCCGATGTAATCCGCCGCTTGGCTGAGGGCCTGGCCGAGGCCGACTGCTCCCGGCGCTATCAGGACAGTTTCTGGACCATGGCGTTTTGGGACATTGGCTACCATCTCGCCAACTATTTCCTATGGTGGCTGTATCCGCATTACCGCAGCCACAAGATGGCCAATCCGGTCCTGATCTATCTGGGAACCGGCTTGCGACTGCTGCTGGCGCCATGGAACCAGCGGCGGGCGGAACGCGCCTTGCGGAAACTGACCGCCGGTAACAAGCCGGTGTTCGTGTTTCCGCTGCAGATGGCCTATGACTTCCAGTTGCGGGCCTACTCGCCCTTCAAGGATCAGGACCAGGCGATCGACGAGGTACTGACCTCGTTCGCCGCGCATGCTCCGCGCGATAGTCGCCTGCTGGTCAAGGTGCACCCGCTGGATCCTGGCATGCGCAGCTGGGGCGGTCTGGTCCGTAGGATCGCGCGCCGTCTCGGCATCGAGCAGCGCGTCGCCTATATCGACGGCGGGAATCTCGATCGGATCATCAAGACCGCCGTCGGTATGGTCACCATCAACAGCACTTCAGGGCTGCGCGCAATCTATCTCGGCTGCCCGGTGATTACTCTCGGTGACGCGATCTTCGACATCGAGGGGCTCACCTTCCAACAGGGCCTTGATCGCTTCTGGTCGGAATGCGCGCCGCCCGATCGGGCGCTCCGTGCTGCGTTCGTGAACCTGCTCGCAGCGACGATTCAGTTGCGCGGCGTCTACTACAACGAGCCGGGCTTGCAGGCGGCCGTGAGGGCGGCGGCTTACCGGCTGCATCACCGCGCGGTCAACGAGATACTCCCACCCGACAGTCCCGGACGCTGAAAGTCGTCGCCAGTGCTTCAGCCGGTTGTCGGGTGCCCCGGCCGGCCGGTCAGGGATGCCATGAGGTCCTGCCACCTGACCAGGCAACCGCCGGTTTCACGCAAGGTCGCCACGTCGGCGGCACTCGGCCAGCTGTCATAGCTGCCGGAATCTTGTTGAGACCGTCCCCGCTCCGCCCGCAGAAACGCCCGTAGTCGCTCGGTCACGAGGTGGGTTCCGGACACATAGAGGTCAAGGGTGGTGCGCAGCACGCTGTCCGTCGGGCCGGGCACATGCTCGGACTGTGCGAGGATTTCGCCGGTGTCCAGATCCGCATCGATCCGGTGGACGCTGACCCCGAAGCGCGCCGTGCCTCGCAGGCGGGAGTAAAACACCGGATCGACCCCGCGAAACTCGGGGAGTAGCGAGGGGTGGATGTTGATCCCTCCGTTCGGCGCGATGGCGTACGTCTCAGGGGCGATACGCTGGTTGAAGAACGCCGACAGCAAGACCTCCGGTGCCCGTGCGGCGATGAAGTCGCGTCCGGGTTGAGCGTTCAAATCCCGTGTCGTAAGTATTGGGATCCGCTGCGCGGACGCGATCGAGCTCACGGCACCGGCAGGGCCACAGCGTCCGATCAGATCGCTAAGCCCTGTCGCACACCAGAGGTAGAGCGCGTAGTGCAGCCCGCTGGTCCGGATTTGCTGCCAGGCTCCGCGAGACCATCCATACCGTGCCGATAGCACGCGCGACGACAGTATCACTCCGGTCACGGCAATGTCCGGGCTGGACACCACGCTGCGCAGCACGCTGGCGCCGATGACGCCCTCGGTGGTGCAGAGCACGACCCGGACCGGCGTTGGTGCCCGGTCCACCGGATTCACAGGCGGCGGTACTCCTCGGCCAGTGCGGCGACAGCCTGGAGCACATCGGCTTCGCTGTGCTCGCATCCGATGAAAAAGCGCAGGCGAGCGGCTTTCTCCTCTACGGCCGGATAGAGGATGGGGGCAACGTTGATACCGCGTTCGAACAGCGCCTGGACCAGCCGCCCGGCGCGAATGGAACTGCCGGTGATGGCGGGAATGATTGACAGGCCTTCGCTACGTCCGGTGTCGATACCTTCGGCCTTGGCACTGTTCAGGAACAGGCGAGCACGGGCACGCAAGCGCTGAGCCCGCTCCGGTTCGGCCTGCAGGATGCGTAGTGACGCCAAGGCGGCGCCGGCCGCAGCCGGGGACATGCCGACGCTGTAGACGAAGCCGGGTGCGGCCAACTTCAGATGCTCGATCAGGGCGGCTTCTCCGGCAATGTAGCCGCCGCAACTGGCCATCGCCTTGCTCAGCGTGCCCATCCAGATATCGACGTCGTGGCCGTCCATGCCAAAGTGATCGGCGAGCCCGAAACCACGCGGTCCCATGACGCCGAACGAATGCGCTTCATCGACCATCAGGAAGCAGTGATGGCGCTGCTTGATCTCGACGAAACGGGGTAGGTCGGGAAAATCCCCGTCCATGCTGTACAGGCCCTCGATCATGATCACCACGCACTCGTAGCGCCGGCGATGCTCCGTCAGCAGCGCATCCAGTGCCGCCCAGTCATTGTGCGGGAACGACAGGCGTCTGGCGCCGGACAGCTGGATGCCTTGCAATGCGCTGTTGTGAATCAGCGTGTCATGCACGATCAGGTCCTTGGGGCCGAAGAGATAACCCACGGCGGTGACGTTGGTCGCATGCCCGCTGACGAACACGACGCAATCCTCGACGCCGTGGCTTTCGGCCAGGGCCGCTTCCAACTCGCGATGGATCGGGCGCTCCCCCGACACGAGGCGGCTGGCCGAAACCGAGGTACCGTATCGGTCGATCGCGGCTTTCGCAGCGGCCCGTATCTCGGGATGCCCGGACAGCCCCAGATAGTCGTAGCCGGAGAAATTGAGATAGTCGTGCCCGTCGATGCGCGTAGTGCGTCCGGCGATGCCCTGATGCACGCGAAAATACGGATTGGGGATACCCAGGTTGGCCGCACCCTCCTTGACGATGCGCAGCTTCTGATAGTTCGGATGCAGAGCCAGCCGATAACAGCGCTCGGGGATTGCCGGGTCATGCCCGGACAGCGCGTCGCCGAATCCTGTTGGCCCCGGTTGCGCTGCCTCCTTGTCGACACGGCGGGCACGGCGCTCGAGCGCCTGATGGATGAGATGATCCTTCAGTTGACTGGTGAGACCCTGTAAGCCTTTGCCTTTTGCCTTCACGGGCCGCCACTTCCGGTTCTGCTGTGCTTGAAGCGCTGTTCCACGTCCGCGGTGATGGCATCGACGTGCTCGCGGCTCAACTCTTCGGCATGGACAGAGGCCATGTGACGTACCTCCTCCGCCAGCGAGTGGCCGGTCGCCGGTTCAGCCCCGCTGCTGCCGCCACGCAACTGGCGAGTGATCCTTTCGGCGAGTCGGGCAATGCTCGGCCCTTCGCTCAGCAGCATGACCGGCACGCGGACGCCCACGCGCTTTTCGAGCGCGGTGATCAGTTCCATGCCCATCAGCGAATCCATGCCCAGGTCATGCACCGAGCGGTGCTCGTCGAGACGATCCTGAGCGATCCGGAGGATCTCGGCCACTTCGCGCTTCAGGATTTCGATCAGCCGGGGAATGAACTCTTCGTCCGGCATTTCCGCCAGCCAGCGGCGAACGGTCTCGGCGTCGGTGGCGTCGTCGACGTTCGCTTCGGTATCCGGGAGCAGCGCGCGATACTTCGGGGCGTTTGCCGTCGGCATCATCCGGCGCAGGGCGCTCCAGTTCAGATTCACGACCCCGAACCCGGATTGCTCGTTTGCGAGCATGCGCTCCAGCCAGTCCAGCGCTTCGACGGCCGTCAAGGCCTTGCCGCCCAGCCGCTCCTCGAGGTTCTGGCGAATCCGATCGTGGCGGGCCAGGTAGCCGGCATCGGCGATCGGTCCGAAAGCAATGCAATACGCACGCAAGCCCTCGGCGCGCAGTTCCTCGGCCAGCGCCTCCAGGTAATGATTGGCGCCGACATAGTTCGCCTGACCGGGGTTGCCGAACAGCGTCGTTGCCGACGAGAAGAACACCAGGAAGTCCAGCGGCGTGCGGCGGGCATGGTCGGCGAAGGCCTGTGCGCCGAGGATCTTCGGCGCGTAGGCCTGCATGATCTGGTCTCCGGTGAGCGCATGACTCATGCCGTCGGCAATGACTGCGGCCGCATGGATGACGCCTCCCAAGGGCGCGGCCGCGTGCTGTTGCAACTCGGCGAGCAGCGCGTTGACCGCGCTGCGGGAGGCGACATCGCAGGCCAGGCACCGGATGTCGACACCCTCGGCCGCCATTGCGGCAATCCGTGCCTCACCGTCGCTCGCCGCCGCGCCGCTGCGGCTGATCAGCGCCAGGTGGCGGGCCCCTTTGGCAACCAGCCATTCCGCGGTCTTGAGGCCGAACCCGGACAGGCCGCCACTGATTAGATAGGTTTTGTCAGGGCTCAATGCCAGCGGCGGTGACGGCGCCGATACGTCCGGCCAATGGACCGCGTCCGGTTCCATGGTGACGACGATCTTGCCGATATGCCGGGACTGCTGCATGTGCCGGAACGCGTCGACGATGTCCTGCGACCCGAAGGCGCGGTAGGGCAGCGGTTTCAGCGATTCGTTTTCGAAGAGTTCCAGAAGCTCGGAAAAGAGGCGACGCGTCAGATCGGGCCGCTCGGTCATCAACTGATCGGCATCGATCCCGAAATACGAGATATTGTTGCGGAAGGGCCGCAATCCGATCTTCGTGTTCTCGTAGAAGTCGCGTTTGCCGAGTTCGAGGAAGCGACCGAAGGGCCGCAGAACCCGGAGATTGCGATGGATGGCTTCGCCGGCGAGCGAGTTCAGCACCACGTCGACGCCGACACCGCCGGTTCGCTCAAGAATCTCGTCGGCGAAGTCCAGCGAGCGGCTGTCGAAGACATGGTCAGCGCCCAGTAAGCGAACGAAGTCGCGCTTCTCGTCCGAGCCCGCGGTCGCGAAGATCTCCGCGCCGCAGTAGTGAGCGAGCTGAATGGCGGCTATGCCGACGCCGCCGGCGGCACCGTGGATCAGAATTCGCTCGCCTTCGGCCAGTTGCGCCAGATGGCGCAGCGCGTAGAACACCGTGAAGAAGGCGATCGGCACCGTCGCCGCGGCAGCAAACGACCAGCCCGCGGGTTTGTGCGCCACCGCGCCGGCCGGCGTCACCGCGCGGGTCGCGAAGCTGGACGGGGCGAAGGCCATCACGGCGTCTCCCGGCTTGAAGTTCCGGACTTCGCTGCCGGTCGCGATCACCGTGCCCGCGAGTTCCATCCCGAGCGTCGGCCCGGCGAAGCCGGCTTCCACGGCCTCGTCCGACAGCAAGCCCATGGCGTACATGACATCCCGGAAGTTGAGTCCGGCCGCCCGGACCGCAATCTCCACCTGATCGTTGGCGAGGGGCGTCGAGGCAACGCGCCGCCAGACCAGATTCTTCAAGGGTCCCGGAACCGAAAAGTCGAGTTTGAACACGCCGTCGCACGGTTCCGATGGCTGGCTGGTGGCAGCTAACGGCGGTACGGCCGTCTCCACGAGTCGCGGGGCGAAACGGCCGCTTCCGGTCAGCACGATCTCGTCCTCGTCCTGCGGCGTGAGCAGTTCATCGACGAGGTCGGCTGCCATGCGCTCCAGGCGGTCCGGATCGGCGCAATCGACCAGACGGATGGGAATGTCCGGATATTCATTCATGACCGTGCGCATGAACCCCCAAACAGCCGCGTCGTCGCAGCGAGGGGGAGCCGACAGGCTGGAACGCACGGCGGTTGGCAAGAGGTGTGCCGCCGCTCCGCGCGTGACCAGCCAGCACGGGGTGTTGCGCCCCAGTGCACGGCAACGATTGAGGATGTGGAGCGTCGCTGCGCTGCGCTGGCATTGCTGTTGGAGGCGGTGCTGCGGGCTATCGTCGGCGGCTTCGGGGTCGCCCAGTAGCACGATACCTGTTACTTCGCGCCCCTGAGTCAGCAGCGCATCAAAGCGCGGCAAGGGCTTTTGCGTCGCGCTGCCATCCTCTTCCGGCTCGTGCGTGAAATCCAGGCCCGGACGGGCGGCGATCACCCGATGGCCTAAGGAACGCAGCTTCGACGCGACGGCATTCCCGAGGGCCTGTGCGTAGCGAGTGGGTTGTGGGTCGTGGACGACCAGCCAGGTTTGTGCGGGCGTCTCCGGGTCGACGGTGGTCTCCGGCGGGCAGGCCGCGTTCCGGGCGAGCAGCAGGAAATATCCCGAGTCGACGCCTGGTAGATCTTGAATTATCCGCGTTTGGGCTAAGCCCGAGCTCGCCACCAGGGCGCCCCAGTGGTGCGGCGGCCGCAGGCGGGATATGGGTCCCGCGTGCGTGCCGGCAAGCCACCAGTCGTGCTGTGCGCCCCAGACCAGGTCGGCGCGACGGGAGGGGTATTCGTCGATCGCTAGCAGCAGACCATCCTGGGCCAGCAGCCGTTCCGTGCAACCCAGCCAACCGCGGGGATTGTCCAGCTCGGAGAAGCCTTCCGTCAGCACGAGGATGTCCGCGATGGGCAGCTCGGGTTCCAGCGACAGGGCATCCGGTGCCATCAGGTCGAGCTGCCGCGTCCGAAGGTAGCGGAAGCGCTGGAGCAGGGCAGTGCGATCCGCAGGACCTGCATCAGTTGGCGTGATGATCAGGTAATCCACTCGCGTCTGGTCGACCTGTGTCAGCACGTAAGGCGCCAGGGGCGTCTGTCCGCAGGATACTTCGACGATGCGCAAGCGTCTGTGCGGCGGCATCTGGGCGACGGCCGTCAGGACGATGCCGGCTGCTGCCGTGCGAAAATCGCCGGCACCTGGATCATTTCCGCGCACCGATACCCGGTTCAAGTCGCCCGGTTGCAACAAGGCAGCGGCATCGACCTGTCCGGACAGCACCTCGAGGAGATGCAGTCCAACCCGACCGGCCGTGATGACCGGAAGCGCGTAGTCCGGGTAATCGCCGATCAGGCTGGCCCAGACCGCCACGGGTTCCGGCGTCCCCGAATCGGGACACCAGCGCCAGACGCCATCGGCAGGCTCGACGATCCCGTCTTCCTGCAAGAACTCCAGTAAGCGATGCACATAGGGTCCCATGCCCGATCCGAGCGCCGCGCTGGCGGCAAGGCGAGCCGGGTCGATCGGCTGGTCCTCGGGACAAAGCGAGCGCAGTGTGCGCTCGGCAAACGCGGTGCAAAGAACATCGACGAGCGGCTCGACTTCCTCGTAATAGCGCTTCCGCTCCAGGATGCGCGTCGCGCCATGCAACGCGGCCTGGGCGCTGGCGCAGAGCATATCGGTCGTCGGCAGCGCGGCCTGGGGTGCCCTCAGGGGCATCGGCACCGCGGCGAACTGTAGCGGCCTGAGCGGCTCAACCGAGCCCTCCGCGAGATTGACCTGCCTGAACCGAACGCCGTCCAGTTCCATTACCGGGGTGCCGAGTGCATCCCGGAGCGCAAAGTCGCCCAGCAGGGATCTGGGGTTTCGCCGCCGAAGGCTGGCCTGTGCCAGGGCGCCCGGTCGTTCGCCTGAGTACTGGACGATCCGCGCGGCGCCGGTTGGGACGAAGGCAGAGGCTTCTCCGGTGCGGCTCCGGGCCTGCGCGACGATGCCCAGGAGCAGTTGAAAACTGCCATCCAATTGGGGGAGCGTTACGCGCTCTGCGCGGCTACTCGATTCGACGCGGACCTCCGTTCGCAGCTGAGCGATTGCGCCAGACGGTCCCAGCCAGATCTTGTCCAGGCTCTGAAAGGCGGGGCCGTAATCGAGCCCGAGGGCCTGGCAGGCGGCGTAGTGCGCCGAGGCCAGCAGGTCCGGCGGTCGTCGCGGAGGCGTCCTGCGCGGCAAGGCCTTGACGGCGTGGCCGGGCGTGAGCAAGCGGCCGACTGCGTTGAGGTGCCATAACCCGCCTGCCGATCGTTCGCGGCTACGGATCGAGAAATTGCCGTACTCATCGTCGATGGCGAGACGTACCGTTTTCGAGGTCGCGGCCTCGAGTAAAAGCGGCGCCCTGATCTCGAAGTCCTCGATGGTCTGCGACGCA
Organism: Methylolobus aquaticus; assembly: GCF_054172105.1. NCBI lineage: Bacteria > Pseudomonadati > Pseudomonadota > Gammaproteobacteria > Methylococcales > Methylococcaceae > Methylolobus > Methylolobus aquaticus. The sequence continues at coordinate 107,891 of NZ_JBSYXP010000010.1, forward strand.
CCGCCGAACCGCAACTCGGCCGCCGCCAGCGCCATCGCAATGAACCCGGCGGCTGGAAAGACCACCGACTCACCGATGCGATGATCGGCCAGGTCCGGGAATCGGGTGCAATCCAGATGGTTTTCCCACTGCCATGGGTTTTCGGCCAGCCGGTAGCCAAGCAGCGGATGTTCGGCACTGCGGTGGATCAGGTCGTAGGCATCCGGGGTGATCGGGTGCCAGCAGCGCTCGCGCTGCCAGGGATAGTGAGGAATCTCGGCCAGACGACCGCGGTGCGGAAACAGCTTGCCAAAATCGACCGGGCTGCCGGCGATCATGACCTGAAACAAGGCGTCCCGGACGCGTTCCACCCGGTCGTCCGAGCGCAGCATCGCCGGTATCACCCGGCCTTCGGTCGCGCTTTGCCGCAGGCAATCGCCGATGTAGTTGCGCAACACGGCATGCGGACCGATCTCAACGAACACATTGGCGCCCCGCTCGATCAGGGTCTCGATAGCGGCCTGGAACTGGACGGGCTCGCGAACATTACGCCACCAGTAACTGCCATTGAGCTTGTCGCCGGGCAGGGCGCCGCCGGTCACCGTCGAGAAGAAGGGAAGGCGGGCCGTCCTCGGCTTGAGGTCTGCGAGGCTGTGCTTGATCGGGTCCTGAAGCGGGTCCATGGCGGCGCTATGGAACGGGTAGTCCAGCGGCAGACGCCGGAAGTAGACTTCGCGCTCGGTCAACAGGCATTCGACCCGGCTTAGCGCGGCCAGGGTGCCCGCCAGGGTCACGCCGCGCGGGCTGTTGATCCCGGCGACGGCCGGTCGCTCGTCCGGCGGCAGGGTGTCCAGGATCTCCCCGATGGCATCCTGCGACAGTCCGACCGCCGTCATGCCGCCGGTGCCGCGGGTGTGGCCCTGTTCGAGGCTGCGGACATGGACGACCTCGACCGCCTGAGGCAGCGACAGCGCCCCGCTGGCCCAGGCTGCCGCGACCTCGCCGACACTGTGGCCAACGAGCGCCATCGCTTCGACACCCCACGCGCGCAGCAGGCTCGTCAGACCGACCTGCACGGCAAACAGCAGCGGTTGAGCGATTTCGGTCGCGTCGAGACGCTGCGCCTCGTCGTCCGCGGCCAACTCCGACAGGATGGAAAAGCCGCCGCGGGCGCAAAATAATGCATCGACCTCCTCAACGGCGTGGCGAAAGCCGGGCTCGGCCTGCAGCAGATTTCTCCCCATCCCGGCCCACTGTGAGCCATTCCCCGAATAGACGAATACCGGCTTCGAGGCCCGGCTCAGGGCGCGTCCCGAACTCACCCCCGGGGTGTCCTCTGCGCCGACCGTTCGCACCAGCAGGGCCGCTAAGGCTTCGCGCGTCGGGGCCCACGCGACCATTCGATGGTCGTGATGATCGCGGTGGAAGGCCGCGGTGTAGAGGGCATCGTAAAAAGAAGATACCTGCGGGTTTTGCAGGTATTCGGCGAACTCCCGTGCTGCGGTCCGCGCCGCCGTGTCGCTGCGGCCGGACAACAGCAGCGGCGCGGAGAAATCATCGACGGCATCCGAGCGGGTATCGGTCCGGCCGGGCGGCGGGCTCTTCAGGATCACGTGCGCATTGGCGCCGCCGAAGCCGAATGAGTTGACCCCGATGACCAGGGTTTTGTCCGTGGGCAGCGGTGTCACCGCGGACACGACACGGATGTTCAACGTGTCGAACGGGATGCGTGTGTTGGGTGTCTGGAGATGGATCGATGGGGGTACTGTCCGGTGCTCCAGGCAGAGCAGCGCCTTGACCAGTCCCGCCACGCCGGAGGCGGCTTCGAGATGACCTAGATTGCTCTTGACGGAACCGATCAGCAGCGGCTTGTCGGGGGCACGGCGCTGGCCCAGGGCCCGGCCGATCGCGGTGGCTTCGATCGGATCGCCGACGCGGGTTCCCGTGCCGTGAGCCTCGAGATAATCGAGTTCCTCAGGACTGACTCCTGCTCCGGTGTAGACCTCCCGCAACAGACGCGCCTGTGCGGCATCACTCGGTACGGTCAGACCCTGCGTGCGCCCGTCACAGTTGCTGCCAGAGCCAGCCACGACGGCCAGAATCCGGTCGCCGTCGGCGATGGCTTGATCCAGATCCTTGAGCAGGAACAGTCCGCCGCCCTCGGAACGGACATAACCGTCGCCGGAGTCGTCGAACACACGGCAGGTGCCGTCTGGAGAAAGCATGGAAGCCTTCGAAAAGCCGACGAAGGCGAACGGGTGCAAATGCAGGCTGATGCCGCCGGTCAGGGCCTGCGTGCACTCGCCGCTGCGGATTGACTGGCAGGCGAGATGGAAGGCGACCAGCGCCGAGGAACAGGCCGTGTCGACGGTGACGCTCGGTCCCTTCAGATCGAAGAAGTAGGAAATCCGGTTGGCGGCGATGCTGGCCGTGTTGCCGGTCATCGTCGAGGCATCGATGGAACCGAGATCGTCCGCGCGGCGGTATGCGTAATCAATGCTCGACAGGCCGATATAGACGGCACTGTGACTGCCCTGCAGCGCGCTGGGCCGGATCCCGGCATGCTCCATTGTTTCCCAGGCCAGTTCGAGCAGCAGACGCTGTTGCGGATCCATCTGGCCTGCTTCGCGCGGCGAAATACCGAAGAAGCCGGCATCGAAGCCAGTGACGTCACCGACGGAACCGGCGGCAAAGGTGTAGGTGGAGCCGGGTTCGTTGCGATTCGGATGCAGGTAGTGATCCTTGGCCCAGCGCCCGTCGTCGACGGTACTGACGAGATTGCTGCCATCGCAGAGCGACTGCCACAAACGGTCGGGGCTGGCGCCCGGGAGACGGAATGCATAGCCGACCAGAGCCACTTGTCTCATCGGTCCCACCTCGGCCGGGCGTGCGGTTTGCAGCTTCCTGATGTCGCGGCGTCGGCGACTCGGTCGCTGACATTCCGGAGGGGTTTGCCGATCGGCAACGGCGGTCGGCCTATGGGGTTAAACCGGTCTGGCATGCTGTCTCAAAAAGTCGCGAGGATGCACTCGTGACCCGGGTTCACGGTGCTGCCCAAACGATGAACGCGGCGCCCCTTCCTTTTCGAGAAGGTCACCTCCGGGGGCGAATGGGATGGGACGGTAGAGCTGGTTCGATCGGAGTCAACCGAGCTTGCGTCCGTGTCTGGGAAAGCGCTGTTTGCAATGTGTGCTCCACGCGCCTGATCCCGTTGAGTCATCGTGTGGCCCTTATGAGAGATGTGGACTTTCCCCGCATACGGCGCTGTTTTCGTAGCGGCCGAGTGGCGCGACGAGCATCCCGAGCGGTTACCGCTTCCTCAACGTGTCAGGATTATAACCTGCCCGGAGGTATGTCGCGGAGCTTAAACCACGATCGAGGGTCGACGGTACGCCGTGATGTGTAATAAAGACAAAGACATGGGATCTGGTGTCCGATTGCGAATGACAGGCACGCCGCTCCTGGTTGCAGCGCCGGGCACCTGCACTCAGAACAGTCCTGTCGAGCCCAGACGGATTTTCGCCATGGACCTACCGCCTTGGACAATCCAGGTCTCGTTTGGCAGAATCGCGGACGGCTACACGGCACGGCGTTAATGGGCGCCGAAATGAGTACCCACCACCGACCCGAAGATGGCGGGGTTGTCCGGCGATATCGCCGCAAACTGCTGAAATCGACACTTCTGCTGCGCCGCGGAAGAGTTTCCCGCCGGCTCAATCTTCTCTTGCGCCTACGGTGTCACGATGGCTTCCCCGAACGATGGACAGCAACCCGGGTTCCCAGCGGAGTCCGCTGCGCATGAGCCTTTCGTAGACGTTCGCAGCGACGCGTCGGGCCGTCTGGCGGTGTCTTTCGGCGGGGACTGGCGCATCGGGTCCGTCCTTCCGGATCTGACGCCCGTGCATGCCGCCCTGAGCGAAAGGACGCCCCGGATCCTGGTGCTGGCGGCGCCACGCCTTAGCGCCTGGGATAGCCGCTTTCTGACCCAGTTGATCGGACTGGCCGATCTCGCCGAGTCACGCGGGATCACTGTGGACACGGCGCAGTTGCCACGCGGGGTATGCAGTTTGTTGCAGCTCGCCCACGCCGTTCCCGAGCGCATGGACACAGGCCGCGAACCGGATGATCCGAGTTGGCTTGCCGCGGTGGGCCGTTGGAGCCAGTGGCTGGTGCGGGATTTCCGGGACCTCCTCGCCTTCGTCGGCGAGGCGACCCTGAGCATGGGGAGCGTCGTCGTTGGCAAGACCCGGTTTCGTCGCGTCGACCTGCTGCGTCTGATGCAGGACTGCGGCGCGATGGCTCTGCCTATCGTGTCGTTGATCAGCCTTTTGGTCGGTCTGATCCTGGCGTTCGTCGGTGCGGTGCAACTGCAGATGTTCGGTGCCCAGGTCTACATCGCGGACCTGGTTGGACTGGGGATGACCCGCGAAATGGGCGCCCTGATGACGGCGGTGATTGTTTCGGGGCGGTCGGGCGCAGCGTTCGCGGCTCAGTTGGGCACGATGAACGTCAATCAGGAGATCGATGCCTTCAAGGCGATGGGCATATCGACCTTCGATTTCCTGGTGGTGCCGCGCCTACTCGCGCTGATCTCGATGATGCCCATCCTGTGCCTGTATGCGATGCTGATGGGTATTATCGGGGGAGCGATCGTCGCGGTGGCCTTTTTCGATATCTCCGTATCCGAATACATCACCGAGACCCTCCGGGTCGTCCAGATGCGCCATTTTCTGATCGGACTGTTCAAGGGGCTCGTGTTCGGCGTACTCGTCGGTACCGCCGGATGCCTGCGGGGCATGCAATGCGGACGGAGCGCGTCCGCGGTCGGTGATGCCGCGACATCCGCCGTCGTGACGAGCATCGTGTTCATCGTGGTCGCAGATTCGGTGCTGACCCTTGTGTTCAATCGTCTGCGCTTGTGATGCAGCCCAATCCCGATCTCGGCGAGACCGCCTACATCGCCGTCAGAGATTTGACGATGGCCTTTGCCGATCGCGTGATCCAGAAGGATCTGAACTTTGCCGTCCGGCGCGGGGAGATCTTCGTCGTGATGGGCGGTAGCGGGTGCGGCAAGAGCACGCTGCTGCGCCATTTGCTGGGCTTGCAGCAACCGACTCGGGGCGAGGTGCTGTACGCGGCGCGCAGCCTCTGGGAGTCGCCGCCGTCGGAGCGCGCGGCAATCCTGCGGAAGACCGGCGTGCTGTTCCAGAGCGGTGCCCTGTGGAGTTCGATGACGCTGATCGAGAATGTAGCCCTCCCCTTGAGCCAGTTCACGGACCTGCCGCCAAGCGAGGTGGAGGCCATCGCGCGCCTCAAACTGGCGCTGGTGGGACTGGCCGGTTTCGAAGAGTATTACCCGGCCGAGTTGAGCGGCGGCATGCAAAAGCGGGCGGGACTGGCCCGGGCGATGGCGCTTGATCCTGACATCCTCTTTTTTGACGAGCCCTCGGCTGGCCTGGATCCGCTCAGTGCCAAACGCCTGGATGACCTGATCCTGAGCCTCCGCGACAACCTGGGGGCCACCATCGTCGTGGTGACGCATGAACTCGCGAGTATCTTCGCGATTGCCGACAATTCGATTTTTCTGGATGCCGAGAGCCAGACCATCATCGCATCGGGAAATCCCAGGGATTTGCTGGCCGATTCCACGGACGTGCGCGTGCGCGAATTCCTGACGCGTGGCCTGCACGATCGCAGCGGTCGCGGCCTGCGGAGAGCGGAAGAGGGCAGGGTATGAGTCGCCCTGTCAGCCCCAGCCTGATCGGCGCGTTCGTGCTCAGTGGCTTGGCGCTGCTGTTGGGTGGCATCCTGCTGTTCGGCGGCGGCAAGTTCTTCAGAACGAAAGTCAGCTATGTGGTCTATTTCGATTCCTCGCTGAACGGCTTGATGATCGGCGCACCCGTTTCGATTCAGGGGGTTCAGGTCGGTAGTGTCAAGGATATCGACATCATGTTCGACCGGGAGCACAACGCGGTGCTGAAGCCGGTCGTGCTGGAACTCGACCTAGAAACCCTGCGCGATGAACAGGGACGCGGGTTTCGACCGGCCTTCACGTTGCAGAAGCGTAAGGAGAACCTGCAGAAGCTAATTGATGCCGGCCTGCGGGCGCGCCTGGAACCGCAGAGCTTCCTCACCGGACGACTGTACGTCGAACTGAGCTTCTATCCGGGCGAGCCGCTGCATCTGGTCGGTCACGACTACCAGGGCTACCTCGAGATCCCCAGTGTGCCGGCCCGCGGGGATGAACTGCGCAACACGCTGGACGAAGTGATGCGTCAGTTTCGGCGGATTCCCTTCGACAAGATTCTCGGGGACGTCACGGTCACGCTGGAACGCATCCGGGTCTTCGTCTCCTCCGACGATCTCGACGCGGCGCGCAAGGATCTCGCGCTGGCACTGCGGGATGCCCATGCGCTGCTGGCCAACCTGAACCATCAGGTGGGTCCCCTGGCCTCGGATGCACGTCGCACCAGCACCGAAATGCGGGGGCTGGTGCAGGATCTGCGGGAAGAACTGAAACCGCTGGTCAAACGCACCGATGCCGCGCTGATCACGAGCCAGCAGACCCTCGAGACGGCGACCGCGACCATGAAGAAACTGCAAGGCACGCTCCATGCGGCAGAGGATTTCACGGCACCGGACTCCAATCTCGATCAGGCGATCGTGGAATTACGAGAAACGGCCCGGGCCGTGCGGGATCTGGCCGATGCGCTCGAACGCAAACCCGATTCGCTGCTGTTCGGGAAACAGTGATGGGTGACATGGTAAGGCCGGAGACCCCGATGGTGACCTTGCGTATTCGCTGCCTGGCGTTGACGTGCGCCGCCGCCCTGATGTCCGCCTGCGCCAGCCGGACGCCGCCCCCGTCCTACTACCTGCTGCAGGCGACGGACCAGGCAGGCCCGAAGGCAGCCCAGGCCGAGACCGTAGCGCCTGCCGTGGGCGTAGGTCCGATCCGGTTTCCCCGCTACCTCGACCGCCCGCAGATGGTCGTGGCCCTGCCTGACGGGGAATTGCGTCTCCGCGATGGTGAGCGCTGGGCCGACAATCTGCGCGAAAACTTTGCGCGGGTGTTGGCCGAAGATCTGGCAGCCAAGTTGACAGCCGAGCGGATTCTGGTGCATCCCTGGGCCCGCACCGAGTCGGTCGACTTCAAGCTGAGCTTGCGCGTCAACGAGTTCCATTTGAGCGAAGACGGGCGAGCGCTGCTGGACGTCCGTTGGGACCTCTACCGCAAGGAGGGGCTCGTGCTTTCCCGCAAGTCGCGGTTGTACGCGCAGGCCGAGCCCAACGTCCCGGCATCGGGCGTTGCAGCCTTGAGTCGCACGGTCGATGCACTAAGCCGGGAATGCGCCGACGCGATTCGCCGCACCCTGGCAGCGCCTGCCCAGGGAAGCTCTGGATGAATCGGCGCCTCGCTAGCGCCGGCTCAGCGGGATGCCGCGGGCGGTGCCATGCACTGACGCCGGCCGGCGCAGTTTGATTGTGCCGAGCGAGCGCAAAAGTAATGTTAAGATCTAACTAATGCAGCTTTCTCCCGCCAACCTGTTGGAACTGGGCCGACACCGGGTGGCGACTCCGGAGAGCGCTGGCGGGACATGAGTCAGGCCGCGCCGCCTGCCTCACGCTCCGCAGACAAACGAGAGCCGCCTCAGGCAACGCCACGCGAGTTTCGGTGCCGCCGCGCCGAATCGGGTGGCGACAGGGCCTAGTCCAGGGAAGGTCGGCGGCAACGTCACCACTGTTTAGCTGACTGACAAACCATGACTTACTGCTTGGCTATCAAGGTCGATGACGGCCTGATCTTTGCGACCGATTCGCGAACCCATGCCGGCGTGGACTACGCCAGCGTTTACAGCAAGATGCACCGGTTCGAATTGAACGGTGACCGTCTGCTGGTGCTGCTCGCCGCTGGCAGCCTGGCGACAACCCAGGCCGTGCTGAATCAGATCCGCCGCGATCTCGATGACCCGGATGCCGCGGCGAATCTGCACACGATGGACTACATCTTCGACGTCGCCAGCTATATTGGCGGCATTAGTGTGAAGGTGCAGGAGCAGCACCTGTCTGCCATGCAGCGCTGCGGGTTTTCCGGGGAGGCCAGCTTCATCCTGGGCGGGCAGATCAAGGGCAAGGATCCCGAGATTCTGCTGATCTATCCGCAGGGCAACTACATCACGGTCGCGCCGAATACGCCCTACCTGCAAATCGGCGAAACGAAGTACGGTAAGCCGATTCTGGACCGCATGATCTCGGCCACGACCTCGCTGGAAGATGCAGCCCGCTGTGCACTGGTGTCGCTCGACTCGACCATGCGCAGCAACATCTCGGTGGGGCCACCGGTCGAGTTGGCGATTTACCGGCGTGACAGTTTCCATGTCAGCCACTATCTGAACCTCGAGATGACCTCCCAGTTCTACACGGCGATGCAGAAGAACTGGGCGGAGGGCATCCGCCAGGCTTTCAACCGGTTGCCCCGCTTCGACTGGGAATCCAACTGGGAACAACTGCCGGAGCCGGTGTACGACCCCGCAGTTCCTTTTTGCACCGAGCCCGACGGCCTGTTCGAAGAGCTCTCAGCTAAACAAAATCGCGCCTGACTGATACGCCAGCCCTTACCGACGGGGGCGCGCGTTCAGTCTTCGGTCGCGCCGGTGATCTGGTCAGGTCCCCGGGGAGTGTTTGTCCCGTGCTGCGGTGGTTTTCGCGAAAGCGGGAATGCGATGCCTTTTCCGGTATTTGAGGTGCCGCGTCGCTCTCATCGCAGCGTGCCGCTACGGCCGGGCGGTGGTTCCTAAGAGCCTGCTATCGCGTCCTTTCCGCCCCAGCCGGAATCCGTCTCCATGCTGACCGCCCTCGACAGGCCATCGCGCCTGCCGGCTACCAGCCCTCCAGCGGGCTGTATTCCTTCCGGCTCTGCTGATCGGATATGGCGCCGACTCGGACGTAAGCAACACGGATGGCCTGGGCGCCATACTTGCGTTCCAGGCGGCGCACGATGAAGTGGCCTCGCGCGATGTCCTGGAAATGCTGCATGAAGATCACGTTGAGGGCCGCGCCGCTGAGCGCGCCGACCACCGGTACGATGCGTGCCGCGTGGACGTCGGACAGAGCGATGCCGAAACGCGCGGCGACCCCGCGCAGGAACTCGACGCCGCCGGGTAGCGAGCCCGGCGTGGCCTGATGCGATAGCGTGCCTCCGAAGTGGAAGGCCAGGCTTCCTCGCAGCCCGAAATAGCCGGTCTCTGCGCCGTCATCGTCGCGTGATCGCGCTCCGAGGCCGAAGACCTCGACGCAGGCCAGGTGCGTCGACTCATCCGCCAGATCCTCACCATGGCGATGGGCGATGGCGGCAATCGAGCGCAGCATCAGCAGCGTCATCACGGGCAACTCGCCCAGCAGTCCGAGCGGTCCGGCCAAGCCGCCCGCCGCGCCGGCGATGGCGGCCGCCGCCCGGTGTCGTTTGTCACCCGCCCATGTCGTGTGGTTCTGACCGAGCGTCGAGACGGCGAGCCGCGCGGCCCGCGAGATGCTTGCTTCAGCACCGGTCTCGACCGCGCGATACCAACTCTGCGGTAACAACTTGAGCATCCGTTCTATAGGAACGCCAATCACGCTGCTGAGTCGCGCGGCCAGGGAAGGATGCTCCAGCTGCTCATATGCCCAACGCAGCTCGCTGGCTTCATCGTCGCTCAGGATGCCGGGTTCGGGAAACATGATATCTTCTCCATCGCTATGGCCTCGACGGGCCTATGGCGCGGCGGCTTGGGATCCGCCACGCATTGCGTACTATGCGCCATCAAGTGGAAGTCGTCCGACCATCCTCGGACTTTACCGAGCTTTCCGACAGTGATCGGATCTCGTCGCCACTGACGACTTCCTTCTGCTGCAACAACGCCGCGACACGGTCCAGCGTCGCGCGGTGTTCGGTCAGTATCGCGCGGGCCCGGTCCTGCCCTTCCTCGACCAGACTCTTTGCTTCGCGATCGATCGCGCGGGCCGTCTCCTCGCTGAAGTTCCGTTCCTCGGCACCCTCGACATCCAGGTAGGCCAGCCTCTGGCGCCGTCCGAAGGTCAGGGGGCCGAGCGCTTGGCTCATGCCGAGTTGACAGATCATCACGCGCGCGATTTCCGAGGCTTTCTCGAGATCGTTTTGTGCTCCGCTCGATACTTCGCCCAGGGCGATCTCCTCCGCGGTTCGTCCGCCGAGCAGAATTGCGATCTGGTCTTTCAGTTCCTGTGCGGTGGACAGAAACTTCTCCTCGACCGGAAGCTGCAGCGTGTAGCCGAGCGCGGCGGCGCCGCGCGGAATGATCGAGACCTTGTGCACCGGTTCGCCGGTCGGAACGTGGAGTGCGACCAGCGCGTGGCCGGACTCGTGATACGCCACGCGGCGTTTCTCGCGTGGGTTGAGCACGCGGCTTTTCTTCTCCGGCCCGGCCAGCACTCGGTCGATGGCAGCTTCGAAGTGGCGCATGCCCACATGCGGCGCATCATCGCGCACCGCGATGATGGCGGCCTCGTTCGCGATGTTGGCCAGGTCGGCGCCGACCAGTCCCGGCGTGCGCTGGGCAACGATCATCAGGTCGACGTCGGCGCTGAGAGTCATTGTCGCCGTGTGCAGCTTCAGGATCGCGTGGCGGTCTTCAAGCCCCGGTTTGTCCACGACGATTTGCCGGTCGAAGCGTCCGGAACGCAGCAGCGCCTTGTCCAGGATTTCCGGGCGGTTGGTTGCGGCCATCACGACGACCCCGACCGAAGGGTCGAAACCATCCATCTCGGTCAGCAACTGATTCAGGGTTTGCTCGCGCTCATCGTGTCCGCCCATGATCGCGGGTCCGCCGCGCGAACGCCCGATTGCATCGAGTTCGTCGATGAAGATGATGCAAGGCGCCTTTTGCCGGGCCTGCTCGAAAAGGTCTCGAGTGCGCGCAGCGCCCACACCGACGAAGAGTTCGATGAACTCCGAGCCGCTGATATTGAAGAACGGAACGCCCGCTTCGCCGGCCACGGCACGGGCCAGCAAGGTCTTGCCGGTCCCGGGCGGGCCGACCAGCAGCAGGCCCTTGGGCATCCGTCCGCCCAGCCGCTGAATGCGGGCAGGCTCGCGCAAGAATTCGATGGTCTCCTTGAGTTCCTGTTTGGCTTCCTCGGCTCCGGCTACATCCCGAAAGGTTGCCTTCGGTGTCGTGTCGGCCTGGATACGGAAGCGATCACGGCCGAAGCTCATCAGTCCGCGCCCGCCCATCGTTCGGCGCGCCATCCAGTTCCAGATCATGACAATGAACAGGATGGGCAGGACCCAGTTGAACAGGAAATTTCCCAGCCAATTCTCGCCATGGCGGACATCGTAGGTTACGCCCTTCCGACGCAAATGCTCCGCCAACTCGTTGTTCCACATCGGTACCGTCAGGAAGGGTTGCGGCTCGGAGTCGCCGGCCTCCGGTTGGCGCAGCCCCGTGATGAGTTGGTCGGTGACCGTCAGACGCTCGATCTTGCCCTCGTCAACGAGTTGCAGGAATTCGCTGTAAGGGATTTCCTCCTCGCGCAACTGCTGCGCCCCCTGAAACAGGTAGAGCAGGGCGAGCGCCAGCAGAACGTAGACGATGACGGGATTCCGCCGCGGAGCAGCCGGATTGCCGCCGGCAGGTGTGTCGGCGCGGAGCCGGGAGGCCTCGCGCGCGGCATGGCGCTTGGCTTTGTTGGCGAAGCGGGCGAGGGCATCCCACCAAGAGTCGTTTGACTTTTTGTCCATGGCACACCATCCAGCGCGACGGCGCTAGCAGACGGAAACCGGCCGGACGGCCGGGCCCGTCACAGGTTTTCGGAACCGAGCTTGCGGGATTGGGACCAGAAGAACAGCACGTGCGACATACCCACGTAGAAGGCGGCGATGGAGCACCAGTTGTTGACCGGAATCCCGTTCACGCGGCCATAGTACTGCAACCCGCCGCTTACGAGCATGAACAGCAACCCCATCAGCAGGGCCTCCCTGGACTCGTTGCGGGTGTAGCGTGTGAACCACAGGATCACCTGGTTGATCGCCAGGATCAGGGCCGCGAAGAGCAGATTGTTGCGAAGCGGGCCGAACAAGTCTTCGGCGTCGGGCACGATGAACTCGGGGCGATTGAAGATCAGGATGCCGCCGGCGATGGACAGCCAGACCGACAGGTAAAAGTTGAAGCGGGCGAAGTTATCCATGACCTGGTCACATTCGATCGAGGGCGGGCCGATGCTTCCGGGCTTCGGCATCGGTTGCTGCGACGTGCCGGGACGCGAGCGGCAAAAAGCCCATTTATCGGCGTGGCGTCCTGAGTCCCGGCGGCGCCGCTTGCATATCGGACTGCGGCGGTCCCTCGGGGTTCCTGTCATCGTAGACGCTTGGGTCCCCGGTGTCACCCAGCGCGTCGCTCAAAGGATCGCGGATGTGCTCCGCGGTAAGCCAGCGGTTCAGGATCTCGACGTCCTCGCGACTGAGCATGCTCGCGGCCTGCTTCAGATTGAGACTGTTGACGATGTAGTCGTACACCGCTTTGGCGTAGTCGCGTTTGTTGGCGAACAGATTTCTCAACACGACCAGGACATCGACCATGGTGCGGGTGCCGACTTCGAAGCCGGCCTGCTCGGCCTCCAGTGCCAGCCGTGTCGACGCGATGGCGGTTTTCAGCGCGTTCACCTGTCCGATCGAAGCGATCACGGTCCGAAACGAGTTCTTGACCTGCACCTTCGTCGCGCGGCGCTGGACGTCGAGCTTTTCCATGGCCTCCTCGTACTGAAAGCGGGCCTGATCGACGCGGGCGTTCACTCCGCCGCCCTCGAAAATCGGGATGGTCAGTTCCGCCCCGAGCAGTTGGCTTTGGGTCGAAATGCCGTTCGGGCGATTGGTGCTGAGGAAATTGGCATTGCCAACCAGATCGAGCGAGGGCATGTGGCCGGCGAACTGCAGGTCGATGCCCTTTTTCGCGAGGTCGGCCTGATTGGTGGAAGCGATGATCAGCAGGTTGTTCTGTTGCCCGAGTTCGTGCCACTTGTCGATATTGTCGGGGTTGGGCCGCTCGAACGGGATGTTGTCCTTCAGGCGGTCGAGGTCGCCCTCGTATTCCCCGATGATCTGCTTCAACGCTTCCCGCGCATTCTCCCACTCGTTTTCTGCCGCGATCACGCGGGCTTCGACCTGGTCGGCAGCGGACTCGGCGACCTTGACGTCGGTGATGGCGATCAGGCCAACCTCGAAACGCGCCTTGGCCTGCTCGTACTGGCGTTCGGTGGCGACGTTCTCGGCCTGAGCGAAACTCAGGTTGGCCTCGGCCAGCAGTACGTCGAAATAGGCCCGCGAGGCGCGGAACGTGACGTCCTGTTCCGCCGCTGCATACTGCGCTTCCGCTGCGGCAATCTGGTTGTCCGCCTGACTCAGCTGCACCCATAACTCGTGCCGGTAGATGGGCTGGTTCAGGTTGACGTCCATCGTGTTGTCCCAGAAAAACACATCCTGACCGCGCTGGGCCACGATGGGCGTCGATTTCACCAGCACGTGGTTGCGGTTCATGCGGCCCCGGAATGACAGGTTGGGCAGCAACTGGGCGATCGCGATGGGCTTGGTCTGCAGGATGGCATTGCGGTTCGCTTCCGCGGCATGGAATTCGGGATCGCGTTCGAGCGCCATCTCATAGGTCTTCAACAAGTCCATGGCGCCTGCGCCCGGTGCGGACAGCAGCCAGCCGACCAGAAGCAGACGTCGTCGGGTCCTAGACATTAATGCTCTGCGGAGTTTGGAGACGGCCATTGTAGCTCCCCCAGTTTTTGACGGGGGCGCCGTAGGGTTCGAGGAAGCCTGAAATCATCCGCGGTCCGCCAGCCAAGCCACAGCGGAAACGTCTCGGGATGTTCCGGACAATAACTGCGCCAGCCGATGCCGCGGGATCGAGGCACCAGTCCGATGCATCCCAGGGGCAACGCGGCAGCAGCACCGATCAACATGCGGTGCCTGCGAAAGCCAGTGCCGCGCGACTACAGGGCCGTCGAATTTTTCCGACGGCCGCAGCATAACACCCCACGGAGCGACGATGTGGCCACGATCGCCGGCAGGGAGAGTGCATGACCGCGAGAATCATCCCACGTTTCCCTCCCGGGTTTCCTGTGACAGCCCATTTGGTCTTCGTGGGTCGCATCAGGAACCGGACCCTTCGCTAAGCTCCGCGCTCAAATACTTGAGCGGGCCATCCGGTTGGCTGCAGCACTGCCTGCGGTGAATCGGATTGAGCTTCCTCTAGAAGGTCTGACGGGTGGCTCCCCGGTGTTCCGCAGACTTCGATCTTGGCCACGCAAGGATTCCTGCGAGCGGGGCACCTTCCTCCGAAGCTGATCTGCTATGATTGCGCGGCTTCCGACATGCGCCAACCGCCACCGAGAATTGTCCTGGGATACGTTACGTGGCTGACGACTTTCAAGCTGTAAGCCGTGAGCCGGGGATGGACCGCCCGACGGCAGCTTACCGCAGCGCGCCATGCCCCCGGGCGAGTGGATTAGCGGTTTTGCGAACGCGGGTGTTCCAAGGCCTGCTGGTGGCTGTCTCGGTCGTGCTATTACTCGGCCCTGCCGATGGCGCGTGGGCTCGCAAGCGCGATGCCGCGGACAAGAGGGCCAGTGCCGCCAAAGCGCCGGCGCAAGCCGCCCAGCCCGCCGTTGTCGTCAAACTCGGGTTTCTAACCGCATCTGTGACCGAAGGCGTGGGGCCTTTTTTTGACCCAATTCCGCCCGATCTAGGCGTGCAGGGCGCCCGGCTCGCGATCGGCGACAACAACACCACCGGTCAATTCACCGGTCAGCGCTTCGAGTTGACCGAAGTCGTGCTGGAGGCGCAGGCGGACCCGCTACCGGCTTTCGACAATCTCTTGAAGCAGGGGATCGAACACGTTCTGGTCAATCTGCCGGCCGACCAGCTCGTGGCATTGCAGCGCTCCGTCGGGTCTCGGCCGGTGCTGCTGTTCGACGTCGGTGCGCGCGACGACCGGTTGCGGGCCGAGGATTGCGCCGGCGATGTTCTGCATACCCTTCCCAGCCATGCGATGCTGGCCGATGCGCTGGGCCAGTATCTGCTGCAGAAGCGCTGGATGAAGTGGTTTCTGGTGGTCGGGTCGGCGCCGGGCGATGCGTTGTTCGCCGCTGCGGTCGAGCGCTCGGCCAAGCGTTTCGGTGCCAAGGTCGTCGCGCGCAAGCCGTGGGAACATAGTTTCGACGATCGCCGCACTCCCGCCTCCGAGGTACCGGTGTTCACGCAGGGTGTGGATTACGACGTGCTGGTCGTCGCGGACGAGCAGGGCGCATTTGGCGAAGAGCTGTCCTACCGCACGTGGCTGCCACGTCCGGTCGTTGGCACGCAAGGGCTGGTGGCGGCGGGGTGGCACCCGGTGCACGAGGCGTGGGGAGCGATCCAGTTGCAGAACCGTTTCCGCGAAAAAGCCGGACGGGGTATGCGTGAAGTCGACTACGGTGCCTGGCTGGCGGTACGCGCCATCGGCGAAGCCGCGACCCGTGTGCGCAGCGTGCAGTTTGCTGCAATCCGCGATTATGTGTTGAGCGATACGTTCGCCTTGGCCGGCTTCAAGGGTGTCCCGCTGTCGTTCCGCTCCTGGGATCGGCAATTGCGCCAGCCGGTGCTGCTGGCCCAACCGCGAGCCCTCGTGGCGGTGGCCCCGGTCGAAGGCATCATTCACCCGAAAAATGAATTGGACACACTGGGCTACGATGAAAGTGAATCAGGTTGCCGCTTGTCGCGGTGATTGGAGGCCAGCGCCTGAGGTCACCGCGGCGCTGGTATTGTTGAGTCTACTGTCGGGCGGCACCCCGGCCGCTGCGGATACGCTGTACGTGACATTAGAGAAAGACAACGCGTTGGCGGTCGTGGACGGTGCAGCCGGCAAGCTCGTCAGGACGGCCAAGATCGGCAAGCGCCCCCGCGGTATCGTGCTGAGCCGCGATGGGCGGCAGCTCTACGTCGCGACGAGCGACGACGACGTCATTCAGATCATCGATGCCGACACCTTGCGAAAGGTCGGCACCCTACCCTCGGGCGACGATCCCGAAACCTTCGCCATGGACCCGGAAGGAAAGTTCCTATACGTGTCCAATGAGGACGACAACTTGGTTACGGTGATCGACATCGCCAAACGGGCGAAGGTCAAGAGCATACCGGTCGGAGTGGAACCGGAGGGCATCGCGGTCAGCCCCGACGGTCAGTGGGTCGCCAGCACCAGCGAGACGACCAACATGGTCCACTGGATCGACCGAGCCAAGCTCGAGGTCGTCGACAATACGCTGGTGGACCCTCGCCCGCGCGCCGCCTCGTTCACGGCCGACTCGAAGCAACTGTGGGTGACGTCGGAGATTGCCGGGGTGCTGCTGGTCCTTGACGTCGCGACGCGACAGGTGATCAAGCGCATCGGCTTCAAGGTTCCGGGCGTGACGGCCGAGAAGATCCAGCCCGTGGGCATTCGGATCGATCCCAAGCGCCGCTATGGGTACGTTGCGCTCGGACCGGCCAACCGGGTGGCCGTGATCGATGCGGAAAAGCTCGAAGTGGTCGATTATCTGCTGGTCGGTCAGCGGGTGTGGAACCTGGAGTTCTCGCCCGATTACACGCGCCTCTATACGACGAACGGCGTCAGCAATGATATCTCGCTGATCGAACTGCCCGAACACCGGGTGACCAAGTCGGTCGCCGTCGGCAACTATCCCTGGGGGGTCGTGGCGCGGCCGTGAGTGATTCCATGTCGCTATCGCCCGTTCTTGCCGTCGCCGGCGTTGCCTACGCCTATGGCGCGAGGCGCGCACTGGACGCGGTCTCGTTTGAGGTACAGAAAGGACGGTGCGCTTTTTTGCTGGGGCCGAACGGCGCTGGCAAGACCACACTGTTTTCGCTGATCACCCGCCTTTACGATGCGCCCGAAGGTCGCATCGAGATCGCCGGTTTTGATTTGCGGCGCCGCTCGTCACAGGCGCTGGCCCGTCTTGGTGTCGTGTTTCAGCAGCCGACGCTCGACCTGGATCTGACGGTCATGCAGAACCTCCGCTATCACGCCGCGCTGCACGGGCTCGGCGGGCGCGAGGCGGAAGTTCGGATCGAGGCGGAGCTGAGTCGGCAGGCGATGTACGAACGGCGGTTCGAACCGGTGCGTCAGCTCAACGGCGGTCATCGGCGGCGGGTCGAGATTGCCCGGGCGCTGCTGCATCGGCCCGAATTGCTCCTGCTCGACGAACCGACCGTCGGACTCGACGTCCCGAGCCGCCTGGCCATTGTGGACTATGTCCACCAACTGTGTGAGGAAGGGCGGATCGCGGTGCTGTGGGCCACGCATCTGATCGACGAGATCCGCGACCACGACCAACTGGTGATACTGCATCGCGGCCGTATACGCGCCTCGGGTTCGGTAGCCGAAGTGCTGGCGGGGGCTGGCGCCGCCGATGTCGGTGCCGCATTTCACCTGTACACCGAGACCAAGACATGAGGACGATGCACGCCTGGCGAGCGATGAGCGGCATCGTGCTGCGCGAACTGTATCGCTTCGTGCGGCAGCGGGAGCGGTTCTTTTCGGCGCTGGTGCGGCCGCTGGTGTGGCTGTTCATCTTTGCCGCCGGTTTCCGTTCGACACTCGGGGTCGCCATCACTCCACCGTATGAAACCTATATCGCCTACGAGGTTTACATCACGCCCGGCCTGCTTGGCATGATCCAGTTGTTTAACGGCATGCAGAGTTCCTTGTCTATGGTTTACGACCGGGAAATGGGCAGCATGAAGACGCTGCTGGTCAGTCCGCTGCCGCGCTGGTTCCTGCTGACCTCGAAGCTGCTGGGCGGCGTCATGGTCTCGCTGCTGCAATGCTACGTGTTCCTTGGGGTCGCCTGGATCTATGGCGTGCAGGCGCCCTGGGCCGGTTATCTGTGGGTGCTGCCGGCGCTGATCCTGTCGGGCATGATGTTGGGCGCGCTCGGCCTGCTGTTGTCGTCGTTCATCGAGCAACTCGAGAACTTCGCGGGTGTCATGAACTTTGTGATTTTCCCGATGTTCTTCCTGTCCACGGCGCTGTACCCCCTCTGGAAGCTGCAGGAATCGAGCCCGTTGCTGACCACCCTGGCGCGCTACAACCCCTTCTCGCAGGCGGTCGAGCTGGTCCGCTACGCCCTGTACGGCCAGTTCAACCTGCAGGCCTGTTTGTATACCGGCGTGGCGCTGGCCGTGTTCCTGGGGGTTGCGATTATTGGGTACAATCCTTCACGCGGAATGATGCAGAAAAAGGGGTCGAGGTTATGAACGGCAAGAAGACGATCCTGGTCACCGGCGGAGCCGGTTTCATCGGTGCCAACTTCGTGTTGCGGCAGATGGCGCGGGGCAATATCGAAGTGGTCAACCTCGACGCGCTGACCTACGCCGGCAATCTCGATACGGTCGACAGCCTGGACGACAACCCGAACCACGTCTTCGTGCTGGGGTCGATCGGTGACCGTGAACTGGTGGCCTATCTGCTCGACCGCTATGAGCCGTCGGCCATCGTGAATTTTGCCGCGGAAAGCCACGTCGACCGCTCGATCGATTCCCCCGAAGCGTTCGTACAAACCAACGTCGTCGGTACCTTTCAGCTGCTGGAGTCGGCCCGCCACTACTGGCGCGGGCTGGAGCCGGACGCCCGCGCGGCATTTCGGTTCCTGCACGTCTCGACCGACGAAGTCTACGGGTCGCTGGGCACTGAAGGCTTGTTCACCGAGGAGACGCCCTACCGGCCGAACTCACCTTACTCGGCCTCAAAAGCCAGCTCCGACCATCTGGTACGCGCCTATTTTCATACCTACGGCCTGCCGGTGCTGACCACGAACTGCTCGAACAACTACGGTCCGTACCAGTTTCCCGAGAAGCTGATCCCGCTGATGATTCTCAACGCACTCGCCGGGAAGCCGCTGCCGGTGTACGGCACGGGTGCCAACGTGCGCGACTGGCTTTACGTGGAGGATCATTGCCGGGCCATCGAGCGCGTGCTCGAGCGCGGCGAACCGGGCGAAGTGTATAACGTCGGTGGCAACAACGAGCAGAGCAATCTGCAACTGGTCAAGGCGCTGTGTTCCCTGTTGGACGAACTGTGCCCGGATTCGCCTCATCGCCCCCATGAACGCCTGATTAAATTCGTCCCTGACCGCCCGGGTCATGACCTCCGCTATGCCATCGACGCGACCAAGATCCGGACGCAACTCAGCTGGGAACCGCAAGAGAACCTGGCTTCGGGCCTGCGCAAGACCGTGCGCTGGTATCTCGACAACAGCGAATGGTGCGAGCGGGTGACCAGCGGCGAATACTGTGGGGAGCGACTGGGTCTGGCAGTGGAGGAGAACGCGGCGTGAGTGATGTCAAGGGACTGATTCTGGCCGGCGGATCCGGTACGCGGCTGCATCCGCTCACGCACGTGATGAGCAAGCAGCTCCTTCCTGTCTATGACAAGCCCATGATCTACTACCCCTTGTCGGTGTTGATGCTCGCCGGCATCCGGGAAGTGCTGGTGATCACGACACCGCAGGACGCGGATCTGTTCGTGAAGCTCCTGGGCGACGGTCAGCGCTGGGGCATGTCGATCGAGTATGCCACCCAGCCGGCGCCGGAGGGATTGGCGCAGGCCTTCGTCATCGGCCGTCAGTTCATAGGAAACCGCCGTAGCTCGCTGATTCTGGGTGACAACATTTTCTTCGGGCATGGCCTCGCGGACCACCTCGGCAGCGCGGTTGGGAACCAACAAGGTGCGACGGTGTTCGGTTACTGGGTACGCGATCCGGAACGCTACGGCGTGGCGGCATTCAACGACCAAGGACGGGTGATCGACCTCGAGGAGAAGCCGCTTAAGCCGAAATCGAATTATGCGATCACCGGGCTGTATTTCTATGACCAGCAGGTGGTCGACATCGTCCGCGAGTTGAAGCCGTCGGCCCGCGGCGAGTACGAGATTACCGACGTCAATCGTCGCTATCTCGAATTGGGACAGCTTGATCTCGTGAAGCTCGGTCGTGGTACGGCCTGGCTCGACACCGGCACTCACGCATCGCTGCTGCAGGCGTCAAACTTCATCCAGACGATCGAGGAAAGGCAAGGGCTCAAGATCTGTTGTCCGGAGGAGATTGCCTACGCGCAGGGCTGGATCAACGACGCCGAACTCGAAGCGCTGGCGCATCCGGTGCGCAAAAGTGGCTACGGGGATTATCTGCTGAGCCTGCTCGAAACCGGGCGTCCGACATGAAGGTCGAGGCGACTGCATTACCGGGCGTCCTGCTGATCGAGCCGCGAGTGTTCGGCGACAGCCGCGGGTATTTCTTCGAATCCTGGAACCGAGAGCGCTATCGGCAACAGGGGCTGGACACAGAGTTCGTCCAGGACAACCTGTCCTACTCGGAGCGGGGCGTCCTGCGCGGCCTGCACTGCCAGCAGCCGCATGGACAGGGCAAGCTCGTGCAAGTGCTCGAAGGCGAAGTTTTCGACGTCGCGGTCGACATTCGGCGCGGCTCGCCGACCTTCGGCAAGTCCGTGTCCGTCTACCTATCGGCCGAAAACCGGCGCCAGCTATATATCCCGCCCGGCTTCGCGCACGGTTTCGGGGTGACCAGCCCGCACGCGCTGTTCAGCTACAAGTGCACCGATGCGTACCATCCGGAATGCGAGTTCACGGTACTGTGGAACGACCCCGCGCTCGCACTGGAGTGGCCCATCGCTAACCCCAGTCTTTCGGACAAGGACGTCAAGGGCCTGCGTTTGCAGGACATTCCTCCCGACCGGCTGCCGGTGTATGTAGCCCCATGAAGATACTTCTGCTCGGTCGCGAAGGACAGGTCGCCTGGGAACTGCGACGCAGTCTGGCGCCCCTGGGTGAGCTCATCGCCGCTGACCGGCGTACGCCGGGATTAACGGTCGATTTGGCGGATGCCGGCTCGCTGCGTCGCGCCATTGCCGACATGCAGCCCGACCTGATCATCAATGCTGCGGCATACACCGCCGTAGACAAGGCGGAACAGGAGTCGGATCTGGCCTGGCGGATCAATGCCGAGGCCCCCGGCATCATCGCCGCCGAGGCGCGGCGTCTGGGCGCGGGTTTGATCCACTACTCCACGGATTACGTCTTCGGCGGCGGGAGCCTCTCCACGCCTTACCCCGAACACCATATGGCGCAGCCGAAGAGTGTCTACGGAGCCAGCAAACTGGCGGGCGAGCAGGCCATACAGGCCACCGGTGTGCCGCATCTGATCCTCCGGACCGCCTGGGTTTACGGACGCCGCGGCCACAACTTTCTGCTGACCATGCTCCGGCTGTTGCGCGAGCGGGAGCGGGTGACGGTGGTCGACGATCAGTTCGGCGCGCCGACGTGGTCGCGGCATATCGCCGATGTCACGGCCCTGCTGGTGGCCAGTTGCAACCAGGGAGACCGGTTCCTGCCGGGTGAGCGCGCCGGCATCTATCATCTGACCTGTGCCGGCGAGACCTCATGGCACGGATTCGCCGCGCAGATCGCGACTGAAGCCCGCACACGCGGTCTCCTCGGCGATCGTGTGGCGCAGTTGGAGGCGATTCCGACCTCGGGTTACCCAACCGCCGCGCAACGACCGGCTTACTCCGTTCTGGCCAATGAGAAGCTGGCGGCAGCCTTCGGCCTCCGACTGCCAGACTGGCAGGTGGCGCTTCGTCTTTGTCTCGATGATTTCTGCAAGTTGACCTGAGCGCATCCGCGCGACCCGGGCCGGCGATGCGGCCCGACGGGGACGCGCGGGCGACCGCCCGAGAACCGAGCGGCGAAGCCAGGAAGACGCGCCCCCCGCTCAAGCTTTCCGACTCTGCCCATGCCGCCCCGCCGGGGTTATCTGTCCGGGCCGTCCGTGGTCTTCGCGGGGAGCTGAATGATTGACGACGTTTTCCGACGCCTATGCAACCGCGATTCATCCATTTACGCGTCCATACCGAATACTCCCTGAGCGACGGTCTGCCCGGCATCGGGGATCTGGTCGCGCGTGCTGCCGAGCTCGGTATGCCTGCCGTCGCGATCAGCGACCAGTCCAACCTGTTTGCGCTGGTCAAGTTCTACAAGGCGGCGCTCAAACGTGGCGTGAAGCCCATCGTCGGCGCGGATCTCTGGGTCTTGAACGAAGCGGAGCCGGGATCGCCGGACCGGCTGTCGCTGTTCGTGCAGAACGCGACCGGATACCGAAATCTGGTCGAGCTGATCTCAAAGGCGTACCTCGAACATCAGCGCCAGGGCGTCCCCATGCTGATGCCCCAGTGGTTACCGGAGCGCAGCGCAGGTCTGCTGGCGCTTTCCGGCGGGCGTGAGGGTCGCATCGGCCGGCTGCTGCTTTCCGGGAACGTTGGCGAAGCGCGGCGCGAGTTGGTTCATTGGCAAAGCGTGTTTGGCGACCGGTATTACCTTGAACTGCAACGCACTGGGCGCGCGCGGGAGGAGGAGTACATCGAGCATGCGGTGCTGCTCGCCGAGGAGACAGGGGCTCCGGTGGTTGCGACCAACGACGTCCGATTCCTGCAGCGCGGCGACTTCGATGCGCACGAGGCTCGCGTCTGCATCCATCAGGGTCGGGTGCTCGATGACCCACGTCGCCCCCGTGATTACAGTCCGGAACAGTATCTGCGGAGTCCGGACGAGATGGCGGAGCAATTCGCCGATCTCCCGGTCGCACTGGAGAACACGGTCGAGTTTGCCAAGCGTTGCAACCTTGAGCTGACCCTGGGGCAGACTTCGCTGCCGGATTTTCCGGTCCCCGAGGGTATGCATCTGGACGATTATTTCGCCGTGCAGTCGCGCACCGGTCTGGAGCAGCGTCTGGTGTCCGCGGGTATGGTCGACAACGCGGCCACGGCAAAGGTCTATCGCGATCGCCTCGAACTGGAGCTCGCGGTGATTCGCCAGATGGGCTTCCCCGGTTACTTTTTGATCGTGGCCGATTTCATCCAGTGGGCCAAGGGCGAGGGCATTCCGGTCGGTCCCGGGCGCGGCTCCGGCGCTGGTTCGCTGGTCGCCTACGCGCTGCAAATCACTGATCTCGATCCGCTGGAATTCGATCTGCTGTTCGAGCGCTTCCTGAATCCGGAGCGGGTGTCGATGCCCGACTTCGATATCGACTTCTGCATGGAAAGGCGCGACGAGGTCATCGACTATGTCGCGCGCAAGTACGGCCGCGACCGTGTCTCCCAGATCATCACCTACGGCAGTATGGCAGCGAAGGCCGTCGTACGCGATGTTGGACGGGTCCTGGGACACTCCTACGGTTTCGTCGACAAGATCGCGAAGCTGATCCCATTTGAACTCGGTATCACGCTGGACAAGGCCCTGAACGACAGCGAGGACCTCCGGCGCTGGTATGAGAGCGACGAGGAAGTGCGGGCGCTGATCGACCTGGCCAAGTCGCTGGAAGGCTTGACGCGCAATCCGGGCAAGCATGCGGGCGGTCTGGTGATCGCGCCCTCCCGGCTGACCGATTACACGCCGCTCTATTGCGACGCCGGCGGCGACAATCTCGTGACGCAGTTCGACAAGGACGATGTCGAGGCCGTGGGATTGGTGAAGTTCGACTTTCTCGGTCTGCGCACTCTGACCATCATCGACTGGGCGCTGAAGACCATCAACCGGACGCGTGCCGCGCGGGGCGAGTCGCCGGTCGATATCGCTGCGATCCCGCGGGACGATCCGAAGACCTACGAGTTGTTGAAGCGCTACGCGACCACTGCGGTGTTTCAGCTCGAATCGCGCGGCATGAAGGATCTGATCAAGCGCCTACAGCCCGATTGTTTCGAAGACATCGTCGCGCTGGTCGCCTTGTTCCGTCCCGGTCCGTTGCAGTCCGGCATGGTGGATGACTTCATCAACCGCAAGCAGGGGCGCGCCAAGGTCGAGTATCCCCACCCACTGCTCGAGAACATCCTGAAGCCGACCTATGGCGTGATCGTTTATCAGGAGCAGGTCATGCAGATTGCGCAGGTGCTAGCGGGCTACTCACTGGGCGAAGCGGACCTGCTGCGTCGGGCGATGGGCAAGAAGAAGCCCGAGGAGATGGCGAAACAGCGCAGCATCTTCGTCAGCGGTGCGACTGCGCGCGAGGTCGACGAGTCGGTCGCCTCCTTCATCTTCGATCTGATGGAAAAGTTCGCCGAGTACGGCTTCAATAAGTCGCACTCGGCCGCCTATGCGCTGGTGTCCTATCAGACCGCCTGGCTGAAGGCGCACTACCCGGCGGAGTTCATGGCGGCCGTGCTGTCCGCGGACATGGACAACACCGACAAGGTCGTCGTGCTGATCGAGGAATGTCGGCAGATGGGCCTGACCGTCCTCTCGCCAGACGTCAATCGTTCGGAGCACCGTTTTACCGTCAAGGACCCCGGTACGATCCTGTATGGCCTGGGCGCCGTCAAGGGGGTTGGCGCGTCGGCCATCGGCGAGGTCGTCGAGGAACGGGAACGACGCGGGGCCTTCGTCGACCTGGTGGACCTGTGCCGGCGGATCGATTTGCGGAAGGTCAACCGGCGAGTGCTGGAGGCCCTGATCCGTGCCGGGGCGCTCGACAGCGTGGAGGCCAATCGCGCCGCGTTGCTGGCCGCGCTGCCGGAGGCCATGCGGGTGGCGGAGCAGCATCTCGCAATGGACGCCATGGGGCAGGATGACCTGTTCGGTTTGCAGCCCGCTACGGTGGCGGGGACGCCCGCGTTTGCCATAGTCCCGGTCGAGCCATGGTCCGAGCGCGAACGCCTGGCACACGAGAAGTCGACGCTGGGGCTGTATCTGACTGGGCATCCGATCACGGAATATGAGAGCGAACTGGCCGCCATCATCTCCAGCAAACTCGGCGCCGTGAGCCTGGACGGGCACCGTGGGGGCGGGCGCCAGGAACTGCGGGTCGTGGTCGCCGGACTGGTCGTGGAGTTGCGCACCCGGCAGAGCAAAACCGGCAAGCGCATGGCCTTTGCGACGCTGGATGACCGGACGGGCCGTGTGGAAGTGGCCGTGTTCTCGGAGGCTTTCGATCAATCCCGAGAGGCGCTGATCAAGGATGCGCTGGTAGTGGTCGAGGGCACATTGGCGATGGACGACTTCACCGGCCAGACGCGCCTGAGCGCCGAGCGCGTCCATAGCATCGAGGCGGCGCGCGCCCGCTTTGCGCGGCAACTTGTGATCGATTGGCCGGTAGGAGCAGGGGCCGCGCCCGACGCTGAAGCCGGTCGCGTCGGTCAGCTCAGGGCCGTGCTGAAGCCTTTCCAGGGCGGGGGCTGTCCGATCGTGATCGATTACCGTGGGGCAGGAGCGGAAACGCGGCTGCAGCTGGGTGCGGAGTGGCGTGTGCGTCCGGCCGAAGACCTGTTGCAACGCCTGAGGAAGACCCTGGGGCCCGATCGGGTCCGTCTGCTCTATAACTGATCGTCGGGACCCTGCGGCTGGGCTGCGGAGGCCGGAATTTCCAACAGTCGCCGCAGTGAGTCGCGGCGGGTCGGAAAGACCTCACGATCGGCGAGTGAAGAATCTGGTGGACAGACTGTTTTTTTCCTATACACTTTGCGTCGTTTCCAGGGACGGGACGCCAACGAACGTCGCCAAAGAGGAGGAGCGCCCTTGGGGCGTTGTGTGAAAAATAACTACAATGCGTCACCGGTGCTTGCGTCCAGGCACAGGCCATAGCCGGGTACAGAAGAATAAATAGAATCGAAAGCCCGCGTCACGCGGGCTTTTTTACGTCCGTGCACCCGGCAGCTGGAGAGGCTGCTCCAGTGCTGGCAGCTGCGGCGTCGCTTTCGGAGTGGTTGACGCTTCCTTCAAGCCTTCGGCCTGAGTTACAATATTCGGCTTTGTTGCAATACACCTCCCTGGAGGAGTTGATGGTCACGATTCGTTTGTCCCGCGGTGGCGCCAAGAAGCGTCCGTTCTATCATGTCGTCGTCGCCGACAGCCGTTCGCGCCGCGACGGCAAGTACATCGAGCGCATCGGTTTCTTCAACCCGATCGCCCGTGGCGGCGAAGTCCGTTTGAAGATCGACGGAGCGCGCGCGGATTATTGGCTGGGTACGGGTGCAAAGGCCTCCGAGCGTGTCGTGTCCCTGCTCAAGGAAGTCGCTGCGCAGCCGACCGCCGTCGTCTGACGACTCCGCCGGCGTCGTCTGCAACGACCGGACGCGTGAAGTCACGTGTCGTCATCGGTGCCGTGGCGGGCAGTTATGGCGTCAGGGGGTGGGTCAAAGTCCGCTCCTTCACCGATCCCCCGCAGAACATCTTGCGCTACCAGCCGTGGTGGCTTGAAGGCAAGGGCGTGACGCGCGCCTGCGAAGTGTTGCAGGGCAAGCCGCAGGGACACGGGTTCGTCGTGGCGGCCGTGCAGGGCATCGAGACGCCGGAAGAGGCGCAGTTATTGAAGGGCTGCCAGGTCACCGTCGATCGAGCGTGCTTTCCGCCGCCGGCTGCCGGCGAATACTATCAGGTCGACCTGTTGGGGTTGACCGTGCGCAACCTCGATGGTTGCGTACTCGGTACGGTCAATGAAGTGCTCGAAACCGGTGCCAACGATGTGCTCGTGGTATCCGGAGAACGGGAGCGGCTGATCCCCTTCGTGCAGCCCGACACCGTTCGTTCGGTCGACCTGGATGGCGGACTGATCGAGGTTGATTGGGACGAAGATTTCTAGCGCTGGCCGCCCATGCGCTTCGACATAGTGACCCTGTTTCCGGAGTTGGTGGGCGAAGCGCTGCGCCACGGAGTAACCGGGCGGGCGATCGAACGGGGTATCGTGAGTTGCCGGCTCTGGAACCCGCGGGACTTCACGACGGACCGGCACCGCACCGTCGATGACCGGCCCTACGGCGGCGGACCGGGCATGGTGATGAAGGTCGAGCCCCTGTGCAGGGCGATCCGAGCCGCGCGCGGGGACGCGCCCGAGGCGGCGCGGGTGATACACCTGAGCCCGCAGGGTCGCTTGCTGAATCAGCACGCGGTTCGCCGCTTCGCCGAGTGCGAGAGAATGGTGCTGGTGGCGAGCCGGTACGAGGGGATAGATGAACGCGTCATCGCCCTGGAGATTGACGAGGAATGGTCGATCGGCGATTACGTGCTGAGCGGCGGTGAGTTGCCGGCACTCATTGTGTTCGATGCGGTTACGCGCTTGTTGCCTGGGGTGCTGGGGCACGAGGAATCGACCGTGTACGAGTCGCATACGACCGGGTTGCTGGATCACCCGCATTACACGCGACCGCCCGAGATCGATGGTCTGACGGTGCCCGCGGTCCTGTGCAGCGGCGACCACGCAGCAATCGAGCGCTGGCGAATGAAGCAGGCCCTGGGGCGCACCTGGCTCCGACGCCCGGACCTGTTGGTCGCGGAGCATCTGGACGGGGACCAGCGGCAATTGCTCGAAGAGTTTATGCAGGAATTCGAGAATCGAGAGAGAGGAACACAGCGATGTCAATGAACGTCATTCAGGATCTGGAAGCGTCGTGGTTGGGTGGGCGCACCTTGCCCCATTTCAGCCCGGGCGATACGGTAGTCGTCCAGGTCAAGGTCAAGGAAGGCAACCGTGAGCGGTTGCAGGCTTTCGAAGGGATCGTTATTGCGCGGCGGAACCGGGGCTATCATTCCTCGTTTACGGTGCGCAAGACGTCTCATGGCGAAGGCGTGGAGCGCGTCTTTCAGGCTTTCAGCCCGCAGGTCGAGGAAATCCAGGTCAAGCGTCGCGGCGATGTGCGCCGAGCCAAGCTGTACTACCTGCGCGGTCTGACCGGGAAGGCGGCGCGCATCAAGGAAAAGATCTAAGTCCGCTGCGGGGGCGATGCGCGGAGCGGACGCATGGGTTCCCCATCTGCCTTCCGCGCGAGATCACAGCCTGCCGGCTCACCGCGTGGTGTGCTGCCGGTTCCCTTCGGTACGGTGTTCGTCTACGCCGAACAGCCGGATGCCATCACCGGCATCGAGTTGTCGCTGGAATCCAGCACCGAGGTATCCGATTCCGGTGAGCCGCTGATTGCCGAGGCGCTGGCACAGCTTGAGTCCTATTTCGAGGGCGGATTTACGGCCGTCAACGCAGTCCCCGTTCGCTGCATCGGCACCCCGTTTCAGCGGCGCGTCTGGGATCAGTTGCGCGCAATCACGCCCGGCACCACCCTCAGCTACGGCCAGTTGGCTGCCCGGTTGGGCAGCAGCGCCCGCGCCGTGGCCGGCGCCTGTCGGGCCAATGACTTCCCGATCGTGATCCCGTGTCATCGGGTCGTCAGCGAAAACGGCCTGGGGGGCTACTGCGGTGCCACAGACGGTCCATGGCTCGCCGTGAAACGTTGGCTGCTCCGCCACGAGGCGGGCTCCCTCTCGATCGAAGCCAGACAGCATGGCTGATGACGAGCGGATCATCGCGCGTTTCCAGGACGTTCTGTGGATAGAGGAGGGCTTGAGCGAGAACACTCGCAAGTCCTACGGCAGTGACCTTAGGCTCTTCGCGAACTGGCTGCGGCAGTCGGAGCGGACCCTGCTCGGGGTGAGCACCGCGGACCTGGAGGCGTATCTCGCCCACAAGCACCGCGCCCGGGTCAGCCAGCGCTCCAGCGCACGTCTGGTTTCGACGTTGAAAAAGTTCTACGCCTGTGCGCAGGACCAGCAATGGATGGATGGCGATCCTGCCGCATCGCTGCAGGCCCCTTTCGTTGGTCGGCCCTTGCCCAAGACACTGAGCGAGGCCGATGTAGAGCGCCTGCTGGCCGCTCCCGATGTCGAGCAGACGCTCGGTTTCCGAGACCGGACGATGCTGGAAGTACTGTACGCGACTGGCCTGCGGGTCAGCGAGCTGATCGCACTGCGCGTCGACCAGGTGAATACCCGGCAGGGCGTCGTGCGGGTTACCGGCAAGGGCAGCAAGGAACGCCTCATTCCCTACGGGGAAGTCGCGCAGGAATGGGTCGACGGGTTTCTGGCCGGGGCACGGAGGGACTTGCTCGGCGGTCGGGTCAGTGCTGCACTGTTCGTGACGGCCCGGGCCATGCCGATGACGCGTCAGGCCTTCTGGCATCTGATCAAACGGTATGCTCTACTGGCCGGTATAACGACTGACCTGTCGCCGCACACACTTCGTCACGCCTTCGCCACGCATCTGATCAACCACGGAGCCGATCTGCGCGTCGTGCAAATGCTGCTCGGGCATAGCGATCTTTCCAGTACCCAGATTTACACGCACGTCGCGCAGGAACGTCTCAAGGAACTGCATAGCCGCTGTCACCCGAGGGGCTGACGGTCGGACGCCAACTTCGTAGGAGAGTCATGATTCATCCCACGGCGATCGTTCATCCCGAAGCCAGACTGGGTCAAGATGTGAGCATCGGCCCATTTGCCGTCATCGAAGCCGGGGCAGAGATCGGTGACCGCTGCCAGATCGGGGCACATGCCGTCATTCACTCGCACGTGCGTATGGGAGCGGCCAACACGGTGCATCCGCACGCGGTGCTGGGCGGGCTGCCGCAGGATCTCGGCTTCGATCCGGACCAGATCACTTACGTGGATATCGGCGAGAACAACGTCTTTCGCGAAGGGGTCACGATCAGTCGCGCCACGGCGCCACTGGGCTCCACGCGGATCGGCTCGGGCAACTACCTGATGAACAACACTCATCTGGGCCATGATGGCGAAATGGGTGACCACAATATCCTGGCCAGCGGGGCGACGCTGGGTGGCCATACCCGTGTCGGTGACCGCGTGTTCTTCGGCGGGGGCGTGATGGTGCACCAGTTCTGCCGCGTCGGCAGTTTCGCGATGCTGCAGGGTCTGGCGGGCATCAACAAGGATGTGATTCCCTACACGATGGTCGGTGGCCGTCCGGGCAAGCACTACCGTCTGAACCTGATCGGTCTCAGGCGAGCCGGCATCGACGGCGAACGGCTGCGGGCCATCTCCCGGGCCTATCGCCTGCTGCGGGCGCGCACCGATTTGAGCGAACTGCCCGATACGGAAGAGATCCTGTATTTGAAGGATTGGCTGGGCAGCGGCTCGAAACGCGGTACGCTTGCGTTCTTTGAGTTGCGCGACGCCGGGACCGAGTAAAGGGTGAGACGGACGGGAGCCGCGTAATGGATGAAGTCAGGTGCGCCGTCATCGGCGTGGGTTATCTCGGCCGGTTTCATGCCGAAAAATATGCCGCGTTGCCGGGCTGTCGTCTCGTCGGCGTATGCGACACTGATCCCGATGCGGCGGCCCGGCTCGCGGCCCAACTCGGCGTACGGGCTTTCACGGAGCACCGGCAATTGCTAGGACAGGTCGACGCGGTAAGCGTCGTCGTCCCGACGAGTGTCCACCATGCGGTAGCGCGCGATTTCCTCGACGCCGGAGCCGACGTGCTGGTCGAAAAGCCGATCACCGTGACCGTGGCAGAGGCGGACGAACTGATCGACCTGGCCGAGCGCCGGAGCCGGGTGCTGATGGTCGGCCATCTCGAACGCTTCAATGCGGCGATCCTCGGCCTGAACCTGCGCGACGACAAGCCGCTGTTCATCGAATCCCATCGGCTCGCGCCGTTCAAGCCGCGCGCGAATGATGTCAGCGTGGTGCTGGACTTGATGATCCACGACATCGACATCATCCTGGACGTCGTCGATGCGGAACTCGAACGGATCGATGCCAAAGGCGTGCCGGTGCTAACAGGTGACGTGGACATTGCCAACGCCCGGCTCGTGTTCAGGAATGGCTGCGTCGCGAATGTGACCGCCAGCCGCGTCAGTCTGAAGGTCGAGCGCAAGATGCGCTTGTTCATGCCCAGCGCCTACTACTCGGTCGATTTCCAGAACCGCGTGCTCACCTGCCATCGGAAGGGGGAGGGCGAAATGTTTCCCGGCATTCCGGAAATCCTCAGCGAGGAATCGGTTTTCGAGAACGGGGATGCGCTGCGAACCGAGATCGAGCATTTCGTCGACTGCGTGAAGACGCGCAGCGAGCCGTTGGTGTCCGGGCGAGCCGGGCGGCGCGCACTGGCAACCGCCACCGAGATCACTCGTCTACTCCAAGCCTGAATTACCTGAAGGAGTGTCCCGATTCATGATTCCGATGGTCGACCTGAAAGCCCAGTACGCCAACCTGAAGGAGGAGATCGACCGCGCTCTGCAGGAGGCGCTGGACAGTTGCGCCTTTATCCTCGGCCCTAACGTCCAGGCCTTCGAACACGAGGCGGCGGACTATCTGGGCGTCAAACATGCGATCGGCGTGGCGTCGGGAACGGACGCGCTGCATCTCGCGTTGCGGGCCGCCGGCATCGGGCCGGGCGACGAGGTCATAACCTCTCCCTTCACCTTCATTGCCACGGCTGAGGCGATCCGTTACGTCGGGGCGACTCCGGTTTTCGTCGACATCGACCCGCGCAGCTTCAATCTGCAGCCTTCCGCGGTCGAAGCGGCGTTGACCGAGCGCACGACGGCCGTGATGCCGGTGCACCTGTTCGGCCAGCCGGCTGACCTGCCGGCGATCGGTGCGATATGCGAGCGGCGCGGTCTGAAGATGATCGAGGACTGCGCGCAGTCCTTCGGCGCGACGGTCGATGGGCGACAGACCGGATCGATCGGCCTCAGCGCCGGTTTCAGCTTCTTCCCCAGCAAGAATCTGGGTTGTTACGGCGATGGCGGACTGGTGGCGACGAACTCCGACGCACTGGCGGAGCATGTGCGCGTGCTGCGCAACCATGGCTCGCAGGTCCGTTACTACCATCAGGAGATCGGCTACAACAGCCGCCTGGACGAACTGCAGGCGGCAATACTGCGAGTGAAGCTCCGGCGCATCGAGGAGTACAACTGCAACCGCCGTCGCGTGGCCCACCGCTACTCGGAACTGCTTTCCGATCTGCCGCTCGACACGCCGTTCGAGGACGGGATCGGCCGCCACGTCTACCACCAGTACACGCTGCTCAGCGATCGGCGCGACGCGATCATGCAAGCTCTGCAGGCGGCCGGGATCGCATGCGCGGTGTATTACCCCGTACCGCTGCACCGGCAACAGGCCTTCGCGGCGGACTGCGCCGGGGTGCAACTGCCGGTGGCTGACGACATCGCCCGCCGTTGCCTGTCGCTGCCGATCTATCCCGAACTCGGCGAGTCCGACATCCTCAAGGTCGTGTCCGTGATCACCGACGCCTGCGGTCGCTGATGAGGATGGCGGAGACCGACGGGAGGCTCCGCTCGAGCCTGGGGCCGTGATGCACGCTGTCGAAGGCCCGCTCCACGCCGGCGATACGCCGGGTGACAGCGGCCGTAAGCGACCTCTGGTCATGCTGGTCGCCGGCGAGGCCTCGGGCGACCGGCACGCGGCCGACTCCTTTCGTGAATTGCACCGCTTGATTCCCGACGTCCGCGGCATCGGCATGGGCGGCCCGGCGATGCGGGACGCCGGAGTCGAGATCGTGCAGGATTCGGCTGGTATGGCCGTCATCGGCGTCGTCGAAGTGATCCGTCATTATCGGCACATTCGTCGGGTACTGAAGAAGATGCAGACCCTGGTCTGCGAGCGGCGGCCGGATCTGCTGATCTGCGTCGATTACAAGGAATTTAACTTTCATCTGGCGCGCGCCGCGAAAGCCTGCGGGGTCCGGGTCCTGTTTTACGTCGGCCCGCAGTTCTGGGCCTGGCGCCCCGGGCGCGTCAAGACCTATGGTCAGGCCGTCAGCCATATGGCCGTGATCTTCCCTTTCGAAGTGCCCCATTACCAGGCCGCCGGTGTGCCGGTGACCTACGTCGGTCATCCGCTGGCCGGCAAGGTGGCGCCCCGCATGACGCGGGCCTGGGCGTTGACGCGTTTCGGGTTTGGGAAGGGTGGACCGATCGTCGGCCTGCTTCCCGGCAGCCGGGCGAATGAAATCCGGCGGCTGCTGCCGGTGATGCTGGAAAGCGCGCGGCGGCTCGCCGAGCGCGTCCCCGGCGTCCGTTTCGTGTTGGCCGAGGCCCCTTCGGTGGAGTCCTCGCTGATCGAATCGGCCCTCGCCCAGCACGGCCTGCCGCTGCACCGGGTCCCCGGCCTGGACTACGACTTGCTGCAATGCTGTGACGCCGTCGTGACCTCCTCAGGCACGGCGACGCTGGAACTGGCCCTGCTGAAACTGCCCATGGTCATCATCTACCGGCTCTCGCCGCTGACCTACTGGCTGGGGCGGTTGCTCGTGAAGATTCCGTTCATCGGTCTGCCCAACATTCTTGCCGGGCATTCGGTCGTGCGGGAGTTCATCCAGCATGACGCGAATCCCGAGAACATCGTCGCGGAGATCGAACATATCCTCAACGACGCAAACTATGCCGCCTCGATGCGCGCCGCGCTGTCCGAGGTTGCGGGCATACTCGGTGCCGGCGGCGGGTCGGCCAACCTGGCGCGGCTCGCTGCGGAATTGTTGAGCGGGGGCGGCGGTCCAAGCAGCGGGAAATCTTCGATAGAGGACATGCGATGAGCCGAGCCTTCGTCAAGGAAGAGGATGATAGCGATCGGGCGGAGCAGTTGCCCGACCGTCCACAGAGTCCACACACCAATTATGTGACGGCGGCTGGGCTGCGGCATCTCCAGGCCCGCGTGGCAGAGTTGACCGAACGACGTGCGGAACTGTCCAGACAGGAGAGCCTCCAGAGCCGGCAGGATCTGGGCGTCGTCGAAAGGGATCTGCGCTTTTTTGAGGAGCGCCTGCAACGCGCGGTGCTGGTCGGTCCACGGACGGTATCGGATGGTCGCGTACGGTTTGGCGATACCGTGACCGTTTGCGATGCGGGTGGTCGGGAGCAGCGCTTCACTATCGTCGGTGAGGACGAGGCGGATGTGCAACGCGGACGCATCAGCTGGGTGTCCCCGCTGGCGACGGCACTGTTGCACGCGGAGTTGGGCGACAGCGTCGTGTGGAAGCGGCCGGCCGGGGATGAGGAACTGGAAATCCTCGCGATCGACGAGGGGGCCGAGTCATGAACCGTGTGACCGTTGCCCGCTCTGCGGGGACTGTGGGCCGGGGGGCGAATGGCTAGCGAGCCCCTGCTCGCCGGGTTGGCCTTCCCGCTGCATGTGCGCCGGAGCTCCCGTGCCAAGCGTCTGCGCCTGATCGTGCGGGCGGGCGGAGTAGAGTGCGTGCTGCCGGCCCGCTGCCCGGAGCGCGTCGCGCGGGAGTTCATCCGACAGCATCATGACTGGCTGCTCCGAAAGTACCGGGAGGCCATAGCCCACGTGACGGCGCAGTCCTTCTGGCAGGAGGCGAGCGCACCCGGGGAACTCAGTTTTCCGCTGCAGGCGGTGGCAACACCCTTCTTGCGACAGGACGCGGCGTCAAGTCGGGCCTGTGTGAGTTATGACGGCGAGGCGCTCCGGCTCACCGGTTTGCCCTTCCCCATTCGGGCGGCCCAGATCGAAGTGCTCACATTTTCCTGGGCACGGGGATGGCTCGCTCAGCGCGCCGAAGCATTGCTGCGGGCACACGCTGAGCGCATGGGTGTTCGTCCGCGCCAACTGCGCATCAAACGGATGCGGACGCGCTGGGGTAGTTGTGGTGCATTGAACGACATCAATCTGAACTGGCTGCTCATCGCGGTGCCGCCCGCGGTGCTGGAGTACGTCGTAGTCCACGAACTTTGCCATATCCGACACCGCAATCATTCCTCGGACTTCTGGGCCATGGTTAACGAACATTTCCGCGACTGGCTAAAGGCCCGCCAGTGGCTCAAGGCCGAAGGCGGACGACTGCTGCACCGCTTTGGCGTGGTTCGATGACGCCCGGCCGCAAGTCGGGCTGGTGGTTCTGGCCCTTGCTGATCGTTGTTTTCTTCGCGGCGCAGGGCTGGAAAGATAGAACCTTGATCGAGGGGCAGGCGCCCCCGCTGACCAGCCGCTCCCTCGACGGGACCGCATTCGAGTGGGGCGATCCGTACCGGGCGGGCCGGCCGGCTGTGCTTTATTTCTGGGCGAGTTGGTGCCCCATCTGCCGCGCGATGCAAGGGAACATCCAGGCGATCGCACGCGATTACCCGGTCGTCAGCGTGGCGCTGCAGTCGGGAACCGACCAGGAGCTGCGCGATTACATCCGCAAGCAGTCCTTCACGGTGCCGGTTCATGCCGACCCGGATGGTGCCATCGCCGCGCGCTACGGGCTAAAGGGCGTTCCGGCGGTCTTCATCGTGGACACGCATGGCGCGATTCGCCATGCCGTGAGCGGCTACGCAACGGAATGGGGCCTGCGTCTGCGGTTGTGGTTGACAGGTCT
Organism: Methylolobus aquaticus; assembly: GCF_054172105.1. Lineage (NCBI taxonomy): Bacteria > Pseudomonadati > Pseudomonadota > Gammaproteobacteria > Methylococcales > Methylococcaceae > Methylolobus > Methylolobus aquaticus. Next base: position 143,108 of record NZ_JBSYXP010000010.1, read on the forward strand.
GCCCTCCTGAACGGAGCACACGCCCTATGACGGTAACGACCATGCGGGTCATCGAGATCACCGAGCCGGGCGGTGCCGAGGTGCTGCGGCCTGCGGAACGTCCGCTGCCGGTGCCCCGCTCCGGTGAGGTCCTGATCCGTGTGCAGGCGGCGGGTGTCAACCGTCCCGACATCCTGCAGCGGCGCGGATTGTATCCACCGCCGCCCGGGGCATCCGACATACCGGGACTGGAAGTCGCCGGTGAGGTTGCTGCGCTCGGCCCGGAGGCGGGCGGTTGGTCCATCGGCGAACGGGTCTGCGCGCTGGTCACGGGCGGCGGTTACGCCGAGTATTGCACCGCTGCCTCCGCGCTGTGTCTGCCCATACCCGATGGCGTCACCGTAACAGAGGCGGCTTCGCTACCTGAGGCCTTGTTCACGGCGTGGAACAACGTCTTCGACCGGGGAGGCCTGCAACGCGGGGAGCACTTCCTGGTGCATGGCGGCACCAGCGGCATCGGCGTCGCGGCAATTCAGTTGGCCCGGGCTGCCGGCGCTGTGGTGTACGCAACGGCCGGAAGCCCCGAGAAGTGCCGCGCCTGCGTCGCACTCGGCGCACAGGCCATCAATTACCGCGAAGAGGATTTCGTCGCGCGGGTCGATGCGCTAACGGGTGGGCGGGGTGTCGATGTCCTGTTAGACATGGTCGGGGGCGACTATCTGCCGAGGAATCTCGCGTGTCTGGCCGAAGGCGGGCGCTTGGTCCAGATCGCCGTCCAGCATGGCGCGAAAGCCGAGCTGGACCTGTTCAAGCTCATGGTGAAACGGCTTTCCGTCACCGGGTCCACGTTGCGGCCGCGCCCGGTTGCCGAAAAGGCGCGTATCGCCGTGTCGCTGGCCGGCACTGTGTGGCCCTGGCTGGTTTCCGGCAGCGTGCGGCCGGTGGTCGATCGTGTTCTGCCGCTCGCGCAGGCGGTCGAGGCGCATCGTGTCATGGAAGCAGGCCAGCATGTCGGTAAGCTGGTGCTGCAGGTGGTGGAGACGATATGACGATGCAGTGGCGCGCGGCGCTGTATCTCTCGCTGTGTTGCGGCGTGGCCATGACCACCCTTGCGGCGGACCTCGATGCGGGACTGGACGCGGTTCGGCGCAAGGACTACGAGGCCGCCTTCGCTGAGTTTCGTCCGTTGGCCGAGCAGGGCGAGGCGGATGCACAGGTGAATCTCGGCAACTTGTTCATGCGCGGCTGGGGGGTCAAACAGGACTATGCCACGGCCTTCGACTGGTATCAGAAGGCCGCTAACCAGAACCATCCGATCGCCCAAGGCAAGCTCGGCATGCTGCACTACTATGGACTGGGCACCGTCCAGGACAGCGAGGCAGCGGCGAAATGGTTTCGCCTGGCAGCCGATCACGGTGTCAGCGCAGCGCAGTCGGTGCTCGGCAATCTGTACGCTCAGGGCGATGGCGTGACCAAGGATCTGGTGCAGGCCTTTTTTTGGTTGACGCTGGCCTTCGAATTCGGTGATCAGGACGCGCTCCGCGTGCGTGGAGAGATCGCTCCTCAGATGACGCCCGGAGAAATCGGCGAGGCCCTCGGGAAGGTGGACGAATGGAACCGTGACCGCGGTATACCGGATCCGGGCAGCGCGCCGGAGCCGGCCGCAGCGGCTGCCGAGCCGCCTACCGAGGCCCCGGCGACACGTTCCAAGGCCGCAGCGCAGGCCGTCAGGAAGCGTCACTGATGGTCCTTGCAGCCGCGGCCGGCGGCGGGCCTCTCGTTGCGTTGGATTCCGTGGGTTTGGCGTGACGGTGCTAGAGGAAGGCGCCGGCAGGGAGCGACTGCACGGAGTCCACGTCGGGCGCGTTGAGGCATAATACCGGTCGAAACGACAAGCAAGAGCGTACGGAGACTACGATGGAAAAGACATGGGTTGTTGCCGCCGAGAGCAGCCGCGCGAGAGTGTTTGTTTCGGAAAACCGGGTCAGTCCACTGATCGAACTTGAGGACTTCGCCCACACTGATAGTCGAGCTAAAGACCAGGAAATCGTTTCGGACAAGCCCGGAAGGGGGTTCGACGGTGTCGTGGAAGGGCGCCACGGCTTCGAGAAGCAATCGGATGCGAAGCATCACGAGGCCTTGGTGTTCGCCAAAAGGTTGGCGGAGCGCATCGAACAGGGGCGTGCCCGCGGCGAATTCGAGGCGCTCGTCCTCATCGCGGCGCCGGAGTTTCTGGGTATGTTGCGTCACGAACTCAGCGCTCCGACGGCGCGTATGGTCGTAAAGACGATCGACAAGAATCTGGTGCAAAAGCCCGAAGCCGACATTCGAGGCTACGTGTTCACGTGAGATCCAGCTGAACGCGGGGTGCGTGGAGCGGTCCGCGTGACCGCCCTCGCTGTCCCGCGGATCTGTTTCCTGTCGAGTGTAAGTCCGGAGGGGCCCCTGTCATGAAGATCGGAGTACCCAAGGAGGTCAAGGACCAGGAATATCGCGTCGCGCTGACTCCGGACGGAGCCGCAGCCCTGGTCGCTGCCGGTCATTCCGTCTTGATCGAGCACTCGGCCGGCGCGGGGTCCGGTTTCGACGACGCGGCTTATGTGGCGGCCGGTGCCGAACTCGGGACTGCCGACGAGGCCTGGGCCACCCCTTTGGTACTGAAGGTCAAGGAACCGCTCGCAAGCGAGTACCGCTTCCTCGGAACGCAGACCGTATTCACGTTCTTTCACTTGGCCGGCGTGGACCCGGCATTGACTGAGGCCCTGCTGCGTGCGGGCACCACGGCCGCAGCCTATGAGACATTGGAAGATGCGGCCGGTCGCCTGCCCCTGCTGGCGCCGATGAGCGCCATTGCCGGCAACATGGCGTCGCAGATGGGAGCCTATTACCTGGCCCGCTTCAATGGCGGGCGTGGCACGCAACTGGGCAACGTCATGGGGCGCTCCTACGGCGAAGTCTTGATCGTGGGCGACGGGGTTGTCGGTTCTCACGCGGCCCGCACGGCGATCGGCCTGGGAGCAGAAATCACGGTCGTGGGCCTCGATCCGCTCCGCGGCACGGAACTGACCAAGGAACTGGGCGACCGTCTGCATTACCGGATATACGACCCAACGCTGCTTGCCGCCATGGTCCGCACGGCTGATCTTCTGATCGGGGCGATTCTTCACAAGGGGGCCCGGGCAGACTCCGTGGTCAGCGAAAGTATGGTCAGGTCGATGCCGCGCGGTTCCGTCATCGTCGACGTCAGCATCGACCAGGGCGGTTGTATAGAAACCTCGCGGCCCACGTCGCATTCGGACCCCGTCTATGTCCGGCACGGGGTCATCCACTATTGCGTCACGAACATGCCGGGGGCGTACCCAAGGACGTCCACGCTGGCCTTGACGCATGCAACCTTGCCCTACGTGTTGCGTCTGGCTGGGGAAGGCACCTGCGCGTTCCGGGACGACGCTGGCTTCGCCAAGGCGGTCAATGCCTGTGGCGGATACGTGACCTGCCGCGCCGCCGCCGAATCACTCGGGATGAGCGATCGTTACCGACCGCTGGAGACCCTGATCTGACGCGGCTGTGGCGTCGGGAACTGCCTACCCGCGAACATCAGCGCTCGTCCTCTGCGTCTAGGAGATCGTCGAGGTTGAAGTCGCGGTTGCGGTGACTGTCGGGGTCGCTGTAGCCCATGTCGTCGAGTTCGAGATCATCGAACGGGCCACTCCAGTCTTCCGGTGCTTCGATCGGGGAAAAGCCGGATTCGGCCCATGAGGCGAAATCGTATTCGCCCAGATCGCCGTTGAAATACTGAATCTCGATCGAGTCTGCGGCTTTGTCCACGGCAATGACTCTGAAGCTGCGGCCGGTAGCAGAATCCTGGTACCAGTTTTCGAGCTGAGCGGATGAGGCAACCATGGTAACGAGTCCTCCAGCGCGAGCACGCGGCAGGATGGGAAGTGGGCCGCGTAGGTGTTGCCGAAAAGCAGTCTGCTCCGGGCTCACCGCAGCGGTGGATGTCGAACGGCGGGAGTTGCCATACGACTCGGCTGGCTGCGCGCCCGGGGCGTCAGAATAGCATGAACTCTCCGTCCGGCAAGATCGGCGTCAGTTGCTGCCGACCATTTCGGTAATGGCCGTTTTCAGCGCCTCCCGGAGTTGGGCGGCGTGCAACGGACGGTTGTGCAGGTCGGTGATGTAGAAGATGTCCTCGGCATAGCTGCCGATGGTGGAAATCTTCGCGTTGTGCAGGCGGATGCCGAAGCGATTGAAGGCTTGCCCGACCTTGGACAGGAGGCCGGGACGGTCTGTCGCAACGAGTTCGATGATGGTGTACCGGCCTTCCGGGGCCTCCTTGAATTCGATGCGTGTCGGGACCTGAAAATGCTTGGTGTGACGCGGTTCCATGCGTTCGACCTTGAGCGGCGCCGCCCCCGGGTTTAGCAGGCAGCTTCGCAACTTCCGGCAGATGTCGATTTGCCGCATCTGGTCGCGGATCGGGCGTTCGCTCTGTTCGAGCACGTGGTAGCTGTTCAGCACGAACCCGTTGCGCGTCGTGATGATCTTGGCGTCGAAGATCGTCAGCCCCAGCTGGTCCAGGACCGCGGTGCTGTGAGCGAAGATATAGTCCTGATTCCGCGCATAGACGAAGATTTCGGGGCTGCCGCGCTGACTCATCGGCCGCAGCAGGACCAGCGGCAGATCGCTGTCGTTGCAGGAAGCGATGGCGATGGTGTGCCATGCGATCTCGTCCGGCAGGTAGCGGATGAAGTATTCGTCGCCGAGATCGTTCCAGATGCGATCGACGGCTTCGCGTGGCATTCCATGCGTGTCGAGCAGATGGAGCGTCTCGGTCTTTATTGCGGCGATCTGTTCGGTGCGTTCCAGCGGGTTGTCGAGGCCTCGCCGCAAGGCCCAGCGCGTCGCGGCGTACAGGTCTCGCAGCAGTGCATCGCGCCAGCTGTTCCAGAGCGTCGGATTGGTGGCGCGGATGTCCGCGACGGTCAGCAGAAACAGATAGTTCAGCCGGTTCTGATCTTCGACCTGCTCGGCAAACTCATGGATGATCTTCGGATCGCTGATGTCCTTGCGCTGGGCAGTCAGCGACATCAGCAGGTGATTGCGCACCAGCCAGGTGACCAGCGCCGTGTCGCGACGATGAACGCCGTGGCGTCTGCAGAAATCCTCGGCGATGTTCTCGCCGGCCACCGAATGATCATGCCCGCTGCCCTTGGCGATATCGTGCATCAGGCCAGCGATGTAGAGCAGCTCGGGCTTGTCGATCAGTTCGAAGATTTCGTTGCACAGCGGATGATCGGGTCGGAACTTCTCGACGGAGAAACGGCGCAGGTTACGGATGACGAACAGGGTGTGCTCGTCGACCGTATAGACATGGAACAGATCGTACTGCATCCGACCGACTACCCGCCCGAAAGCCGGCAGGTATGCAGCCATGACGCCATAACGGTTCATCCTGCGCAGCTGATGTGTAATGCCGCGCGGCTGCCGGAGGATGCTCATGAAGAGGGCACAGGCGCGTGGATCGTTCCTGAAACCCTCGTCGATCAGATGCAGGTTTTGCCGGATGAGCCGGATGCTGGAGGCCCTCACCCCGTGCAGTGCGCTGTTCTGCTGAAGGACGAGGAAGATCTGCAGCAGCGCCAGCGGCTCTTCGTTGAAGATGTCCGGATGGACGGCTTCGATGTAGTTGTTGACGGCCTGAAAATACCGATTGATCGGTAGGATAAGGAAGTCTTCGGCGCCGTGCAGTACCGCTTCCTTGAATAGTTGCAGCAGCATCTCGTTGAGCCGCTCGATGCCCATGACGGTCCGGAAATAATCCTGCATGAACCGCTCGACACGTTCGTTGACGTCGTTCCCCTCGTAACCGAGCTGATTGGCCAGATCCTTCTGATGATCGAATAGCAGCCGATCCTCGCACTTACCGGTCAGTGCATGCAATCCGAAGCGAACACGCCACAGAAATTCCTGCGAGGTGACCAGTTCGGTGTACTCGTTTTCCGTCAGCCAGCCATGGACGATCAGATCGCGGAGATTCTGGGAATTGTAGTGTCGCTTGATGATCCAGCCGATCATCTGTATGTCGCGCAAGCCGCCGGGGCCTTCCTTGACGTTCGGCTCGAGGTTGTATGCGGTGTCGTGAAACTTGGCGTAACGTCCGCGTTGCTCGGCCAGTTTGGCTTCGAAGTAGTGTCGGGAGGCCCAGACGCGGTCGGGGCCGATCTGCGTCCACAGTGCCGCATACAGGTCGGCGTTGCCGTAGAGCAGGCGCGATTCCATCAGGTTGGTGATGTCGGCCTGATCCTTGCCCGCCTGATCGATGCACTCGTCGAGGGTCCGCACCGAAAGTCCGGGCTTCAGCCCTATGTCCCAGAGGAAGTTGCTGAAACTCCCCAGGTCGCTCTGGTAAATGACATGATGGAGACATTCGACGCCGGGTGTGTGCGTCGCGCAGTCGAGAAGCACGATCAGATCGATGTCGGAGCGCAGGCTCAGTTCGCCGCGGCCGTAACCGCCGCCCGCGACCAGGGCCAGGCGGTAGGCGTGAGCACCGAGGAAGTGCTGCCAGAGTTCGATCAGCAGCGCGTCGATGAACGCCGCTCGGGCTCGCAGGAGATCGCCGACGAGATCGCCGCTGTGAAAACGCGCAACGAGACCGGACTCGAATTGTTCGATGCGGGCGCGATAGGCCCGGATGTCGAGAGGCGCCTCGACGAACGCCGCTTCAGGCGCCAACGGCCTGGGGATGGCCATAGTTGGACATTTCCTCTTGGCGAAGGGTCAGGATCTCGTACCCGGTTTCCGTCACCAGAACCGTATGTTCCCACTGCGCCGACAGGCTGTGATCCTTGGTCACTGCAGTCCAGCCATCCGGCAGGATCTTCACGTGGCGTTTGCCCTGATTGATCATGGGTTCGATGGTAAAAACCATGCCCGGTTTCAGCTCCAGTGTCGCTCCGGCCTCATAATAGTGCAGGACTTGTGGATCCTCATGGAATTCACGCCCGATGCCGTGTCCGCAAAACTCGCGTACAACGGAGTAGCCATGGGCTTCCGCATGCTCCTGGATTGCCTTGCCGATGTCGCGGAGTAGCGCTCCGGGGCGGACCGTATCGATGCCGCGGTACATTGCTTCCTGGGTGACTGCGACCAGGCGGCGCGCGCGGGTCGTCGGCTCACCGATGAAGAACATCTTGCTGGTGTCCCCGTGGTAGCCGTCCTTGATGACCGTGATGTCGATGTTGACGATGTCGCCGGACTTCAGCTTCTTCGGGCCCGGTATGCCATGACACACCTGGTGGTTGACCGAAGTGCAAATGGACTTGGGAAAGCCGCGGTAGTTCAGCGGCGCAGGTATGGCGCGGAGCTTGCCCACGATGTACTCGTGGCAGATGCGATCCAGTTCATCGGTACTGACCCCGGGACGGACATTGTCGCCAATCATTTCCAGGACTTCCGCGGCCTGCCGGCAGGCGACGCGCATCTTTTCGATTTCCTCTGGGGACTTGATGGAGATGGTCATGCTTGGCAACGGATCAGGGGGAGGGCAGGGGTGCAGCGTTGTCGGGTCCCTGCAGGTATGGTATAAAGCGCGACTTTAATAAGCAACACACACGGTCCGTCACGGGTGGCTGGGTGCCGGAGCACGCTCCGGTGGCCGCTTGGGGATCGTGGAGGCGTAACCCGAATGCCGGCTGATCGTCTGCCGCGAGGCACGCGACCGGTTGGCCCTTTATCTTTGGAGAAATTAATGTCGAATGTGACGATGCGTCAGATGTTGGAAGCCGGTGTGCATTTCGGCCATCAGACGCGTTACTGGAATCCGCGGATGGCGCCCTTCATTTTTGGAGCGCGCAGCAACATCCACATCATCAACCTCGAACAGACGCTGCCCCTTTTCAACGAGGCGATGCGGTATCTGGAACAGGTCTCCGCCAATCGCGGGAAGATTCTATTTGTCGGCACGAAGCGCACGACCCGCAAGGTGATCGAAGACGAGGCGCGCCGTTGCGGTATGCCCTATGTCAACTCGCGCTGGCTGGGCGGCATGCTGACGAACTTCAAGACGATCAAGCAGTCGATCGCCCGAATGAAGGAACTCTCCGCCATCCGCGACGATGGCCGCCTGTCGCGCTTCAACAAGAAGGAAGGTCTCGGCATGATGCGCGAGCTCGAGAAGCTCGAGAGCAACCTCGGCGGGATCCGCGACATGGATCGCCTCCCCGACGTGATGTTCATCATGGACGTCGGCTACGAGAAGAATGCCGTTTCGGAGGCCAAGAAACTCGGGATCCCGGTCGTCGGCATCGTCGACACCAATAACAGCCCGGTCGGTATCGATTACGTGATTCCCGGTAACGATGATTCCATTCGCGCCGTGCTGCTCTACGCGCAGAGTGCTGCGACGGCGATCCTGCAAGGCAAGGCAAGCGGACTGGACATGGCCGCCGGCGCCGAAGACGAGTTCATCGAGATGGACTCCACGGGCACGGACACAGTAGTAGCCGAAGCCGACTACGCCGGCAGTGAAATGCTCTGATAGACCAGCCCGCGAGCGCCGTTAGCGATTCTCCGAGTCGGCGGCGCTCCTGCCACAGGCCTCCAGACGGGGGCTTTTTTTTGATGCGCGGGCCTGCGCGTCCAGCTTTTAAACAGAGGTTTTGATTGATGACGATTACCGCGACCATGGTGAAGGAGCTGCGTGAACGAACCGGTTCCGGAATGATGGAATGCAAGAAAGCCCTGGCCGAGACGCAGGGTGATTTGGAAGCGGCGGTGGAGTTGATGCGCAAGGCCGGTCTGGCCAAGGCGGACAAGAAATCCGGGCGCACCGCAGCTGAAGGTACGATCTCGATTCAGGTATCCGACGACGCCCATCGCGCGGCTATCGTCGAAGTGAACTGTGAAACCGATTTCGTGGGCAAGGGTGAGGACTTCCTCGCCTTCTGCGACGCCGTGGCCCGGACCGTGCTGGCCTCCGACGCAGCCTCTCCGGAGGCCTTGGCCGAACAGACCTTGGCCGGCGGCCAAGCAACGGTCGAGCAGGTGCGTCGCGAGTTGATCGCGAAGATCGGCGAGAACATCTCGGTACGTCGTTTTGCGCGCTTCGACTCCGCTAACGGTCTCGTTGCTGCCTACCGCCATGGCAGCCGCATCGGTGTCCTGGTGGAGTTCACCGGCGATGCCACCGTCGGCAAAGACGTGGCGATGCACGTAGCTGCCAGTAAGCCGGTATGCGTTGACGACACCGGCGTTCCGGCCGACGTGATCGCCAAGGAGCGCGAGATTTTTGCCGCACAGGCCGAAGCCAGCGGTAAGCCGGCCAACATCGTGGAAAAGATGGTCGACGGCCGGATCAAGAAATTCCTCGGAGAAGTCACGCTGCTCGGGCAGCCCTTCGTCAAGGATCCCGAGCAGACCGTCGCTCAATTGCTCAAGGCAAAGGGCAGCGAGGTCATGCGCTTCGTTCGCTTCGAAGTGGGCGAGGGCATCGAAAAGGTCGAATCGAACTTCGCCGAAGAGGTGATGGCACAGGTGCGCGGCAGCTGAGCTGACGGCGCGCAGTCCCGATGATTATTGGATGTCGCCGGCGTTTTCGAGCCGGTCGACGGGTCACATGGCCGCGAACACTGTGAGGCATTGATGAGCAACCCCCCGGTATACCGACGGATTTTGCTTAAACTCAGCGGCGAGGCCCTGATGGGCAGCCAGTCCTCGGGCATTGACGCCAGCGTGCTCCAGCGTCTGGCGGTCGAGATCGATGAGATCTGCAAGATCGGGGTCCAGGTTGGCTTGGTCATAGGCGGTGGCAACATCGTTCGCGGCGCCACGAAGGCAGCGGAAGGCCTGGATCGTGTGACCAGCGACCACATGGGCATGCTGGCGACGGTAATCAACGCGTTGGCGATGCAGGATGCCCTCGAGCAGGTGGGTCGCCCGACGCGCGTGATGTCGGCCCTGAAGATCAATCAGGTCTGTGAGGACTACATACGGCGCCGAGCCGTGCGCCATCTGGAGAAGGGGCGCGCCGTGATCTTCGCCGCGGGCACCGGAAATCCTTTCTTCACAACCGACTCGGCAGCAAGTTTGCGTGCGATCGAAGTCGATGCCGATCTTCTGATCAAGGCGACCAAGGTCGACGGGGTCTATTCCGCGGATCCGAAGAAGGACCCGAATGCAAGGTTCTATTCACGTATGACCTTCGACCAGGCGCTCGACCAGCGTCTGGACGTCATGGATGCGACGGCCCTGGTGCTGTGCCGAGACCATGCGATGCAGTTGCGCGTGATGAACATCTTCGAGGCTGGAGCGATCATGCGGCTGGTTCAGGGCGAGGACATCGGTACGCTGCTTCAGAACGGGAATCCGGAGGCTTAAGGTATATGGTCGAGGATATCGCGAAACGCACACGGGAGCGGATGCAGAAGAGCATCGAGTCCCTGAAGCATGAACTCGCAAAGATTCGCACCGGTCGGGCCCATCCCAGCTTGCTGGAACATGTGAAGGTCGACTACTACGGTAGCGAGGTTCCGATCAGTCAGGTGGCCAATGTGGCGATCGAGGATTCGCGCACCCTGACCGTGACCCCCTGGGAGAAGACCATGGTGCAGGCGGTCGACAAAGCCATTCGTGCTTCCGATCTGGGTCTGAATCCGGCAACGACGGGTCTCGTCATTCGGGTGCCGATGCCGCCACTGACCGAACAGCGCCGCAAGGAACTGATCAAGGTCGTTCGCCACGAAGGCGAGGGCGGCAAAGTAGCAATCAGAAACATTCGTCGCGATGCGAACGCCGAAATCAAGGCGGCACTCAAGGAAAAGCAGATATCAGAAGATCAGGAGCGCCGCGTCGAGGAGCAGATTCAGAAACTGACCGATCAGTCGATCAAGGAAATCGACATCTTGTTGGACGAGAAAGAAGCCGACTTGATGGCTATCTGACGCGGGCGCAAGCGCGCATCCGTCGGCCGGCACAAGCCCTGTCGTAGGTGCCGGCGCACATCCAGCGAATTCTCGGCACTCGCCCGAGTTCACGATTGCCCGGGTTGAGAGTGAAGTTTTGGTAGTTTCTACAACAGCCGCCCTGATGGAAGCCGAACCAAGAGCGTTTCCAGATCGCCGAATGCCCCGGCACGTGGCCATCATCATGGATGGCAACGGGCGCTGGGCGCAACAACGGTATCTGCCGCGTACCGCCGGCCATCGCGCTGGCGTGACCGCCGTGCGGAAGGTGGTGGAGCATTGCGTCGAGAAGGGGGTCGAGGCGCTGACGCTGTTCGCGTTCAGCAGCGAAAACTGGCGCCGCCCGCAGGAAGAGGTCTCGGTCTTGATGGACCTGTTTCTGTCCACGTTAGGACGCGAAACCGAGAAGCTGCACGAGAACCGTGTGCGGTTGCGGATCATCGGCGACCGCAGCGCCTTTTCGCCACAGTTGCAGGAAAAGATTGCTGCGTCCGAGGCGCTGACGGCGGGTAATTCCGGCATGAGCCTGATCGTCGCCGCCAATTACGGCGGACGTTGGGACATCCTGAACGCGATGCGTACCTTGGCGGCACAGATAGCGGCAGGTTCCCTGCGCGCGGAGGATCTGACCGAGGACTTGCTCTCCCGTCACGTTTCGCTGGCGGATCTCCCCGAACCGGACCTTTTCATCCGTACCGGGGGCGACCAGCGCATCAGCAATTTCATGCTGTGGCAACTCGCCTATACGGAATTGTTCTTCACTGCCACCCTGTGGCCGGACTTCGACGAGCAGTTGCTCGATCAGGCCTTTGCTGACTTCGCCCGGCGGCAGCGCCGTTTCGGCTACACCGGCGAGCAGGTCGAAGCCCTGTCATCCGGCCACGGCGACATCAGTTAGCTCGCAATAAGGAAAACCTTGCCATGTTGAAAATCCGCCTGATCACGGCCGCGGTGTTGGCGCCGTTGATCGTCCTGGCCATTTTGCAGTTGCCGCCCCTGTGGTTCGCCTTTTTGTGGGGTGTGGTCCTTGCCGTCGCGGCCTGGGAATGGTCGGGTCTGGCGGGTCTGGCCGGGGTGCCGGCCCGGCTGATTTTTATCGGAGCGCTGATTGCCTGCCAGGTCTCCGGCAAATACTGGGCCAATTACGCGATTGATTGGCTGCCGTGGGTTGTCGCTGCATGGTGGTTCGTCGTCGGCATGGCCCTGCGCATGGCTCCAGACCGCCTGCTGGCCTGGCGCTACCCGACTGCCGTGAAGCTGGTGATCGGCTGGTTCGTACTGCTGACGGCCTGGATATTGATGCTATGGCTCCGGGTCAATTTCGGGGTCAAGCAGGTCTTGTTCCTGGTGTTGTTGATCTGGCTGGCCGACGCCGCCGCCTATTTCGCGGGGAAGCGGTTCGGGCGCACGAAACTCGTGCCGCAGATCAGCCCCGGCAAGACCGTCGAAGGGGTTTATGGAGCGCTGCTGATTTCAGCGCTGTACGCTGCCGGCGTGGGGATCTATTTCGACTTCAAGCCCATTGTCATCTCGGACTTCGTGGTGCTATCCCTGGTGACGGTGATCATTTCGATCGCGGGGGACCTTTTCGAGAGCTTGTTGAAACGCCAGCGCGGGGTCAAGGACAGTGGCGCGCTGTTTCCTGGGCATGGCGGGGTGCTGGACCGCGTGGACAGTCTGGTTGCAGCCGTGTCGATCTTCTACCTGGGTTCCTATCTGCGGGAGATCTTCCTGTGAAACGGCTTTGCGTCCTCGGCTCCACCGGATCGATCGGCGTCAATACACTCGATGTCGCTGCTCGGCATCCGGACGAACTCCGTGTCGTCGCCCTGACGGCAAACCGCAACATCGAGCGTCTGGCTGAGCAATGCGCCGCCCACCGCCCGACCTATGCGGTGGTCGTCGATCCGGAACAGCGGCAGCCGTTGCGCGAACAGTTGGAAGCCCGGAGCGTGCGCGGCGTCGAGATCCTGGCGGGCGCATCGGGATTGGAACACGTCGCCTCCCTGCCGGAGGTGGATACCGTGATGGCGGCGATCGTCGGTGCCGCAGGTTTGCTGCCGACCCTGGCCGCCGCCCAGAAGGGCAAGCGTGTACTGTTGGCAAACAAGGAAGCCCTGGTGATGTCCGGACCGCTGTTCATGGCGGCCATCCGGCTTTCGGGCGCCGAGTTGTTGCCGATCGACAGCGAACACAACGCGATCTTTCAGTGCATGCCCGCCAGTTATCGCGCCGGCACCCGGGCCCGCGAGGTCCGGAAGATCATGCTGACCGCGTCGGGTGGGCCATTTCTGAAGGCGCCGCTGGAGACTCTCGCGCACATGACGCCGGAGCAGGCGGTGGCGCATCCGAACTGGGTAATGGGCCGCAAGATCTCGGTCGATTCGGCGACGATGATGAACAAGGGCCTGGAGGTGATCGAAGCCTGCCTGTTGTTCGATCTCTCGCCTGACGAGGTTACGGTCGTCGTCCATCCTCAGAGCGTCATTCACTCGATGGTGGACTATGTCGATGGTTCCGTGCTGGCTCAGATGGGCAACCCGGATATGCGTATCCCGATCGCTCACGCGATGGGTTGGCCTGACCGCGTGGAATCGGGGGCCGAACCTTTGGATCTGTTCAAGGTCGGACGTTTAGAGTTCGTGGAATTGGATACGCAGCGTTTCCCCTGCCTGCCGCTGGCCTATCAGGCGGTCAGGGCCGGCGGAACTGCCCCTGCCATCCTGAATGCCGCCAACGAGATGGCGGTGGCGAGCTTCCTGGAAGGCCGCATCCGCTTCACGGCGATTGCCGAGACGATCCGGCATTGCCTGGACGTGCTCCCGGCCTCGGCCGTTGGCAGCCTCGACGACGTGCTGGACGCCGACCGCACCACCCGTCACACCGCCAGCCTTTATCTGGAGAAAGCCTCGACCGCTTGATGCCATGCCTTCCATGATTCACACCCTCCTGTCCTTTGTCGCTGCGCTGACGGTTCTGATCGCCGTACACGAATTTGGTCACTTCTGGGTTGCGCGACGCTTGGGTGTGAAGGTTCTGCGCTTTTCGATCGGCTTCGGACGCGCGATCTGGAGGCGCCAGAACGGGCCTGAGGCGACTGAATTCGTGGTTTCGGCGGTGCCGCTGGGTGGCTACGTGCGGATGGTGGACGAGCGTGAGGGCCCGGTAGCACCTGAGGATTTGCCCCGAGCTTTCAACCGCCAGCCTCTGGCGAGTCGCGCAGCCATTGTGATTGCGGGCCCATTGGCGAACTTTCTGCTGGCGATCGCGCTGTACTGGGTCGTGTTCATGGTCGGTGAGCCGGGCGTGAGGCCCGTCTTGGGCGAGGTGACCCCGGGCACTCTGGCAGCTGAATCCGGTTTCGTCAGTGGCGATGAGATTCTGGCAGTCGATGACGAGCCGACGCCGACGTGGGGCGAAGCCATGGGGCAGTTGGTCGAGAAGGTCATGGATGCGGAGCAGGTCGACGTTACCGTACGCACGGCGGCCGGCGAGACCCGCCAGCTGGGCCTGCGTGTCCCGGCCGAAGTCGCGCGATCTCCGGATCAACTCTACGACCGGCTTGGCTTGACGCCGTGGCAGCCCGACCTCGACCCTGTCGTCGAAAGGGTCGAGCCTGGCAGCCGCGCCGAGGCGGCGGGGCTACAGTCCGGCGATCGGGTGATCCGTGCTGACGAGGTTCCGGTCGCAACGTGGCAGGAGTGGGTCAGGATCGTGCGAGCGCGTCCCGAAACCGTCATTCACCTGATCGTTCGCCGCGGTTCCGACGAGATACCCTTGCAGATCACACCGGCCCGCGTGGAAACGGCGGGCGGGGTCGTCAGCGGGCGTATCGGCGCCTCGGCGCGGATTCCTGCGGAAATCGAAGAGGAGATGCAGGTCACCTATCGCCTGGATCTCATCCCCGCGCTGGTTGCGGCCACTGTGAAGACCGCGGATTACTCCTTCCTGACGCTGAAGATGATCGGCCGTATGCTCATCGGCAAGGCGGCGCTGGAGAACCTAAGCGGGCCACTCAGCATCGCCCAATACGCCGGCGCGTCGGCACGGCTGGGTCTGGCGCAGTTCCTGAAGTTCCTCGCAGCGATCAGCGTGAGTCTGGGCGTGTTGAACCTGTTGCCGATCCCAATCCTGGACGGTGGCCACCTGACGTTGTACGCCATCGAGTGGGTCAAGGGTCGCCCATTGTCCGAGCAGACCGTCATGTTGTGTCAGCAGGTCGGACTGTTCATTCTGATCTCATTGATGAGTCTTGCATTCTATTTGGATCTCGAACGTCTGCTGAGTTAGGTTTCGGCGGCGCTCACACCATGCTGCCTACCCTGCCATTTTCGGAATTTCTATGAAACAGTTTCTCTCGCTTGCTTTAGTGGCCTTTGCCGTGGTTCTTGCAGGCCCGAACGTGGCACTCGCCGATGAAAAGGCCATACGCGATGCGTTGCAGAGAGCCTTGCCCGGTATGGAACCGGATTCGATACAGCCCACCAAGTTGAAAGGGCTCTACGAGGTTCTCTACGGCCCCAAGCTGTTTTATGTATCGGAAGACGGCGCCTATCTTATCCAGGGCTCCCTGGTGGACGTGAATTCGCGGCAGGACTTGACCGAGCCGCGCTTGGCACAGGCTCGCGTGGGCGCGTTGAACAAGGTCGGCACGGCCAACATGATCGTCTTCAAGCCCCAGAAGACCAAGCATGTCGCATACGTTTTCACCGATATCGACTGCGGTTACTGCCGCAAGCTCCATTCCGAGATCAAACAGTATCTCGACGCCGGTATCGAAGTTCGCTACCTGTTCTACCCGAGGGCGGGCGAAGGCTCCGATTCCTACAACAAGGCCGTCAGCGTCTGGTGCGCCGACAACCGAACCCAGGCGCTGACACAGGCCAAGAAGGGGGAGGCCCTGCCGGAGAAGAACTGCGACAACCCGGTGACCAAACACATGGCGCTGGGGACCGCGATGGGCGCGTCCGGAACGCCGATGATCGTGACCGAAAAAGGCAGTGTGCTCCCCGGTTACGTACCCGCGGCCCAGCTGCTGCAGTTGTTGGGCGACGAAAAGAAGGGTTGATCACCCGGAGCCCCGGTCACCGCGTGCCGCGGCGCTTAGCCTTACGGCACGGCCCCGTCGATCAGTCCGTCAATTCCTTGAGCTGATATAGGACCTCCAGCGCCTCGCGCGGCGTCATCGCGTCCGGGTCCAGTGACTTCACGCGTTCGGCCAGGCGATCATTGCGGCCATCGACGAACAGATCCATCTGTCGTGGTCCATCGTCGGTCATGGACTGCTCACAGGCCTGGCGCTCCAGGCGGCGAAGCACCGACCGCGCTTCGTCGATGACGCGCCGCGGCACGCCGGCGAGCGCGGCGACCTGTAATCCATAGCTCTGGCTAGCCGGACCCTCCTTGACTTGATGCAGGAAGACGATGCGGTCGCCATGTTCGAGCGCGTCGAGGTGCACATTGCGGATCGCATCGCTCTGCTCCGGCAGGGTCGTCAGCTCGAAGTAATGCGTAGCGAATAGGGTGAGGCTCTTCGTTTCGCGCGCCAGGGTTAGCGCGACGGACCAGGCAAGGGACAACCCGTCGAAGGTGCTCGTGCCACGGCCGACTTCATCCATCAGGACGAGGCTGTGTTCCGTCGCATTGTGCAGGATTTGCGCCGTCTCGGTCATCTCGACCATGAAGGTCGAGCGTCCCGTGGCGAGATCGTCCGCTGCCCCGATGCGGGTGAAGATGCGGTCGATGGTGCCGATCTCGGCTCTTTCTGCGGGTACGAAGCTGCCGATGTGGGCCAGCAGGCTGATCAGTGCGGCCTGACGCATGTAGGTCGATTTGCCCCCCATGTTCGGACCCGTGATGATCAGCATCCGGCGTTCTCCGTTCAGATGCAGGTCGTTGGGTGTGAAAGGAAGTTGCAGGGTTCGCTCGACGACCGGGTGTCGACCATCCACGATGTGGAGCCTGCTACCCGGCACCAGGGTGGGGCGCTGATAGTTCAGAGCGACTGCGCGATCCGCGAGGGTTCCGATGACGTCCAGCTCCGCCAGTGCATCGGCACAGCGCTGCAACGTGGCCACATGTTCGCTGAGCGACCCCAACAAGGCCTCGTACAGCGCCCGTTCACAGGCCAGTGCGCGTTCGCGTGCGCCGAGGACCTGCGTTTCGAACGCGCGCAGCTCGGGAGTCGTGAAACGCTCGGCGTTCTTCAAGGTCTGGCGCCGCTGGAAGTGATCCGGGGCGCGCTCGGCCTGCGCGCGGGACAGCTCGATGTAGAACCCGTGCACCCGGTTGAAGTTGATCCGCAGTGAACCGATGCCCGACCGTTCCCGTTCGCGGGTTTCCAAGTCGACCAGCATGCCGTCGGCGTTCTCGCTCAGGTTACGCAAGCCGTCCAGTTCCGCGTCGTAGCCCGGTGCCATGACTCCGCCATCCCGGATCAGAACCGGGGGCTCGGCGATGATCGCCCGCTCCAGGAGGCTGCACACCTCGGCGTGGTCGCCGACGCGCTCGTAGAGATCGGCGAGCAGCGGGCTGGGTTCCAGCAGTGCCAACGCCTGACGCAACTGGGGCAGTGACTGTAGCGTTTGACGCAGAAGCGCGAGATCCCGCGGTCGGGCCGACAGCAGGGCGATGCGTGCAGCGATGCGTTCGATATCCGCGACGGAGCGCAGGTGTTCTCTCAGGGCGTCGAGCGCTTCCGAACGAAGTAGCGTATCGATCGCGTCGTAGCGTGCCTCGAGACGGTCGCGCGCCCGCAGCGGCCGCTGCAGCCAGCGCCGGAGCATCCGGCTACCCATCGCCGTCACCGTATGGTCGAGTACGCCGAGCAGGGTTAGGTCGGCCCGTCCCGAGGGATGCGTATCGAGTTCCAGATTTCGGCGCGTTGCCGCATCGAGCACGATCATGTCCTCGCTGGACTCCACGCGCAGTCCTCGCAGATGGGTCAGCGCCGAGCGCTGTGTCTCCTGCAAATACTGGAGCAGCGCACCGGCGGCGCCGATGGCGGCCGGCATGCCCTCGCAGCCGAAGGCGCACAGATCGCGGGTGGCGAATTGCCGGAGCAGCAACTGCTCGCCACTGGCGGGTTCGAAATGCCACGGGGCGCGCGGCGTCAGCGCAAGTTCTGCCGCGAGCGATTGCGCGATCTCGGAATGTTCGGCGACGAGTATCTCGGCGGGACGGAGACGTTCCAACTCGGCCGCCAGGGCCTCGGAGGACTGCAGTTCCTGCACGGTGAAGCGGCCCGCCGTCAGCTCGAGGGTCGCCAGTCCGATGCGATCGCCGCTGCTGCAGTTGATCGCGGCGAGCAGGTTGTCCTTGCGTTCATCCAGCAGCGACTCGTCGGTAACGGTGCCGGGCGTCAGGATCCGCACGACCTTGCGCTCCATCGGGCCCTTGCCGCGCAGTGATTCGCCCACTTGCTCGCTGATCGCGACTGACTTTCCGGCCTTGAGGAGTCGCGCCAGATAGGTTTCCGCCGCATGATACGGGATACCGGCCATCGGTACGCGTTGACCTCCGGATTCGCCACGGGAGGTCAGCGTGATGTCCAGCAGCGCGGCGACACAGCGGGCATCGTCGAAGAAGAGCTCGTAGAAGTCGCCCATCCGATAGAACAGCAGGGTGTTCGGGAAATCGGCCTTGAGCCCGAGATACTGCTGCATCATCGGCGTATGCGCCGGCATCGCGGCAGGGGACGAGGAGGTGGACATCGGAGGCTGGGATACAATGAGGTTCGGCAGACGGGGCAGTTTACATGAACGATGAAGCGCTGATCGGGCTGGCAGGCGAGGTGGGCGCGGCGCTCGCGAAGCGTGGCGATACGCTGATTACGGCCGAGTCATGTACCGGAGGCGGCATAGCCGAGACCCTCACCGCGATCGCGGGCGCATCCGCCTGGTTTGAAGCCGCCTTCGTGACCTACAGCAACCACGCCAAGACGGAACTGCTGGGGGTTGCGCCCGAGTTGCTGGTTCGCTCCGGCGCGGTTAGCGAAGAAACCGTGGCGGCGATGGCACAAGGTGGGTTGGCACGCCTCGGAGCCGATTGGGCCATCGCGATCAGTGGGATCGCGGGACCGACCGGCGGATCGGCTGACAAGCCGGTCGGGACGGTCTGGATAAATTGGAGCTCGGCACACGGGCAGGGCTGCTCGCGCTGCTTCCACTTCGAAGGCGACCGCGCCGCAGTGCGCCGGCAGTCGATCGAGGCGGCGCTGCGAGGCCTGCTCGATGTCCTGCGAAGCTGACGCAGCCCGCGCTCGGCACCGGGTCTTCTACGCCCTTTGGCCGAGCGACGGCGTTCGCGCCGCGCTTGAGGCCTGCGTCCTGGAACTGACCCGGTGCGCGCAAGCGCGCTGGGTTCGCCCCGAGAACTTCCACATCACGCTGCGGTTCATAGGGAACGTATCCCCGGCGCGGCTGGAGCATCTGTGCGATCTGACGGAACCCGATGCCGCGTCCTTCACGCTGCAACTGAATCAGCTGCGATACCGGCGCCGCCGCCAGCTGTTGTGGGTGGAGCCCAGCGTCGTTCCTCGAGCGTGGGATGAACTCGAGTCAAGCCTGCGAGCGGCGCTGGACCGCGGCTCTGCAAACCCGGAAGCCTCGCCGCCAGTACCGCATGTCACGCTGGGTCGCAAGGTACGCGTCACCATGCCGCTTCCGCCCGCGATCCCGACGATCATCTGGCCGGTCGCGGCGGTCGCCCTGGTGGAGTCCACGCTTCGCCCGTCGGGGTCCGAGTACCGTGTGCTCCGGCGCTGGAGTCTGCAATCTACTCCCGCTGACGGCAGTATGAAATAATGCCTTCGTTTACTGACGTGGATGCAGGTGAATGGACGACAACAGAAAGAAGGCGCTCAGCGCGGCATTGCTGCAGATCGAGAAACAGTTCGGCAAGGGCTCGGTCATGCGCATGGGCGACGCCGCTGGCACCCGGGATATCGAGGTCATCCCGACCGGGTCCCTGTCACTCGACATCGCGCTCGGCGTCGGTGGTCTGCCCCGTGGGCGCGTCGTGGAAATCTATGGGCCTGAATCGTCCGGCAAGACCACACTGACACTGGAAGTCATAGCCCAGGCGCAACGGTTGGGAGGCGTCGCGGCCTTTGTCGACGCCGAGCATGCCCTGGATCCGGTGTATGCCCAAAAGATCGGGGTCAATCTCGACGATCTGCTCGTGTCCCAGCCTGATACCGGGGAGCAGGCGCTGGAGATCGCGGATATGCTGGTGCGCTCCGGGGGCGTGGACGTGGTCGTCATCGATTCCGTCGCCGCACTCACACCGAAGGCCGAGATCGAGGGGGAAATGGGCGATGCCCACGTGGGTCTCCAGGCGCGACTGATGTCCCAGGCACTGCGCAAACTGACTGCCAACATCAAGCGTTCGAACACGCTCGTGATCTTCATCAACCAGATTCGTATGAAGATCGGCGTGATGTTCGGCAGTCCCGAGACGACCACCGGCGGCAACGCGCTGAAATTCTATGCTTCCGTGCGGCTGGACATCCGGCGGCAGGGGGCGATCAAGGATGGAGACGAGGTGATCGGGAACGAGACCCGCGTCAAGGTGGTCAAGAACAAGGTGGCGCCGCCGTTCCGCCAGGCCGACTTCGAGATCATCTACGGTGAAGGCGTTTCCTACGAGGGGGAACTGGTCGACCTCGGCGTTCAGTACGACATCCTCACCAAAGCCGGGTCATGGTACAGCTACGGGAACGAACGCGTGGGGCAGGGCAAGGACAACGTGAAGAAGCTGCTGCGCGAGCGGCCGGAACTCGCGGCCGAGATCGAGGCCCGGGTGCGCGAGAAGACGCTCGCGGTGAGCAGGACGACGGTGGATTCGGCGGCGCGTTCGGACAGCGTCGAAGCGAGCGACTTCTGACATCCGAGACGGTCGCGGCCGAGATCCGTGCGGTCAGCCTACGGTATCTGGCGCGTCGGGACTATGCTCGGGCGGAATTGGCGCAGCGGCTGCGAACCAAGGGCTTTCCCGCGGACAGCGTGCACACGGTACTCGCGTCGCTTTCCGCCGAGGGCTTGCTCGATGACGGCCGCTTTGCGGCGATGATCGTGCGTAGGCGCGCCGAGCAGGGTTATGGGCGGATGCGCGTCGTGAGTGAACTCCGCCAGATGGGTGTGGATCCTTCCGCGATCCCCGACGAGGACATCGACTGGGACGCCGTGCTTGAACGGCTCTACCGAAAGCGTTTCAGGGCCGGCCCACCCACTTCCGACCGGGAGCTGCAATCGCGCTGGCGCTACTTGCTGCAGCGCGGGTTCAGCAGCGAACAGATACGTCGCGTGATGCAATCCCCTTTGCCCAGCGACTCCTTTTCCGATTTGCCAAACCACTGAATCGCGTATGACCAGCGCAGAGTTGCGTTCGCTCTTCCTTCGCTTCTTCGAAGAACGGGGACACACGATCGTGGCCTCGAGTTCGCTAGTGCCAGGGGATGACCCCACCTTGCTGTTCACAAATGCTGGGATGGTACAGTTCAAGGACGTGTTCCTGGGACGGGAGGACCGACCCTACGTTCGTGCGACCTCATCCCAGCGTTGCGTCCGGGCCGGCGGCAAGCACAATGACCTCGAGAATGTGGGTTACACCGCCCGCCATCACACCTTTTTCGAGATGTTGGGCAACTTCAGTTTTGGCGACTACTTCAAGCGCGATGCGATCCGCTACGCCTGGGAGTTCCTGACGCAGACGCTGGCGCTACCCGCTGAGCGACTGTGGGTGACGGTCTATATCGATGACGGCGAGGCTGAGTCCATCTGGCTGAACGATGTGGGTGTCAGTCCTACGCGCTTTACCCGGATCGCCGGCAAGGACAACTTCTGGGCGATGGGCGATACAGGCCCCTGCGGCCCTTGCACCGAGATCTTCTACGATCATGGTCCCACCGTTCCAGGTGGTCCGCCCGGGTCGGAAGACGCGGAGGGCGACCGCTATGTCGAAATCTGGAACCTGGTGTTCATGCAGTACGAGCGCGCCCAGGATGGGACCTTGACCCCGCTCCCGAAGCCCTCGGTCGATACCGGCATGGGACTGGAACGTCTCGCTGCCGTCATGCAGGGCGTACACAACAATTACGAGACCGACCTGTTTCGCGGGTTGGTGGGGGCGGCGGCGCGGCTGGCCGAAGCCACGGACCTGACGCACAGTTCTCTGCGCGTGGTTGCCGACCATATTCGCTCCAGTGCCTTTCTGATCGCTGACGGCGTGCTGCCGTCGAACGAGGGGCGGGGCTACGTGCTGAGGCGCATCATCCGCCGCGCTATCCGCCACGGCTACAAGCTCGGCATTCGTGAAACGTTCTTCTACCGGCTGGTTGGGCCCTTATGCGACGAGATGGGCGCAGCCTACCCGGAATTGCCGCGTGCGCGGGAGACGGTCGAGAAGGCCCTGGAACGCGAGGAGCGCCGCTTTGCCGAGACGCTGGAGCAAGGCATGCGGATTCTGGAAGCGTGTATTGCCGAGCTGCCGGGACAGGTGATCCCAGGTGAGACGGCTTTCCAACTCTATGATACCTATGGCTTTCCCGTCGACTTGATCGCCGACGTGGCACGCGAGCACGGCTTGTCGGTGGACATGGCCGGTTTCGAGCAGGCTATGGCCGGACAGCGCCAGCGGGCGCGAGCTGCAAGTCATTTCAAGGCGGGTCACGGACCCGACCTGCGCATCGCGCAGGCCTGCCAGTTCACCGGCTACGAGGAATTGGTCACCGAGTCGCGGGTCGTGGCGCTGTTGCATGAAGGCGAAGTGGTTGATTCGCTGCCCGCGGGGGGACGCAGTGTCATCGTGCTGGAGCGGACGCCTTTTTATGCCGAGTCCGGCGGGCAGTGCGGCGATCGCGGCTGGATCGAAACGGCGACGGGTCGATTCGAGGTCGACGATACGCAACGTCAGGGTGCCGATGTGATCCTGCATCACGGCCGGGTCACCGAAGGCGTCATTGGTGTCGATCAGCCCTGTCGTGCCTTCGTCGATGCCACCGCTCGAGCGATGACCGCCGCCAATCATTCGGCAACGCATCTGCTGCATTCGGCTTTGCGGCGGATTCTGGGAGAACACGTCAGCCAGAAGGGGTCGCTTGTCAATGCCGAGCGCTTGCGCTTCGACTTTGCGCACTTCGAACCCGTACATGCGGATCAGCTCGTCGCCATCGAGCATTTGGTGAATGGTCAGATTCGGCATAATTGGGCGGTGGACGCTAGGGTGATGCCGCGCGACGAAGCCTTGTCCGCGGGCGCCATGGCGCTGTTCGGCGAGAAATACGGTGACGAAGTTCGCGTGCTTCGCATGGGTGACTTCTCGACTGAGCTGTGCGGGGGTACTCACGTGTCCCGGGTCGGGGATATCGGGTTCTTCAAGATCGTTGCGGAAACCGGCGTGGCTTCCGGTATACGGCGGATCGAAGCCGTCACCGGCGAGAAGGCCGGCGCCTGGGTCACGGCAAGCGAACAGCTGCTACAGACCTTGGCCATGCGCATCAAGGCCAACCGGGAACAACTCGACGAGCGCCTGCAGCAGGTGCTGGAGCGAAGCCGGGCGTTGGAGAAGGAACTGGAGCGGATCAAGGCCAAGGCGGCCAGTTCGGCCGGAAGCGATCTGGCAAACGAAGCGGTGGACGTCGAGGGCATCCGCGTCCTTGCGGTGGAGATCCCCGACGCGGATGCCAAGACGCTCCGGGAACTGGTCGATCAGCTGAAACAGAAGTTAGGCTCAGCCGTCATCGTGCTCGCTGCCGTGAAGGACGGAAAAGTGAGTTTGGTGGCTGGTGTCACTCAGGATCAAACACCGCGTTTGAAGGCGGGCGAACTGATCGGTCAGGTGGCGGCGCAGGTCGGCGGCAAGGGCGGTGGACGCGCCGATCTCGCGCAAGCCGGGGGCACTGATCCATCGGGCCTGCCGAATGCGCTGGCCGGTGTCGTGCCATGGGTGCGATCCAGGCTCCAGTAGCGGGCAACCAACAAACATTCAAGCAACGATGGCGCTCTACGTTCACAAATACGGTGGAACCTCGGTCGGATCGGTCGAGCGGATCAAAGAAGTCGCGAATAAGGTGATTGCTGCGCGTGAGCGCGGCGAACAGGTGGTCGTGGTCGTCTCGGCGATGAGCGGCGAAACAAACCGGCTCGTCGCTCTGGCTCATGAAATCGACGGCTCGCCGGATCCGCGGGAGATGGACGTTCTGCTCTCTACGGGCGAACAGGTGACCATCGCGCTGCTGAGCATCGCGCTGCAGGCGCGCGGTTGTCCGGCCGCCTCATACACGGGCGGACAGGTCAGGATCGTCACCGATGAGGCCCACACCAAGGCCCGGATCCTCGATATCGACACCGAGCGGCTCCGGCAGGATCTGTCTTCGGGGCGGGTCGTGGTCGTCGCCGGCTTTCAGGGCGTGACCGAGTCGGGCGACATCACCACTCTGGGGCGTGGAGGGTCCGACACGACGGCCGTTGCGCTGGCGGCCGCCCTGGGTGCGGATGAATGTCTGATTTATACCGACGTGGATGGTGTCTACACCACCGATCCGCGGATCGAACCGCGTGCGCGTCGATTGGACAGGATCACCTTTGAGGAAATGCTCGAGATGGCCAGCCTCGGTTCTAAGGTACTGCAGATCCGTTCAGTTGAGTTCGCGGGCAAGTACAACGTGGCGTTGCGGGTGCTTTCCAGCTTCGTGGAGGGGCCCGGAACGCTGATCACTTATGAGGAACAAGCAGTGGAGAAAGCACTGATCTCCGGAATCGCGTTCAATCGCGATGAAGCGAAGCTGACCGTTCAGGGAGTGCCAGACCGTCCGGGCGTCGCTCACGCGATACTGGGCCCGGTTGCGGCTGCGAACATTGAGGTCGATATGATTGTCCAAAACGTTGCGGGCGACAAAACGACGGACTTCACGTTCACTGTCAACCGGAATGACTACAGCCGAGCGCTGGCTGTGCTGGAAGGCTGCAGGGGCGAGTTGGGTGCGCGGGAAGTGACGGGCGACACCCATATCGTGAAGATTTCGCTCGTCGGAGTCGGCATGCGTTCGCATGCGGGTATCGCCAGCAAAATGTTTGAAACCTTGGCGAACGAGGGGATCAATATTCGAATGATCTCCACGTCGGAAATCAAGATCTCAGTGGTTGTCGATGAACGGTACCTGGAATTGGCCGTGCGTGCGCTGCATGAAGCATTTCATCTCGAAAGCTCGCCTAATGCCGACTAGATGAAGTAACTTGTTTCTCGGGTAGCGAAAATTTGCTAACATGCACCTTCCCAGGCGGTTGAAACGTGGCAGTTAAGCTCCAGAGGGTTGGTGCCTGCAGCGATGTTGGGTTGAGGCGGAAAAGGAAGTAACTATGTTGATTTTGACTCGTAGGGTTGGGGAGACGTTAATGATCGGCGACGATGTAACGGTCACCGTCCTCGGAGTGAAAGGTAACCAAGTCCGCATCGGAGTCAACGCCCCGAAAGAGGTTTCCGTTCACCGTGAAGAAATTTATGAACGGATAAAAAAGGAACAGCAAGCGCAGGGAGCACACGACCGGTCTGCGCCGGACAACGACTAGCCTGCTAGTCGAACCAAACCTCGGAGAGATGGCCGAGCGGCTGAAGGCGCTCCCCTGCTAAGGGAGTATGGGCACAAAACGCCCATCGAGGGTTCGAATCCCTCTCTCTCCGCCAATTGATTCAGAGCGATCGCTCTGACTCCCCACGGACTTCGTGACTCTCGGGCGAGGTGGCATTCGCGTGGCGGACACCTGGCACTTTCCTCGCTCACGTATGCCGCAATTGCATGAGGCGGGTCTGGAGCGCGAGAACATCCAGGCGGCGGAAAGTCATTGACTGCAAAGCCCACTACCCGCATGGCCCCTGGTCCGGAATTATCGGCCTGTGTGTGGTGCGTTGCATGCACCCTGCGGTCCGCACCCAGGCGGACTGGGATCGGCGTCAGTCGTTTGAATAAACAGTGCCGCTCCAGGCCCCGCTGGCCCGTAACAGGCTGGCCGTCGCTTCGGCAAGCCGGCGATAGCCTTCGTCGTTGGGGTGCACCAAATCCGACTTAAGGGAATTGTCACTCAAAATAGCCGGCAGCGTTTCGCCGTCGATCGGTGTGCCGGTCGACTCTGCCAGTTCATCGTAGAATTCGGCACTCGACAAGCCGAACAAGGCTGGTCGCGGTACGCCTAGCATCACGACCGAGATCCCGCGGCTTCGGGCCGCGGCAATCATTGCCGTGAGATTCGCAGCCGTCTGCTCCTGCGGCAGGTTGCGCAGGAAGTCATTCCCGCCGTGAATGAGGATCAGAAGATTGGCGGGATTCTCATCCAGCAGCGCTGGCAGTCGAGCCAGGCCCTCGGCACTCACCTCCATGGGGACGCCGGCGTTTGTCACCCGGAAGCCGGTTAGGCGCGCGAGCTGGCTTGGATAATCCTGGCCTGGTGCTGCACCAACCCCCGACGTAAGGCTGTCGCCGAATGCGATGATCGAAGCATCCGGGGACAGTACCGGGAGTCTTGGTCCATCGTCTCCGCAGGCGGTGAGAAGCAAGAACGCTAGCCAGAGCGGCAGTCGACACCGGCTACGGAACGCTATGGATTTGATGGGATCGAGGTTCGATCGGGATACCGAATAGGGGCGCATGATTTGCGTTCCTCCCGGGGAGTCGGGTTCGCGTAGGTGGGGTCAAACGGGCAGCGGTAGGATGAACGAATGCTCATGGAGATCCCCTACCCGGCTTATCTGATATTCTAGTCGACGATCACCATGGCCTCGGTGGTGGAACAGGTAGACACACGGGACTTAAAATCCCGCGGGGTAACACCCGTGCCGGTTCGATTCCGGCCCGAGGCACCAATTCCTTGCTGTCCCGCAAACCAGGGGTGGCGGCGCCGCGCCGCAGGCAGGCTTCAGCGACACTCGCAAGGCGCTGCTAGATTGCGAGAGCTCTCTTCACCCCAGACGCCACATCTCCGTTCCGATCCGACTCCGTCACCGCCACTCTGGCGCAGTGCGATCGCCGAGAAGCGTGCTTGCGACCTGCTGGGCGGGGCGCCGGCTAGGACAACACGGGAGCACGCCTCAAATGCTTGCCTGTGTGGTCCCTTGGCCCCCCTCGGATGGCTGTGCTGCCGGTCTGGACGTTCAGGTCAATCGCGCTCGGGCCTCTGCGCTGCCTGCCGCGCGAGCGCGTCCGGCAATTGCAGAACGCCGCCCTGAAAGAGTTGAAGCAACGAGCCGAGGAACAAGGCTACGACGCCGACCTGCTGTTCCATTGAATATTTTCAATAGCGAGCTGGTTAGCTTGTCGTCTCCTAGACTTCAATCGTCCCCGAGAGGCGGAGTCCCCGGGGGCTGGCAGCAGGCTCAATGGACGGCAACGGCATTGAGCCAGCCCGCGGAGGGTCACCCCCTCCCCTCCGATCTTCCGCGGGCGCTGTTACTCGCTTAAACCTTCCAGGTGTCGTTTGCTCTAACACCGGCTTTCCGCGGCTCCGACCCAAACCCCTTCGCATCTCACACCGCTGCCTGCCGCTTTGACACGCTCTGGTAAACTTCAGCGTCGTCGGTTTAAGCCAATTTTCGTAGAGCGGCCTTGCCGCGGACCGCTGCAACAGCATCGGCCGAGGACGCCGTAACCCATTCGGTTTCCCACCACATTGACCTGAAAGCACGGGATCATGGAAAAAGTCGAAGCGGCCATCACATTGCTGTCGAGCTGGATCTGGGGTGCGCCGATGCTGGTCGCCTTGGTTGGGACGGGTTGCTATCTCACGATCATCTTGAAGGGATTGCAGTTCCGGCGCTTGCCCCTGGCATTCAGACTGATCTGGCGCAAGGAACATGGTGCGGATGGCGATATCAGCCATTTTGCGGCTTTGATGACGGCGCTGGCCGCGACGGTGGGGATCGGGAACATCGTCGGTGTCGCGACGGCCATCACGCTCGGTGGCCCCGGTGCCGTGTTCTGGATGTGGATGACCGGGCTGGTCGGTATGGCGACGAAGTACTCCGAGGCGGTCCTGGCCGTGAAGTATCGGGAGAAGGGCCCGCATGGAATGCGCGGCGGGCCGATGTACTACCTCGCGAAAGGCGCCGGACTGCCCCGTCTCGGCTGGCTCTTTGCTGTTTTCACGGCCCTGGCGACCTTTGGCATCGGCAACATGACGCAGGCGAATTCGGTGGCCGCGGCGCTCTCTTCTTCGTTTGGTCTTCGCGATTGGCAAAGTGGTGTCGCCATGACGCTGCTGACGGGCCTGGTGATTCTGGGAGGCGTCAAGTCCATCGGACGCTTCACCTCGATTCTGGTTCCCTTCATGATCGTGGGCTACGTCGGTGCCGCCTTGGTCGTGCTGACCATGAACTGGGACGAACTACCAGGCGCCTTCGCCTTGATATTTCGTCATGCATTCACGCCCGCGGCCGGCGAGGGCGGTATGGCGGGTGCTGGTGTGGCGGCGGCAATCCGTTACGGAGTCGCGCGCGGGGTGTTCTCGAACGAGTCGGGACTCGGCTCCGCGCCGATCGCCGCGGCCGCGGCAAGAAGCCGTTCACCGGTGGAACAGGCGCTGGTCAGCATGACTCAGACCTTTATCGATACCCTGGTTGTCTGTTCCATGACCGCGCTGATCATCCTGACTGCGGATGCGTGGAAAGCCGGGGTGAGTGCGGCGGATCTGACGGCGGCGAGCTTCGCGGAGACGCTCGGCGTGGCGGGCGGCCTGATCGTCACCCTCGGGATTTCGCTGTTCGGCTACTCGACCCTGATCGGCTGGAACTACTATGGAGAGAAGGCTATCGAGTATCTCGTCGGACCGCGGGGAATCAAACCTTACCGGGTCGTGTTCGTCTCCATGATCATGGTGGGGGCGATGACGAAGCTGGAACTGGTATGGAGCTTTTCGGACCTGATGAACGGCATGATGGCGGTGCCCAACCTCATCGGATTGCTGCTGCTGTCGGGTGTCATCAGGAGCGAGACCAGGGAGTATTTTCGCCCCACCGGAGCACGCAACGCTGGGAAGCGGAACCGCTGACCTCCCGTGTCGCTCTGGCCGGTGTGGTAACGAAGGTTCATCGCCTTTCCTGGGCACACTAAGGGGATCCATCGAGCGGTTCCCCGGCCGCTGGCGGCGGTCGGCGGGACCACAACAACAGTGCCGCCGGCAGGACGGCGAACAAGTGGGCCGAGCCAAAAATCAGCGATACGGCAAGGCGTTGTTCCGTCGTCAGACCCGAAGGCGCGAGGATCACCATGGCCAGGGCTTCCCGCTTGCCCCAATCCGAAACCAGACCCGGTAGCGCACCCACTCCCAGTAGTACGAGTGGACCGAGCAGGAAGACCCTGCTGGCGATCCCTTCTGACGCGCCGATCCCCAAGGCACTAAGGGCGAGATTGCTAGCGAGCAAGAGCTGAATGATCAGCGACAGGCCGTAGTGTCCCGGAGCTTTGAACGGATTGCATAGTGCGATCACGCGCCGCGGATGCAGGCGGGCAATAGGCCAAAAGCGCCTTAGCAATACGGCCACGAGCGTGATCCCGGCGATTAGCACCGCCATCAGGAATCCGACCTGCTGCGCGGGGAAGGAATCCAGCCAGTCCAGATACAGCGGTGTCAAAATTGCGACGATCAGCAGCAATATCACCTTGCCGGAAAGCCGGTCCAGAATCTGGCTAACAGCCAAGGGCCAGTTGTCGGCATGGCGTCGGAGTTGCTGAAACCGCGCCAACTCACCAACGATGAGCGCCGGGCCGAGTTCGCTCACACATTGGCTGACCCAGATCGCCCGCGCGAACAGCCGAAAAGGAGCCGAGACGCCCAGCGCGCGGGCGATCGTGCACCAACGCCACGCAAAGAGACCGGTCAACACCAGATTGACGACGAGCAACAGGGCGCCTATCAAGGGATCAAAGTCGCTCAGACTGTCGCGCAATTGCGCGCGATCGATCTTCCACAACAGGGCCCCCATCACCACGACAACCAGGAGGGTGCGCACGCTGCGGCGGTTCAAACGGTGGGCCAAGCGGGCGAGTACATGGCGAATGGTGTGGAAGCGGAGGCCCATGCTGGGGAACCTAGCCGGGCCGGGGGGCGCTGTCAAACAGCGTTGAGCGTGGTAACGCCGTTGGCGCTTGCACCCGCGCGAGTCACGCATAGCGCATGCCAGCCGGCTCATTATTACGAAAAGAGATTAGGAAATGCGTTTTTATTATTTGTCGTTATTGGACACATCATCTAGCATTGTCCCCGAAGCTTTTCATTCCTTGAACCACCGAGGCCAGGCTGCATGCAGAAACACACGACGCCCGCGAACAAACCGGACGCCCGTTCCCCCCAACCCCTTCAAGGTCGCATACTCGATGCTCTCGACGGTCTGCAGTACGGTGCCGTAGAAATCACCGTGCACGATGGCAAGGTCGTGCAGATCGAGCGCCGCGAGAAGTTTCGGCTCCCCAACCAAACCGCGACAAGTCCCTGAGGCTTGGGCGCAGCGCAAAACGACGCCTCACCGTCGCGGCGTTTTGTTGTTTCCCCCGTCGCTCCTCGCCCGGGCGCGAACCCCTGAAGTGGGGCCACTGACGAAGGCACTCCCCTTCTCCCCGCCGACCCGCCCAACGGGAGGCTGACGGTAGAACCCACAGTTACCCCCCTGAACTGACCGGACCACCGGAGGTTCTCTTTCCAAAAAGGGAGAGCCTTCATGCAACAACCAACAAAAGCCCCCGTGCTGGCGATCGCCGTCGCTGGCCTGATGGGCGGCGTCGACTCCGCTGAAGCCATGGTGTCGGATGCCCAATACCGAGCCTTGGAGCAGCGCCTGCTGCAACTCGAGAAACGCCTAGAGGAGTCCGAGGGCAAAAGGACGAGTACCGCAGCCGCTAACCCATCCCAACCGAACGTGGCTCCAGCGGCAGCAGCGACCGGGGCGGCCGTGGCGAGCACCGAAAAAGCGGACGAAGTCAAGCAGCTCAAGCAGAAGGTCAACGTGCTGGAGCGCAAGATGGAGGTCGAGAAGGAAACCTCGCAAGCTGCCTGGGCAAAGTTTCCGAAAAACGTGGAACTTGGCACGCAGGGTCTGAAAGTCGTCTCTCAGGACGAGAACTTCATCATGTACTGGCGGGCTCTGATCCAGGCCGATGGCAGCTATTTCATGGACGATAGCGAGCAGGCCGGCAATCCCAACGGCGACTCCTATGCGGACCGGTTTTATATGCGCCGCGTCCGTCCGATCCTCGAAGGCACGGTCTGGAAGTATTTCGATTACCGGATCATGCCGGATTTCGGCAGCGGTGCGGCCCGACTTTTCGATGCGTATGTCGACTTCCGTTATTTCCGCGAAGCAAGCCTGACGGCTGGCAAATTCAAGGCGCCGGTCAGCCTCGAGCGCTTGCAGAGCGCGACCGCATTGACCTTCATCGAACGGGCGTTTCCAACCACGCTGGCGCCAAATCGCGATGTCGGTTTCATGTTGCATGGGGAGTTCGACCGCCCCGGATATCCGATCGACTTCAGCAAACTGGAGCGGAACCAGACGCATCAAGGAAGTTTCCCGCTTTACATGTATCCCGAGTTTTTCGCCTACCAGGTCGGAATCTTCGACGGCTCGCGGAATAACGGCAACATCGATAGCGACCAGAATGACTCCAAGGAATTTCAGGGACGCATCTTTGCGCATCCGTTCCTGCACAGCGGCATAAGCCCGCTGGAAGGGCTTGGCGTCGGAATAGCGGGGACCTGGGGACAGCCGAATGACGACCAGTTGTCGACGTACCAGAGTCCGGGTTTGAACACGATCTTTCGTTACAACTCGGCGGCGCGCGCGGACGGCACACAATACCGCGTGTATCCGCAGATGTACTGGATCTGGGGGCCGTTCCAGTTCGTGGGCGAGTACGCCCTGTCCGACCTGGATCTGGAAAACCAGACGATCGTCAACGGCCAGAGCAATACGACGGCCAAGACGAACGAAACCTCGCAGGCCTGGAACGCCACGGTTTCTTACATGCTCACGGGGGAGGACAACGTGTTTTTGCGGCAGGGTATCAAACCGCGACACGAATTCGACCCGATGTACGGAATCCGTCCCAACCAGCCATTCAATCCGCTGGAGGGGCATTGGGGCGCGTGGCAGGTGGCCGCCCGCTGGTCCATGATCAATTTCGATGATGAGGTGTTCCGCAATACCGGAACGGCGGACGCCCCAATCTTTCCCTTTGCGGACCCCAGAATAGCGGTCTCTTCCGCCAACACTTGGGCTCTCGGTGTCAACTGGTGGCTCAACCCGAACTTCAAGATCATGGCCAACTATTCGCAGACCTCATACAACGACGGCGCCGGAACGCTCGGGAGCAACGGCAAGCTTCTTCCTCAGGCGCGGAGTCTTGAAACCGAAAAGGTTTGGCAGACACGCTTTCAGCTGGGTTTTTAAGGTTGATCAAACACGTTTCGAATATTTTTAGGAGTTTCATCATGCATTGGTTATCACCCCGGCTGCTACACGCCGTCTTCGCCGTGAGTACGACGATTTTTCCCGCCTCGTGGGTTCACGCGGAGGACGTAACCCTCCTGAACGTTTCCTATGATCCGACCCGAGAGCTGTATCAGGAGTACAACGCGGTCTTCGCCAAATACTGGAAAGCCAAGACCGGCGATACGGTCACGTTAAAACAGTCACATGGTGGCAGCGGCAAGCAGGCCAGGGCCGTCATCGATGGGCTCGACGCCGACGTCGTGACGCTGGCACTCGCCTACGACGTGGATCAGCTCTACGAGAAGGGCCATCTGATCCCCGAGAAGTGGCAGGAGCGGCTTCCGCAAAATAGCGCGCCCTATACATCGACGATGGTCTTCGTCGTTCGCAAGGGTAATCCCAAGGGAATCAAGGACTGGGATGACCTTGCCAAGCCCGACGTGTCCGTCGTGACGCCCAACCCGAAAACGTCCGGCGGCGCCCGCTGGAACTATCTGGCGGCATGGGGCTACGCGATCAAGAAAAAGGGCGATGACGAGTCCGCGGCGAAGGATTTCGTATCCCGCCTGTACAAGAATGCGGCGGTCCTCGATACCGGCGCGCGCGGCTCGACCGTGTCCTTTGTCGAGCGGGAGATCGGCGATGTCCTGATCACCTGGGAAAACGAGGCGCATCTGGTGCTCAAGGAATCAGGGCCAGACAAGTTCGAGATCGTGACGCCATCGTTCAGCGTTTTGGCTGAACCCTCGGTCACTGTGGTCGACAAGGTGGCCGGCAACCATGGTACGGAAGAGGTGGCGAAGGCCTATCTGGAGTACCTGTACAGCAAGGAAGGGCAGGACATCGCGGCCCGCCATCACTATCGCCCGCGTGATCCTGCGGTCGCCACAAAACATTCTGCCGAGTTTCCCCGGCTGGAACTGGTACCCATCAGCGACCCGGTCTTCGGTGGCTGGGCGGCCGCTCATAAGAAGCACTTCGCCGATGGCGCGGTGTTCGATCAAATCTTCGCGACGCGCTGAGCGCGCCGCCTTAGCATCGGAGTATCCCCTCATGAGTTCCATCGTGGCCGTCAACGCCAAGAACCAGTTCCGCGGAACCATCAAGAAGCTCGTTCCCGGTGGCGTGGTTTCCGAGATCGTTATCGAGACGGCAGCCGGGCCCGTCAGCTCGGTGATTACGACGAGTTCCGCCAAGGAACTGGAGTTATTACCCGGCGTGGCCGTGCTGGCGCTGTTCAAGGCGACCGAGGTCAGCCTGGCCAAGCTCGAGTCAAAACCCACCGGAGATATCGTATGAGCATCGTCGCGCTGACATCACCCAATCAGTTTCGTGGCCGCATCCGCGCGATCAATCTCGGTCCCGTCGTATCCGAGGTCGAAGTCCAGGTGGAAGGCGGCATCGTAACCTCGGTCATCACGAGCAGTTCGCTTGAATCGCTGGGCCTGAAGGTGGGCGATCAGGTTCTGGCCCTCGTGAAGTCCAGCGAGGTCGCGGTGGCCCGACTCTACGACCGCGCGCGCGGCGCAGGTCCTTACTTGGACTGAGGAGGTCAAGGTTATGTCGCTCAACACATTCGTTCGCGCCTGCAACGATCGCTTGACGGCGGACACGGGTGTCGCCGATGCCTTGCTGAGGTCGGCGCGCGGCCGCGTTACGGCGCGCTTCTGCGATGTCGATCTGGCCAGCGCGCTCGATCCCATTCGCCTCACCCAAGCCCCGGGACTGACGGTAGGGTACATAGCCCGGTTGCAGTCGGTCGTCAGTCAGGCCGCATCCGTGCCGGTCAGCGGCCGCAGTCACTCCGGAACCGACGCGATCCGGGTCGTCAACTTCGACCGCCTGTGTCGCACGTTGCACATGCTGAATTTCGTCGCCGGGAACTACGATCCCGCGGCACAACTGGTGCTGGATGTCGACCCCCGCCATATCCTGAATGTCCCGCGTGACCATGGCGCCTACTTCGCCGGCTTGATCGAACAGTGCGGGCTGGCCACCGAGCGGGTCGTGCTGTCGACCTCCCTGGATTTCGGAGCCAAACCGGGGGATTACCTCCACCGTCTGGGGCAAGGTCTGGCGAATTACCGCAGCAGGGGTTACCGGATCGGGGTAAGGCTGGATGAACTTCCGATGTCGAAGGCGACCGCCCACTTCTTTTTCCGTATCGCTCCTGATTATTTGCGGCTCGACGCTCGGCGCTTCGCCCGCTCTTCGCGGTCGCTGCCGAGCGGGGCAGGGCGCTACCTCGGTCTATTGCAACGTCTGATGTTCGGCTTTGGCGGGAAGGTCGTTCTGGAGCACATCGAAGAGGCGGAGAGCTTGGCGCTGGCCGCCGACGCCGGCATCGAATGGATACAGGGGCCCCTGCTCGAACGGCGCCGGCGCGAGCGGCGGGGGGGAGTCCTTTGGCAGAAATCGCCGCGGGCGGCGGAGGGTACCTATGTTCAGGCAATCTAACGTGCTGCCGGGATTCAATATTTCGCTGGGATTCACGATCTTCTACCTGAGTCTTGTGGTGCTGATTCCCCTCTCGGCGGTTTTCCTGAAGTCGTTTACGCTGACCTGGGATCAGTTTTGGGCGGCCGTGACCGCGCCGCGCGTGCTGGCATCCTACCGACTGACCTTTGGTGCCTCGCTCGTGGCCGCGTCCATCAACGCGGTCTTCGGTCTGTTGGTCGCGTGGGTGTTGGTCCGGTACGAGTTTCCCGCGAAGAAGCTGGTCGATGCCCTGGTCGACTTGCCCTTTGCACTGCCTACTGCCGTGGCGGGGATCACCCTGGCGACGATCTACGCGAAAAACGGCTGGGTGGGGCAGTTCCTGGCTCCGTTGGGTATCAAGGTGGCGTTTACGCCGCTGGGTGTCGTCGTTGCGCTTACGTTCATCGGCTTGCCATTCGTTGTGCGCACGATCCAACCCATCCTCGAGGACTTTCCGAAGGAGATGGAAGAGGCCGCCGCGAGTCTGGGCGCAACGCGGGTGCAAACTTTCGTCATGGTCATTCTGCCGAGCATCGGTCCCGCGGTCCTGACGGGATTCGCCCTGGCCTTCGCCCGGGCAATCGGGGAGTACGGCTCCGTCATTTTCATCGCCGGCAATATTCCGATGGTGTCCGAGATCACTCCGCTGATGATCGTCACCAAACTCGAGCAATACGACGAGGCCGGAGCGACGTCGATCGCCGCCGCGATGCTGGTCGCGTCATTTTTGCTGCTGCTGGGCATCAATCTGCTGCAGTCCTGGAGCAGTCGGGTATTACCCCCCGCGGCGCCACACCAACAGGAGGAACCCGCATGACGAGTCAGGCTATTACATTGCCGCGCGTCTATCAGGTCGACGCTGGCCCGACCTCCGAGTCGACGCCCTTTCGGCGGTTGCTGATCGTCGTTGCTCTGACGTTTCTGGCGGCCTTCCTGTGGCTGCCGCTGGCGGCCGTTTTCGCAGGCGCGTTGCGGGAGGGATTGGGCGTTTACTGGGAGGCATTGACCGATCCGGATGCGCTGTCGGCGATCAAACTCACGGTGATTGCGGCGCTGATCTCCGTCCCGGTCAACATGGTGTTCGGTATTGCCGCGGCGTGGGCGATCGCGAAGTTCGAATTTCGTGGCAAGAGCCTTTTGATCACGTTGATCGATCTGCCCTTCTCGGTATCTCCGGTCATTGCCGGCCTGCTGTTCGTACTGCTGTTCGGATCGCATGGCTGGTTCGGGGAATTTCTCGCGGAGCACAACATCCGGATCGTCTTCGCCGTGCCGGCGATCGTGCTCGCGACGCTGTTCGTGACCTTTCCCTTCGTCGCTCGCGAATTGATTCCGTTGATGCAGGAACAGGGCACAGAAGAGGAGGAAGCGGCGATCGTACTCGGCGCATCGGGCTGGCAGACCTTCTGGCACATCACGCTTCCCAACATCCGCTGGGGTCTGCTGTACGGTGTGATTCTTTGCAACGCAAGGGCCATGGGGGAGTTCGGTGCAGTGTCGGTCGTTTCGGGTCATATCCGCGGCCTGACCAATACGATCCCGTTGCATGTCGAAATCCTCTACAACGAGTACAACGCCACCGCCGCGTTTGCGGTAGCGACGCTACTGGCCTTTCTCGCGCTGGGAACCCTGGCCGCCAAGACCCTCGTCGCGCGCCATTTGCGCGGCCACCACTGAACCGTTATCCCCTCACCTCACACGAGGACACTGCATGAGTATTCACGTCAAGAAAATCGTCAAGCGCTTCGGCGCCTTCAATGCCTTGCGCGAGATCGATCTCGAAGTCGGCGAGGGCGAACTGATCGCCCTGCTGGGGCCGTCGGGATGCGGAAAGACGACCTTGCTGCGGATCATCGCCGGGCTGGAAACGCCCGATTCGGGCGAGATCTGGTTTCACGGCAATGAGGAGGGCGAGGTCTGGTTTCACGGGGATGACAGCAAGTGTCAGCACGTGCGCGAACGGCAGGTCGGCTTCGTGTTCCAGCACTACGCCTTGTTCCGCCACATGACGGTCTTCGACAATGTCGCGTTCGGCCTGAGGGTTCGCCCGAAGAGCGAGCGGCCGACGGAGGCGACCATCAAGGAGAAGGTCATGGAGTTGCTGCGGCTGGTGCAGCTGGACTGGCTGGCCGAGCGCTACCCGGCGCAGCTGTCGGGCGGGCAGCGACAGCGCATCGCGCTGGCGCGGGCGCTGGCGGTCGAGCCCAAGGTCTTGCTGCTCGATGAACCCTTCGGTGCGCTGGACGCTCAGGTACGCAAGGAACTACGGCGCTGGTTGCGCCGCCTCCACGATGAACTGCATGTCACCAGCGTATTCGTGACCCACGATCAGGACGAGGCACTGGAAGTCGCTGACCGGGTGGTTGTCATGAACGAAGGTCGCATCGAGCAGATCGGGACGCCGGATGAAATCTACGACCACCCCGCGACACCCTTCGTTTACCAGTTTCTCGGCGATGTGAACCTGTTTCATGGACGGGTCTCGGACGGACACGCGCATATCGGCGCGGCGGCTATCCATCTGCCGGGGCACGAACCCGCGGATGCCGCGGTTGCGGCAATGTTCTATACCCGACCGCACGACATTGAACTGTCGCACGACGGGGGCGGGTTGGAGGCGCGGATTCAGGGCGCGCGGCGCGCTGGTGGCGTGGTCAAGGTGCGGCTCGAGCGCATCGACGGGCACGGAGCAGTGGAGGCGGAGGTCCCGCGGGAGTCTTGGGAAGCGGAAGCCTTTTGTGAAGACCAGGTGGTGCGGGTCTATCCGAAGCGGCTGAAGGTTTTCACTGCCCCCGAGACGGCCCTGGCCACCTGATCAATCCATGGGTACCGGCAGGTCGCCGCGAGGGAACCGCGGCGTTGGGGGCTCTCAGATGCGGTGCCGCCATCCGCCGCCGTAGCCGAGACCGCGCAGAATGCGCAGCGACAGGGCGGGCGGCAGCAGGCCGAGTGCCCACAGGCCCCAGTACAGAGGGATCGGAAAGCCGATCCGCGCGCAGTCCCGCGCCAGGCCCCTTCGTATCCGCTCGGCGGCCTGCTCCGGTGACAGCACGAACAATTTCGGGCCCGGGAACTGGCGGCTCATCGCGCTTTCGACGAAGCCTGGCAGTACCACGTTGACGGCGATCCCCTCATGAGCGAGCCAGCCTCGGAGAGCTTCGCCATATGCCTTCAACGCGGCCTTGCTGGCGCAATAGCTTGGCGTCAGTGGGAGACCGATGTAGGCAGATACCGAACTGATCAACGCGATCTGTCCACGGCCGCGACGCCGCATCGTTGGTATCAGCGCCTCGGCCGTGGCGATGGCGGCTCGGATGTTGACGTCGATGACGGTATCCACTCGGCTCCAGTCCTCGCCCCGGCCGTCGGGCCCGATGTGGCTGGTGACCCCGGCATTGATGATGGCGAGGTCGATCGGCTGCCGTTCGGCCGCGGCAGCCAGCCAAGTCATCCATGCTTCCGTGTCACGGAGTTCGTGCTGCTCGACCTCGACGATTGCGCCGAGTTCAAGGCATTGCTCGGCCACACGCTGCAATTCAACGACTCTGCGGCCGTGCAGGATCAGTCTGCGGTTCGGGCGGGCGTAGGCCGTGGCCAGCGCGCCGCCGATGCCGCCGCTCGCGCCCGTCACGAGCACCGTAACGGGTTCAGCGAGTCGTGTGTGATCGGGCTTCATGATGCGGGTTGAAAGGTGTGTTGACGGAAACGGGCCCTACGGAAGCCGTGCTGGGATGGGCGAGCCGGCGCATCAAGTACGCCATCGGGCGATCAGTCTGGAAACGATCGAGCGCCGGGGTCCGATGCTCCGGGCAGTCGCCAGATACTCCGCGACCCGTTCGACCTCGCAGCGCCGCCCCGTCTTCGGGTCCACGTAGCGCGGATAGAGGATGTAGGCGGCTGCGAGGATTTCCAGCACCGTGCGCCGCCGTGTGCGACGCGCGCAGCTCAGCCGGTCGTCGGTGACGCCCCAACCGGCATAGAATGGGAGGCCGAAACAGCTGACGGGCTTGCCGAGCAGGGCGGCCTCGAACCCGATCTGCGATGTCACCGTGTAGACCCTGTCGACCTGCCGTAGCAGCGAGGGCGGGCTGACGTCGGCGGTGATCCAGACCAGCCCCGGCACGGACCGCGCAAAGGCGAGGGCACTGCGCTTTTTCCCGGCGATGACGTCCGGGTGCGTCTTGACGTAGAGATCGGCTCCGCGGTTCTCGTCGCGCGCGGCTGTCAACAGCTTACGGAAGGTATTCTCGTCGGCCAGCCCGCAGCGGATGGACGCATCGCCGGCGGTTTGGTCTATCAGCAGTACCCTTGGGCGGCCGGTCTCGGCGAGGAGGCCCGCATCGGCATCCGGCGCGTGATTGTACTTGCTGAGATGGTGGTCGGCGATCAGGGATCGCAGCCGTTCGGCTCGCGCGAGCAGGTCCGGCGACAGGTCGGCATCGTTCAGCAGGCCTTCGAGCTGCGAGGGCTGGCTGGCATCGTAATAGATCCCGCGGTCGTCGACGACCACTGACAGCGGCGGTGTGCCCAGCGCGCCCAGTCCGACGGAGCGCAGAAACCCGTCCTCCAGCCGCAGGCACGGGATGCCGCGCCGCGCGGCAAACGCAGCGGCTTTCTCCCCGCTCGGCTTGCAACCCCAACCGGCCGTCAGCGCGATGCGCGGGTCGTCCGGGCGCGGATCGAAAACCACGGGGTAATCCAGGAATGCACTGCCACGCAGGGTTTTGACGAGCCCGCGTGAGAACACGCCGACCCGGGCGGCATCGGGCGCGATCATCCCTTCAGGCGGTAGCCGACACCCGACTCGGTCAGCAGAAATTCGGGCTTGGCCGGGTCGGCCTCGAGTTTTCGACGCAACTGACTCATGTAGATGCGGAGGTAATGGGCGTTGTCGGTGGCGGCTGGTCCCCAGACTTGCTGCAACAACTGACGTTGCGTCATCACGCGACCGGTGTGCCTGACCAGCACCGACAGCAGCCGATACTGGATCGGAGTCAAATGAACCTCTTCGTCGTCGACGTACACCAGCCGCTTCTCGAGGTCCACTTTCAACCGCCCGCTGCTGTAGACCTTGTTGTCCGGGCCGTCCCCGGTTCGGGCAGAATGCCGCAACGCCACGCGGAGGCGGGCGAGCAGTTCACCGATGCCGAAGGGTTTCGTCAGGTAGTCGTCGGCGCCGGCATCCAGGGCCTGGATCTTGTCTTCCTCCGCGCTGCGGGCCGAAAGAATGATCACCGGCAGGGTGCTCCACTCCCGCAGCGAGCGAACCACGGCCACACCGTCCATATCGGGCAGGCCCAGGTCCAGGATCACGAGGTCCGGCTTTCGCGTGCCGGTTTCGATCAGGCCGCGCTGTCCGGTCTCCGCCTCGAATACTTGGAAGCCGTTTGCCGCGAGGCCGGTGCGAAGGAACCGGCGCATCTGCGGATCGTCTTCGATGATAATGATGGTGGGTACCGATTGCGACATCGCAGGGCCCGGTGTTCTAAACCTCGGGCTCAACCACGGGTGGGTTCTGCTCCAGCGGCAACATGAACGAAAAGACCGCGCCACCATTGCCCCGGTTGTGGACATGTATGGACCCGCCATGCGCCTCGATGATGGCGCGGCAGATGGCGAGTCCGAGCCCGACCCCGCTCTGAGCGCTTTCGCTCTGGCCACGATAAAACTTCTCGAACAAGTGGTCCTCCATTCCCTTCGGAATGCCCGGGCCGCGGTCCGCCACGGCCACCGTGATCGTGAAGGCCGAGGCTTCGGCCGACAGGGTGATGGGGCTGTCCGCGGGTGCATACCGGATCGCGTTTTCGAGCAGATTGGTGAGTACCTGCTCGATCATCACGGCATCGACATGGATCAGCGGCAGATCGGACGGCAATCGCACGCTCACCGTACGACCGGCGAGCGGCTTTTGCAAGCGCGTCAGTACCGTGCCGACGATTTCTTCCAGCATGTGCCACTGGCGGTTGAGCTGCGCTGCGCCGGCATCCAGCCGCGCCATGTCCAGAATGTTGGTGACAAGCCTGCTCATGCGCTGGGCTTCGTCATGGATCGCCCGGCTGAGCTCATCGCGATCCGCGGCGTTGAGTGCCCCGTCGCGTTCAGCCAGCGTGCTCGATGCGCCAACGATGGTCGCCAGTGGGGTGCGCAGATCATGGGAGATCGAGCTGAGCAGCGAGTTCCGTAGCCGCTCGGCTTCCATGTCGACCGAGGTCTTTCGCGCCAGTTCGATCAGACGCACGCGTTCTATGGCGCCGGCAATCTGATCAAGGAAGGCCTCGAGCAGCTTGCGCTGCTCGGGGAGAAAGATCCGCCGCAGGTTGGCGGGCTGCATGGCGAGCACACCGGCGACGTGATCGGCGGTGGTGAGGGGAAAGTAGACGGCTTGGGCGCCCGCCAGCGTATGGGTGCCCTGGCCGGCCGCTTCGTCGTGGTCGTAGACCCACTGTGCGACGCTGAGATCGCTGCCGCGCAGCGATTCGCTCAGGCTGCGATCCGCAGGATACGCGAGGTGCCCGGTCTCACCCGAAAAAAAAAGCAGTACGTTGGGACTCTCGAATTCGGCGTGAACATGGCGGACGGCGCAGCGAGCGACCTCGGTCTCAGTACGGCAGGTGACCAGTTCGCGGCTCATCCGGTACAGCACCGTGGCTCGCCGCTCGCGATGCGCTGCCACACGTGCCTGATAGCGCACGCTCGCAACCAGATTGCTGATCACCATCGCGACGGCCAGCATCGCCAGCAGGGTCACCAGGTACTGGGTGTCGTGAACCGACAGACTGAAGTAGGGCTTGACGAACAGGATGTCGAACAGCGTCACGCTGAGGACGGAGGCGATGATGGACGGCCCGCGGCCGAATCGCGTCGCGACGAAGATTACCCCGAGCAGGTAGACCATGACGAGGTTGGCGAGGTCGAATCGCTCGAACATCGACCAACCGATGACCGTGCACAGTGCCGTCGTGGCAATGGCCCACAGATACCCGCGGTAACGCTGCAGCCAGCCCTTGCCGGACGATGCCTGCAGACCGGGCGGGCGTTTCAGGCGGTCGATTACGCGCGGGGTGGATTGTTCCGCATCGGCCTGGGATGCGCCCGGGCTGCCCAACAAATAGACGTTGATGTTGTGGGCATGCGCGATGACCGTGTCCACCACGGAGCCCAACAGCCAGCGGCGCCATCCCCGCCGGCTCGGCTTGCCCATGACGATCTTCGTTACATTGCGTTAGTTGGCGAAATCGATCAGCAGTTGGCTGATCTCGGGGCCGGACAGGGTGGTGGTCTCGGCGCCGAGTTGTTCGGCCAGGCGCAGCATGCGCAGTATGCCGTCCCGGCGCTCGGGGGCGAGTCGCTGCAACTGTGGCGTTTCGGCGTACACCACGATCCACTCGGCCTTCAGGCCGCTCGCGAGACGCTTGCCGGCGCGCACAAGACGCTCGGCCAGCGGTGTAGGACCGATGGCGACGAGGATGCGCTCGCTGACTTGCCATACCTCGCGGATGGCATGGTCATCGCGGTAATCCTGCATCTCGGCATCGACGCGGCTTGCCGTCTGACGCAATGCCAGTTCGCGCAGCGCGATCAGATTGCCCTTGCGGAAGAAGTTCTCCAGGGCCCTCCGGGCCTGCTCCGGAAAATAGACCTTTCCTTCCTTGAGACGAATGAGCAGTTCGTCCGGCGGAAGGTCCACCAGTTCGACCTCGTCGGCGGCTTCGAACACGGTGTCGGGGACCGTTTCCCAGACCCGGATGCCGGATATCTGGCTGACGTCGTCGTTCAGGCTTTCCAGGTGCTGGACGTTCAGGGTCGTGTAGACGTTGATACCGGCTTCGAGCAGTTCATCGACGTCCTGCCAGCGTTTCGGATGCCGTGAACCGGGGGCATTGGTATGCGCGAGTTCATCCACCAGGATGACGGTGGGCCGGCGCTTCAGCGCCCCATCGAGATCGAACTCGCGCAACTGGGCACCGCGATGTTCGACGATCCGCGTCGTCAGCACCTCCAGTCCTTCGAGCAGCGCAGCCGTCTCCTTGCGGCCATGGGTCTCGACCAGTCCGACGACGACGTCGATCCCCTCGGCGCGACGTTCGCGCGCGGCCTGCAGCATCGTGTAGGTCTTGCCGACGCCCGCTGCCGCACCGAAGAACACCTTCAGCCGCCCGCCCCGCGCCTTCTCCTGAGCGCGTTCGACCTTGGCGAGCAACACGTCGGGATCAGGGCGTTCGAACTGATTCATTGGACAGGGCAAGTGCGGTGGGGGTAGACCCTGGTTCGGCGCAGCAGCGAATCAGGGCACACGCTTCAACGGGGTCGAGCGGTCGAGTGCGAGGTTGAGTTCGAGCACGTTGACGCGTGCTTCCCCAAGAATACCGAATTGTCTGGACTCGACGTGCCGCTCTA
The DNA here is from genome assembly GCF_054172105.1 of Methylolobus aquaticus. Classification (NCBI taxonomy): domain Bacteria; kingdom Pseudomonadati; phylum Pseudomonadota; class Gammaproteobacteria; order Methylococcales; family Methylococcaceae; genus Methylolobus; species Methylolobus aquaticus. The sequence continues at coordinate 186,400 of NZ_JBSYXP010000010.1, forward strand.
CGAATTCCTGCAGTGCGGCGACAGGTAGGCCGCGTTGTTTAGCTACCCGTGGCAACTGGTAGGCGGCAGCTGCGGGACTGATGTGCGGATCCAGACCGCTGCCCGACGCGGTCACCAGATCCACGGGGATAGGCGTTGAGTTGCCCGGATCGGTGGCGTGCAGCGCGGCGACACGTGCGCTCACCGCTTGCACCAATGCGGGGTTGCTCGGCCCGAGGTTGCTACCGCTGGATGCGGCCGCGTTGTAAGGATAGGGTGCAGTTGCCGAAGGGCGCCCCCAGAAGTATTTGGGATCGCTGAAGGGCTGGCCGATCAGCCGCGAACCGGACGGCTCGCCGTCCGGGCCCAGTAAGAGGCTGCCTTCCGACTGTTCCGGGAAGAGCAGGTAGGCGAGGCCGGTCACGGCGGTCGGGTAGATGGTTCCCGTCAGCAACGTCCAGACCAGCAGCATCAGGATCGCGGGTTTCAAGTGTCGATACATGGCATTCTCTCCGGCGCCGACCCGGCGGGTTGCCCGGACGGCGGTGTTGGCCCAAGAATTAAACGAGCCCTACGCTGACCAGCAGCATATCGATCGCCTTGATTCCGATGAACGGCACGATCAGTCCGCCCAACCCGTAGATCAACAGGTTGGTACGCAGTAGTTGCGCGGCTCCGACCGGGCGGTAGCGGATGCCTTTCAAGGCCAGGGGGATCAATGCGACGATGATCAGCGCGTTGAAGATCACGGCGGACAGGATCGCACTGGCCGGCGTCGCAAGCCCCATCACGTTAAGGACTCCCAGCGCGGGATAGGTGATGGCGAACGCCGCCGGAATGATCGCGATGTACTTGGCGACGTCGTTGGCGATACTGAACGTAGTCAGTGCGCCGCGTGTCATCAACATCTGCTTTCCGGTCTCGACGATCTCGATCAGCTTGGTCGGATTCGAGTCGAGGTCGACCATATTGCCCGCTTCCTTGGCGGCCTGGGTGCCGGTGTTCATCGCCACGGCGACGTCGGCCTGGGCCAGCGCCGGAGCATCATTGGTGCCGTCGCCGGTCATCGCCACCAGCCGGCCATCCTCCTGGTGCTTCCGGATCAGGTTGAGCTTGGCTTCCGGGGTCGCTTCGGCCAGGAAATCGTCGACGCCGGCCTCGGCTGCGATCGCGGCGGCCGTAAGGCGGTTGTCGCCGGTGATCATGATGGTCTTGATCCCCATCTGCCGCAGTTCGGCAAAGCGCTCCTTGATGCCGCCCTTGACGATGTCCTTGAGTTCGATGACACCCAGCGCCCGGGCACCGTCGGCGACCACGAGCGGCGTGCTGCCGCGGCGTGCCACGTCATCCACCAGGGACTGGATCTGGCGTGGAAACGTACCGCCGAGTTCCAGTACATGGGCACTGACGGCGTCCGCAGCGCCCTTGCGGATTTGCCGTCCCTCCAGATTGACGCCACTCATGCGCGTCTGCGCCGTGAAATGCACGAAGGTCGCGCCCAATGCATGTATGTCGCGTTCGCGGAGCCCGTACTTCTGCTTGGCGAGGACCACGATGCTGCGCCCCTCCGGGGTCTCATCGGCCAGCGAGGCCATCTGGTCGACACCGAGGGCGCTGAGGGCGGGATTGCCAGCCTGTTCCAGCGGGACGATGACGAAGATCAGCGTGAGGAAAACCACCGTCATCGCCGCCAGGATTGCCCAGCCCTGCCGGGTGTCGCCGATGAGCACACCGAAGGTGTGACAAAGCGCCGCGGGGATCAGCAGGATCGCCAGCATCTCGAGGAAATTCGACAGCGGCGTCGGGTTCTCTAACGGGTGCGCCGAGTTAACGTTGAAGAAGCCGCCGCCATTCGTGCCGAGTTGCTTGATCGCGATCTGTGAAGCGGCCGGTCCGACGGCGAGCGTCTGCTCCCTGACTTCAACCGGCTCGTTAACCGCATTTCCGGCCGCGTCCTTCAGCGTCTGGCCGTCGTCGCCCAGTTTTGCTTGCTCGTAGGTCACCGGTTGGGTCAGTGCCACGGTACGGTAGGGACTGAAGGTCTGGACCACGCCCTGGCTTACCAGCACCAAGGCCAGCACGGTCGCGAGCGGCAGCAGGATGTACAGTGTGCTGCGGGTCAGGTCGACCCAAAAATTGCCGATCGTGTCGGCGTTGCGACGCGCGAACCCGCGGGTCAATGCAACCAGCGCTGCCATCCCGGTTGCTGCAGAGACGAAGTTCTGCACCGTCAGCCCCAGCATCTGTGTCAGGTAGCTCATCGTGGTCTCGCCGCCGTAGCCCTGCCAATTGGTGTTCGTCGCGAAGCTCACCGCGGTATTGAAGGCGGAATCCGGGCTGATGCCGGGCAGGTGCTGCGGATTCAGCGGGAGCACGCCCTGCAGGCGCTGCAGCGCGAATACCGCCAGCAGTCCGAACAGGTTGAACAGCAACAAGGCCACGGTGTAGTCGTTCCAGCGCATTTCGACCGCCGGGTTGACCGAGCACAGGCGGTAAATCAGGCGCTCGACCGGTGCAAGCCAACGGTTCAAGCCGGCAGGCCGGTCCTCGTAGATGCGCGCCATGTAGCCGCCCAGCGGCTTGGCGCAGGCCAGCAGCCCCAGGACGTACACCGTGATCTGCAACACACTGTTGGCAGTCATCAGAATTTCTCCGGGAAGAAGAGGGCTACGACCAGGTAAACAAACAAGGCGAGCGCCAGGCCGCCGCAAGCGATGTAAAGCAGGTTCATGGCGTTCTCTGCAGGCGGTCGCAGCCATAGATCAGCGCTGCCGTCAGCGCGGCGAAGACAGCCAACAGCGTGAGGAAAATCAGGTCCATGAGGTCACCTTTTCGGAGGTTGTCGCGGCTCGCCCGACGTGGCCGGGTATGCGGCAATCACAAAGCGATGTCAGTTGGTAGGACCCATGCGGACGCTGCCGACGCGGAGCTGGTTAAGTCAGTTGCGAGTAAAAAGTTCGCAAAAACACCAGGCTCTCGCGTAAAGAGGATGTTCTGGGGAAAGCGGCACGACCGTGCAAACCGGTTGTGGAATGGCGTTGTCGCAGCCACGGCTCCTGACTTGCCGGCGGTCGCTCCCGGTACTCCAAGCCCTGGGTATTTGATTCGAGGGGAGCCGGGCGGGCAGCCGTCCTCGTCTGTCAGTGACGGGTTGGCTGCCTGGCCCGCAACGGTGCTGCGCGTTGCAGACGTCAGCCTAAGGCATGGTGTGAGTTTGAGGAGACTGGGTTGGGCCCTGTTCATTGCCCTTGGGGACAGGGGCAGTGAATGTGCCGAGAAGAGGGAGGGGGCCTTGAGCTATGGCCACGCTGAGTTAAGGGCTTCGGCTTCAGCGGAAGCACCGAACGATATGCTCGTGGCGTTGCTGTTTTGCAAACTGGAGGGACCGGTGGCTGCACCGCTGGCAAATGAGGTCAATCAATCGGTAGCGAAAGCCCTCCAAGGTGCGCAACGGGTTCCGGGGATCTCGGCACAGACGCTGGATTATCGGTCGGAGGTGATCTATCAGAAGGCCCGGGTGAGCGGCTGGCGGGTCCGGCAGTCGCTCCGACTGGAATGCCGGGATGGCGCCTTGCTTGGATCATTGCTGGGAGAGTTGCAGCGCAACCTGAGCCTGGAATCAATCGCGTATCAGGTCTCGCAGGAGCGGATGCGGGAGGTCGACGATAGCCTGGTCGCAACGGCATTGAAGGCCTTTCAGCAGCGGGCCGATCTAGTCACCCGAGAATTGGGCCGAAGCGGTTACCGCATCGTTACGCTGCAGGTCGATGCGGGCGACTCCTCGCCGCTACCGGTCTATGCGCGCGCGAGCAATGATCATGGAGGCGGCTGCCCCCCGCCGCGCAGCGGACGGTCACGGTCAACGGGGTCATCGAGCTACAGAATTCCTGAACCTTCAGGGGCGAGTCATCTGCCGTCATCGACGGGCGCGTTGTTTACCCTTCGCCCGCGAGCGGCTCGATGAGCGTGCCGTCGTGCGGGTTCGTCTGCTCTTCGCCGCTGAAGGGCTGCGGCCGCCGCTGCGTGCGGCAGTGTGGCGCGATGGCCGGCCCGGAGCTTTGGCGCGGGATTTTGGCGATGGGTTTAACTGCCCCCGGCGCTTCCAATGGCCTGGCTTTGCCGAGCGAGTGGATTTGGTGTGCGCGGCGGGTCTCGCCTTGCCGGCGGCCGTGTGACCATGACGCGCGGGCCGTCGCTGTCCCGTCGCGCGGTCGCGCGCGCGTGCTTTCGACGCGCTTGCAGAGCGCCGCGTGCTCTTGGTGTGAGCCCTTCGGCTCTGTGGCGCGACATTCCGCTTGTCCCGCTGCCGCGAGTGGCTATGCCTTCCTTGCTGCGTGTAGCGCCGAGACGAGCCGTGTCGGGCCGCTCGATGCTGGCCGGATTTCTTGAGCGATGCGCGATGGTTCGAATGCGATCGCGACGCGACCGGCTTACGATGGCTCGCCTTACCCCGATAGTGGGTCGCCGCGGTGTGTCGTCGCGCAGCATGCCGCGTTGCGCTGCGGTGCGATGCCGGCCGTACGGCAGCGCGAGACCGCGCGTGGCGATGGGCGGCGTGCGCGTGACGCTGGCTGGCGTGAGCCTGCGCAGGCCGATGCCGGGTCAAGCGCCCGCGCGTGGTCCGATGAGGCCGCTGCGCGTGATGGGCCCGGGCGCGGTGGGGTGCTGCGACATGGCGCGTCGATCGGGATCGATGTACCGGTTTCCGGGCTGGAGGGTGTCGTTTGGCGCGGTGCGGCGCAGCGCGCTGGGGGGCGCGGTAAGTATCGTAGTGATAGTTCCGTGCGGGAGGCGTGTAGGCGCGTGGTTGCGATGCACTGCCGGCCCCGTAGTCCCCATCGTCGTCGTCCTCGTCGTCGTCCTCGTCGTCATACTGCGCCAGCAGCATCGGCGCGGTGATCGCTCCGCCCAGGCTGGTCTGGGCCAGTGCCAACCGGGGCAGGGCGCTGATGCCGACCAACAGCAGCAGCAATAGGCCCACGGCCCGGGCGGCGGCAAAACCGGGAACGGTCGGTCCGGCATATCGATCCGGGACGGGTGACGGAGCCCTTCGCACGGTGGGCAAGCCTGCCGGAGCAATGAATGTCTCACGCATCTTCTTCAGGAACAGGAAGGCATTGATGGGACCGTCTAAGGGGGTATCCGCCCCAAAGGGGCGATGGTGCCGACGCGGGGCCACGTAGCTTCGATGCCGCTTGATGATCGATGGGAAGTCCGTCCGGCCCTGGACACGTCGACCTCTCAAGCGGGACACAAGTTTAACGCAAAAGGCGTCGACGCCGATGTGCGGGTTGCAACTTCGGCCGCCGATAGGGCAGGCTCTTGCGTTAGCGCGCGAGCTATGCAGCGCCATGAGCTCGATACCTCGCGCGCTGAGTGTGGTTCGACGGATGAGATACAATCTTCCGCTCCGGGAACCTTGGCGTTTTCTTCTGCTACCGCTTTGGTTTTCTCCGAATGTCGGTAATGGAATGGCGGCCCGCCGACAGACGATGTCCGGACCATGGCAGTTCTCAGGACGGCGATCGCAATGCCCAGCACCTTTCTGACCGAGTCGCTCGACGCACTGCTTGCGGGTCATACCGAGAGCGCGGGCGCTGCCGGGGCGGCGGCACTGGCGGCCGCCGCCATCGACAAGGTGCCGGCCTACCGGGAGTTTCTGCGCAGCCACGGTGTGGATCCCACCGCGCCGCGCACGGACGCAGACTTTGCGCGGCTGCCGCTGATGACGAAGCCGGGCTACATGCAGCGCTACCCGCTGCCCGCGCGCTGCTGGGGCGGTGAGTTGAGCGTCTTCGATCGGGTCGCGGTATCCACCGGGTCCACGGGGCGTCCCACATTCTGGCCGCGTTCCGCTGCGCTGGAGCACGACGTTGCCGTACGTTTCGAACAGGTCTTCAGAGACGGCTTCGACGCGCACCGGCGTCGCACCTTGGCGATCGTCTGCTTCGCGCTGGGCAACTGGGTCGGCGGTATCTACACCACCTCGTGCCTCTGGCTACTCGCACAGAAGGGTTATCCGATCACCGTCGCGACACCCGGCAACAAGAAGGATGAGATTTTCCGGGTCGTCGAGGAACTGGCACCGCATTTCGACCAGACGGTATTGCTGGGCTATCCGCCCTTTGTGAAGGATGTGCTCGATGCCGGCAAGGCCGCGGGGGTCGACTGGGCCGCGTACAACATCCGGATGGTATTCGCGGGCGAAGTGTTCAGCGAGGAGTGGCGCGCCTTGGTCTGTGCCCGCGCGGGTGGAGTCGACCCGTGCCGATCCACTGCGTCGCTCTACGGCACCGCTGACGGGGGTGTGCTGGGCAACGAGACGCCGCTGAGCATCGCGATCCGCCGCTTTTTTGCCGCTCATCCCGCCGCGGCCCGGGAGCTGTTCGGCGAGTCGCGACTGCCGACGCTGGTGCAATACGATCCGGTCAGCCGCTATTTCGAGACCTACGACAATACCCTGGTCGTGAGCGGCGACGGTGGCGTACCGCTGGTCCGGTACCATATTGCCGACCGGGGTGGCCTGGTCGGTTTCGACGAGATGCGAGCCCGGCTCAGCGACTTTGGCGCACCGCTGCTCGAAGACTTCGGTTTTCCTGCGGATGGGTCGGCGCGCCCGTTGCCCTTCGTCTATGTCTTCGGCCGAGCGGACTTCACCGTGTCGTTCTACGGCGCCAATATCTACCCCGAGAACGTCACGGTCGGCCTGGAAGCCCCGGAATTCGCCAGGTGGTTGACCGGCAAGTTCGTGTTGCAGGTCCCCGAAGCCGCAACGGGCGACACTTTCCTCAGCCTGGTCGTCGAGCTTGCGCCGGGCATCGATCCCGCTGCCGTCGATGTTGCCGGGCTCGCCGGGTCGGTCCAGCGCGAACTGCGGCGGATCAACAGCGAGTTTGCCAACTACGTCCCGCTCGAACGACAATGGCCGACGGTGACGCTTCGAAGCTTCGAAGACCCGGAGTACTTTCCTGCCGGAGTGAAGCACCGTTACACGCGCCGCTGAGCCGCTAAAAGGGATAACGTTGGAGCCGTGATGGAACACGCGATCATCGTGCGCGAACTGCGAAAGCAGTACAAACAGGTCGATGCAGTGGACGGGATTTCGTTCAGCGTGCCGGCAGGAGGAACCTGTGCCCTTCTCGGCGGCAACGGCGCCGGCAAGACGACCACGCTATCGATACTGCTGGGGCTGCTATTGCCCACCTCCGGCGAGGTGCGGATCCTCGGCACGGATGTGATCCGGCATCGGCATGCCGTGCTGCCCTCAATGAATTTCACGTCGCCTTATGTCGATCTCCCGCACCGGCTGACGGTGGCGCAAAACCTCGACGTTTACGCTCGCCTGTACGGCATCCGTCGCCGGCGCGAGCGCCTGCGCGAAGTGGCGCGGACCTTCGATCTCGATGAAATCTGGCAGCGCAAGTACGGTTCCCTGTCGGCGGGACAGAAGACCCGCGTATCGCTGGCGAAGTCGCTGATCAACGAGCCGCGGGTGCTGCTGATGGACGAACCGACGGCATCCCTGGATCCGGCCTCGGCGGACCGCGTCCGCGGCTGGCTCAGCGACTACCAACGCCGAACCGGAGCCACGGTGCTGCTCGCATCGCACAATATGTTCGAGGTCGAGCGGCTGTGCGACGATGTCGTCATGCTGAGAACGGGGCGCATCGTTGACCGTGGCACGCCAGCCTCGTTGCTGCAGCGCTATGGACGGTCCAATCTGGAGGAAGTCTTCATCGATATTGCGCGCGGCGATGAACGCCAAGCTGAGGGAGCAGCGCGATGATTGGCGCCAGCCGCAGGGTGTTGGCCCTGATCGTCCGGTACCTGTACCTGATGCAGAGCTCATGGCCGCGCTTGCTGGAGCTGGCCTATTGGCCAACCGTGCAGATGATCTTGTGGGGACTGATCAGCAAATTCCTGGTCGGACAGGGGAATTGGCTAGCCGAGGCCTCGGGACTGCTGATCGCTGCCGTGCTGTTGTGGGATGTGCTGTTTCGCGCGCAACTCGGGGTTGCGCTGCCCTTCTTCGAGGAGATGTATTCGCGCAATCTGGGCAATCTGTTCGTCAGCCCATTGCGGCCGATCGAACTGATACTGGCGTTGCTGGTCATCAGCATGCTGCGGACGTTGATCGGCGTCGGGGCCGCGGCCGGACTGGCAATCCTCCTGTACGAGTACTCGATCTTCGACCTGGGGTTGCCGCTGCTCGCATTCTTCGTCAACCTGATCGTCATGGGCTGGTCCATCGGGCTGATGGTCGTTGCAATGGTGCTGCGCTGGGGCCTGGGGGCGGAAGGCCTGGCCTGGGCAATCATCTTCGCCTTCGCGCCGCTGAGCGGAATCTACTATCCGATCTCGACGCTGCCGGACTGGCTTCAGGGTATTGCTCTATCGCTGCCCTCCGCGCATGTTTTCGAAGGCATGCGGGCAACGATGCAGGAACACCATTTTTCTGCGGATCATTTCTGGGCCGCCGTGGGTCTGAACGTGACCTATCTCGGGCTGGGCGTGGGCGTGCTGTTGCTCGGCTTTCACATCGCCCGGAAGCGCGGTCTCTTGTTGCAGATGGGAGAGTAGTGCCGGGCGGCGTCCGCAGTCTGGAGTATGTGTCCCGGGAAGCTATCTCCGGGTCTGAAAGAAATTCCTGAGCACCTGCCCGCAAGCTTCGGCCAGGACCCCGCCGCGGTACGCGACGCGGTGATTCGCGAAGCTTGCGTCGGTCAGTTGCAACTGGCTGCAGACGGCGCCGCGCAGCGGATCCGTCGCGCCGAAGACGAGGCGCTCCAGCCGGGCATTCAGAATGGCGCCCATGCACATGACGCAGGGCTCCAGCGTCACATAGAGTGTGCAACCGACGAGCCGGTAATTGCCCTCGCGCCGGCCGCCTTCCCGCAACGCCACGATTTCGGCATGGGCCGTGGGGTCGGAGAGTTGGATCGGTGTGTTGAAGCCCTCGGCGACGACCCGGCCCTCCCTGACCAGCACCGCGCCCACCGGAACCTCACCCAGGGCCTCGGCGCAGTGCGCGAGTTGGAGCGCCCGGGCCATCCACAATTCGTCGTCCGTCTCGATCGTGGACGTAACCGGAATGCCTATTCCCACTCGATCGTCGCCGGCGGCTTTCCGGAAATGTCGTAAGTGACCCGTGAAATACCGCGGGTTTCGTTGATGATCCGGCGCGAGACGATGTCGAGGAATTCGTAGGGCAGATGGGCCCAACGCGCGGTCATGAAATCGATGGTTTCGACCGCGCGCAGCGCGATCACATAGTCGTAGCGCCGGCCGTCACCCATGACGGCAACGGATTTCACCGGCAGAAACACCGCGAAGGCCTGGCTCACCTTGGCATAGAGGTCGTGTTTGACGAGTTCCTCGATGAAGATCGCATCGGCACGGCGCAGCAGGTCGGCATACTCCTTCCGGACCTCGCCGAGGATGCGGACGCCAAGGCCGGGTCCGGGAAACGGGTGTCGGAATACCATGTCGTAGGGCAGCCCGAGTTCCAGACCGACCTGCCGTACCTCGTCCTTGAAGAGTTCGCGGAGCGGTTCGAGCAGCTTGAGGTTCATGCGCTCGGGCAGACCGCCGACATTGTGGTGCGACTTGATGACGTGCGCGCCGCCGGATGGTGTGCCGGCCGACTCGATCACGTCCGGATAAATCGTGCCTTGTGCGAGCCAGCGGGCGGTTGCGAACTTGGCGGATTCCGCTTCGAAGATCTCGACGAAAAGGCGGCCGATGATTTTTCGCTTCTGCTCGGGATCCTCCACCCCGGCCAGCGCCGAAAGAAAGGTCTCCTCGGCGTCGACGCGGTCGACGCGCACCCCCATGTGCTGGGCGAAGGTCGCCATGACCTGATCGCCTTCGTTCAGACGCAGCAAGCCGGTATCGACGAAAACGCAGATGAGGCGATCGCCGATTGCCTTGTGCAGCAAGGCCGCAACGACGGATGAATCGACGCCGCCAGACAGGCCCAGGATGACCTGGTCGTTGCCGACGCGTTCACAGATCGTACGGACGCTGTCGTCGACGATGTTGCGGGCAGTCCACAGTGTGTCGCAGGCGCAGATTTCCTTGACGAAGCGTTCGAGCAGTCGTTTGCCTTGGCGCGTGTGTGTGACTTCGGGGTGAAACTGCACGCCGTAGAAGCCCCGCGACTCATCGGCCATGCCGGCGATGGGCGCGGTATCGGTGCTGGCGATCAGTTTGAAGCCGGGCGGCAAGACCGCGACCTGATCGCCATGGCTCATCCACACATCGAGCAGGCCATAACCCTCGGGTGTTGCGTGATCTTCGATGTCGCGCAGTAGCTGCGAATGCCCGCGGGCGCGCACCTGCGCATACCCGAATTCGCGGTGGGCTGCGGCCTCGACGGTACCCCCGAGTTGCTGCGCCATGGTCTGCATACCGTAGCAGATGCCAAGCACGGGAACGCCGAGGTCGAACACGGCGTCGGCGGCACACGGGGCGTCGGCACCGAGCACGGTTTCGGGTCCTCCCGACAGGATGATGCCGCGCGGGGAAAATTCGCGTATCGCCGCCTCACTGGCAGCGTGGCCATGGATTTCGCAGTAGACCCCGATCTCGCGTATGCGGCGGGCGATCAACTGCGTGTACTGCGAACCGAAATCCAGGATCAGGATCCGGTGTTGATGGATGTTGGACATGAAGTGCGCGGGAAGGCGGTGGATCGATCAGTCGAGGCGGTAGTTCGGCGCCTCTTTCGTGATGGCCACATCGTGGACGTGGCTTTCGCGCATGCCGGCGCTGGTGATGCGCACGAAGCGGGCTTTGGTCCGCAGTTCCTCGATGGTGCGGCAACCGGTATAGCCCATCGCTGCCCGGACGCCGCCGAGCAATTGCAGCACGATCGCCCCAAGCGTGCCCTTGTACGGCACCCGGCCTTCGATCCCTTCCGGAACGAGTTTTTCGGCTTCAGCCGATTCCTGGAAATAGCGGTCGCTGGATCCCTGCTGCTGCGACATCGCGCCCAGCGAACCCATGCCGCGATAGGACTTGTAGGAGCGTCCCTGATACAGTTCCACTTCGCCGGGCGCTTCCTCGGTGCCGGCGAAAAGGCTTCCGATCATGACCGTATGCGCGCCTGCGGCGAGTGCCTTAGCGACGTCGCCCGAGTAGCGGATGCCGCCGTCAGCGATCAACGGTACGCCGCTGCCTTCCAGCGCCGCAGCCACATTGGAAACGGCCGTGATCTGTGGGATCCCCACGCCGGCGACGATCCGGGTCGTACAGATCGAGCCCGGGCCGATACCCACCTTTACGGCATCCGCGCCGACGTCGACCAGCGCGCGGGCGGCGTCGCCGGTTGCGATGTTGCCGCCGATCACCTGTACCGCGGGAAAGTGCCGCTTGACCCAGGCAACGCGGTCCAGGACGCCTTGCGAATGGCCGTGAGCAGTATCGACGATGATGACGTCCACGCCGGCCTCGATCAGCGCCTCGACGCGCTCTTCCGTGCCGGCTCCGGTCCCGACCGCGGCTCCGACACGCAGCTGTTCCTGATCGTCCTTGCAGGCTTTGGGGTAGTCCTTCGACTTCTGGATGTCCTTGACGGTGATCAGGCCGCGCAGCTGGAAGTCCTTGTTGACGACCAGAATCTTCTCGATGCGGTGCTGGTGCAGCAGCCGTATGGCTTCTTCCTTGCTGGCGCCCTCGACCACGGTGACGAGTTTCTCCTTCGGTGTCATCGCCCTCGTGACCGGCTCGTCGAGCCGGGTTTCGAAGCGCAGGTCGCGGCTGGTCACGATGCCGACCAGCGCATCGCCTTCAACGACGGGGACACCGGAAATGCGCTTTTCGCGAGTCAGTTCCATGACCTCGCGGATGGTCGTCTGCGGCCCCACCGCAATCGGTTCCTTGATGACGCCACTCTCGTACTTCTTGACGCAGCGCACTTCGTAGGCTTGCCGCTCGACCGACATGTTCTTGTGGATGATGCCGATGCCGCCTTCCTGAGCGATCGTGATCGCGAGGCGGGATTCGGTCACCGTATCCATGGCCGCTGCGAGCAACGGGATATTGACCGAGATGGAGCGCGTCAGACGCGTTTCCAGAGCCACGTCGCGAGGCAGGATGGCCGAGTGGGCGGGCACCAGAAGAACGTCGTCGAAGGTCAGTGCTTCTTGTTCGATACGCATCGGGTAAGACCCTGAAGTAAAGCTTGTCAAATCTATCGGATCGGCGGCCAAAGTCAAATCCGGGCATGACGCGGCCGCAGCGTCACCTGAGGCCGCGTTGCCTGAGGTGACACGGTGGAAATCGCCTGCCATCGGGGCTCAGCCTCGTGCATCGGCACCGGAGGCGATCTCGCGAAACTCGGGAATCGATTCCATGAGTCCGGTCGCCAGGGCCGGTCCGGGCTCGGTCCGGTCCATCTCCTGATCGAAACGGATCATCGCCGCTTGGGCGATCGGGTCGAGGAAGGACGCCTTGAGGTTCCAGCTCAGCACAGCGGCGACGACATAGGGCCAGAAACTTGTGGGAAAGGGGAGCGCGGCAGCGATCTTGAGGCAGGGAATCAACAGCACTGCGTAGGCGACGATCCAACCGATCAGCATGACCAGGGCGACATAGCCCCGTTGCGTCACGTAGGTCTTGAGGTCATGCGCCTGTCTCATTATGCCAAGCTGCGCGACGCGCCAGGGACCCGGTTCACGGGTGTTCCCCATTCGAGCGATCACGGCATCCGCGTTCGCACGACTGATCGACGCCGTCAACCATGCGATGAACGGTGCGAGTCTCGGATGAACTGGCGGCACGAGGGAGAGTCCGGCGAGCCGCGGCAACGAACGTAACGTAGCCTTCACCTTTGCGTTCAGCTGGCGCGGCTGCACCCTTACGGGCAGGCATTCGTCGGTGGTCTGCTTGGCAAACTGCAGCTGAGCCTTGCCAGCCGGAATCAGCTCTCCCTTGACGACTTTTCCCAACAGTAGCAGATGGGGAGTCACGACCGCCGTTTCGACGCTACCCCAGAAATTGCGCAGGAGCCAGCCGAACGCCACGAAACCGACCACGGCGCCGAGGTTGGCGAAAAGCATCGGGTTCGCGCTGAGCGAGAACATGGCGATCGCCGTTCCCGCTCCGGCGAGGGCCGCGAATACGAAGCCGAATGCCAGTGCGAGAAAGACGACCCAGCGATAGAAGACGAAAGGCATCGTCTTCTCGACATTCTGCGTAGCGGTCAACAGACTGACTTTCATGCAGGGCAATCCTCTTCTTTTGTTGGGCGCTCCCGGCGGGGGCGCAGTGCGGGGACTTGCAGGGGGCTAACGGGTGCGGGTGGTCCCGGTGCGGTGTCGGCCGGCGCCTTTCTTGTTCGACCTGACGCGGTCCGGGAGGCCCGTGTGTTGCGTGCGGAATGGTTGTTTGGATCCGCGCGGCGCCGCTGACGCGTTGCCCGGCTCAGCAGGCTGCCAGGCGGGAATCAATTGTCTCTGGCCATTGCCGATCAGGTCCGCTCGACCCATCCGCCGCAGTGCGTCGCGCAGGAGCGGCCAATTCTTGGGGTCGTGGTAGCGCAGAAATGCCTTGTGTAGCCGCCGCTGTCGATGGCCGCGCGGTATGTAGACCGACTCGCTGTCGGACGAAATCCGGTGCAGTGGGTTCTTGCCGGATCGGTACATGGCCGTCGCCATGGCCATGGGTGACGGCAGGAACGCCTGAACCTGATCGGCTCGAAAGCCATTGCGCTTGAGCCACAACGCCAACTCGAGCATGTCCTCGTCCCGGGTGCCGGGGTGCGCCGCAATGAAATAGGGGATCAGGTATTGCTCCTTTCCGGCCTCACGCGAGTAGCGGTCGAACATCGACTTGAAGCGGTCATAGGACCCAATACCGGGCTTCATCATCTTGGAGAGCGGGCCGGATTCCGTATGCTCGGGCGCGATTTTCAGGTAACCGCCGACATGGTGGGTCACCAACTCCTTCACATATTCGGGGTCTGTGACTGCGAGGTCGTAACGCAGCCCCGACGCGATGAGAATCTTCTTGATGCCCGGCAGGGCCCGTGCACGCCGGTAGAGCCGGATCAACGGTGCGTGGTCGGTATTGAGATTCCGGCAGATTCCGGGGTAGACACAGGAGAGCCGGCGGCAGGCCTGCTCGATTTCCGGACTCTTGCACGCCAGCCGGTACATGTTGGCCGTGGGGCCGCCCAGATCTGAGATGACCCCGGTGAACGCGGGTGACGTGTCTCGAACCGCTTCGACCTCGCGGATGATCGAATCCTCCGAACGATTCTGGATAATGCGTCCTTCGTGTTCGGTGATCGAGCAAAAGGTGCACCCGCCGAAACAGCCCCGCATGATCGTCACCGAATGCTGGATCATCTCGAACGCCGGGATCCTCGCGTTGCCGTAGGAACGGTGCGGCATCCGGCTATACGGCAGCTCGTAGACGCCGTCCATTTCCACGGTTTCCAGCGGGAATGCGGGCGGATTGACCCACACCTCCTGATCCCCATGCCGCTGAATCAGCGGACGGGCATTGTGCGGATTGGTTTCGAGGTGCAATAAACGGGAGGCATGGGCGTACAGCAGCGTGTCGTCCTTGATCGCGGTGTAGTCTGGCAGACGGATCGCCGTCCGGAGGTGGCGCCGCTTGATCTGTATGACCGCTTCGCGCGACCCCTCATCCGGAGATGCCGTAGCGCACGCGACCGGTGTCTCGGCGTAGGGGTCGGTAGCGACCGGCGCCAGCGTGCCCGGTGGCGGCGCGGCCGGTTCGAGAACTCGCCAACCCTCGGGCGCGCACGGCAGGACGACGGCCGTCCCACGAATGTCGGTCAGGCTGCGTATGGCTTCGCCAGACGCTAGGCGGTGCGCGATCTCGACGATCGGGCGTTCGCCGTTGCCGAAGACGAGCAGGTCGGCCTTGGCATCTACGAGGACCGAACGTCGCACCTTCTCCGACCAATAGTCGAAGTGTGCAACCCGTCGCAGGCTGGCCTCGATGCCACCGAGGATGATCGGCACATCCTTGAATGCCTCGCGGCATCGCTGTGCATAAACTGTGACGCACCGGTCGGGGCGGGCGTCGGCTTGGCCGTCGGGCGTGTAGGCATCATCGGAGCGCAGGCGGCGATCCGAGGTGTAGCGGTTCACCATGGAATCCATGTTGCCGCCGGTGACCCCAAAAAAGAGCGTGGGTCGCCCGAGTCTCGAAAAATCAGCGGCGGACCGCCAGTCCGGTTGCGCGATGATGCCGACACGAAAACCCTGAGCTTCGAGCAGACGCCCGATGAGCGCCATGCCAAAGCTCGGATGATCGACATACGCGTCGCCGGTCACCAGAATGATGTCGCAGGCGTCCCAGCCTAACGCGTCCATTTCCTGCCGTGTCATCGGCAGTTGGTAGGCCGTACCAAAACGTTGGGCCCAAAATTTCCGATAACTGAACAGGGTGGGGGGACGCGACATCGATCTGGAGCGAATGACGGGGTTCGGGGCGACTCGGTGCGGGTGGAAAATAACCGCCAATTTTGACCGCATTCATCGGGTGGAGCAAACCGCTCGCCCACATGCCTGCGGGGCTGCGATTGCATCAGACCTGAGGCCGCAGGTTCAGGTGTCGTCGGTGCAATCTGACTATTCGGATCGGCGGGAAGCCTTCTTGACCAGGTCTCGCTCGAAGGGCGTGGCGGAGCGAGTCTTCGACTCCTTGATTACACCGATGCCCCAGATACCCCACGACGCTGTTTTCAGCATCAGCAGCGGTATTGCGACCGTCTTGATTCCCCAGATCAACACAGCGACCGCGCTGGCGCCCGAAACACTCCATGCCAGGATGCCGAGCGGGCCGCCGATGGCTATTTTCAACCAGCGGTATAATTTTTGTTTTATTACTTCCATGGCCGCCTGAGGACGTAGAGCGTTCCGAAAGCGGCCTGCTACCGGGACTGCGTCGAAGCGGCGCTTCGCTCCGGACTTGGCTGCAAGTCGCATCCGCACTATCCGCCTTGACCGCCCCGAGGTGCGACAGCCAACGCCTCGTGATGCTAACAAGGCGCAGGTTTCGGTGCAATCAAACTTTAGTCGCCTGATGCGACGTTGAACACGCTCGATCGCGGGCACCCGTGATGTCCCGTACCAGGCAAGTTCAGGCACAGACATGAGAGTGGAGTGACAGGCCGACCGGGAGACAGGCCTGCCACCCCACTCATTGTCCCGAAGAATCAGCTCTCGCGTATGTCCAGACCCTGCAGGGTCCAATTGTTCTGATCCATTTCGTCGCCGCCCGTGTATTGCACGTTGCAGGCGAAATTCTTTCGAACCTGCTTTCCAGATTCGTCTTGTTCGATAACGTAAGAACTGACGAGGTACCGGCCGCTAGCGACTTCCCAGGCTTTTGACTCCTCGGTGCCGAATTGAAGGACATGGTCCAACCCGAGATCGTCGCGAACGAACTCGACGCAGTGCGATAGCGCGAGCTGACTGCGATCTTTCTCCACAATCTCGCCGGGAGAT
This sequence comes from Methylolobus aquaticus, assembly GCF_054172105.1. NCBI lineage: Bacteria > Pseudomonadati > Pseudomonadota > Gammaproteobacteria > Methylococcales > Methylococcaceae > Methylolobus > Methylolobus aquaticus. Next base: position 202,866 of record NZ_JBSYXP010000010.1, read on the forward strand.
GCGTCGAACGCATCCGATTCCACGACGCCCTCAACAAACGGCATCACCGCCTTGTTCTGAAAAAAGTACAAACCGACGATGAAAGCGATGAGAAGCAAACCCGAATATTTGACGTGCGGTTTTCTGCTGGGTGGTACTGCACTCGCCATTTTATTAACCCTCGCAACGCGTTTAGTGTGATCGTTTCGGCTCGCCTGCAGCCCGTATCCCTGATCGTGCTGCGAAAGCACAGCCCGCGGATGAAATGCGGTCGACGAAGCCTAATCTTTAACGGAATATGATTAACGAAGCCACTGCCGACGTGTTGTCGACAGTGGCCATCGTCAAATGCGATGCGCGCCGCAAAAGAGTTCGACGCGCAGCGCGATCAGACACGGAACAATCGTTTATGCCAGGTCAGGGCACAGATCGTTCTTGATCAGCTTGGTGAAGCTGTAGAAGGTCTGGGTCAACGTACCCATCACCGCCAGCGCCAACCAGCCGAAGATCACGAA
>NZ_JBSYXP010000011.1:0-171281 GCF_054172105.1 Methylolobus aquaticus
TGGGATCCGACGACCTCGCTGGGCGAGTTCCTGCTGCCGGTGTCGGCGGCGGCCCTGCACTCGTCCGGGCGGGTGGTGGCGATTCACACCGACAGTGGGCGTCTGGGGCACGTGCTGCCGGCGGGGACGCCGCTGCCGCCGCAGGCGGCGTATAGCGCCGGTCCGGGCACGGAGATCGGCTTGCTGTCCTCGCCGACGGCGGTGGCGGTGACCAATCCAGGGACCATCCTCGTGCTGGAGGCAGGGGCTTCGCAACTGGCGGCGTTCGACCTGAACGGGAACCCGGTGCGGTATTTCGGCACCGCGACGCCGGCGGCGTTCACCTTGCCGCTTTCGGCCTCGGCGACGTATCTGGACGTGGCGGTGGACGGGGCCGGTCAGATCTACCTGCTGTCCTACCAGGGCGACGGATCGGCGGTGGCGGACTATCGGATCGACGTGTACCAGCCCAATGGCACGCCGCTGGCGACCAACAGTCCGGGCACGAATATCCCGCATCTGGCGGTGGATTACTGGCGCAGCATCTTCGCGGCGAACTACACGCCGCTGCTGGACAGCAGCACCGGTCAGCCGCGCATCGATCCGGCCCTGGGCGTGGCCGAACCCTCCCTCAGCCGCTTCGATCCGTCGTAAACAGTGGGTGCGTGGCGCGTCTCTTGCCGGCTGCCATGGTGCTCGCCGGCTTGGTGATGCCGGTTGTCGCCAAGCTCATTGCTCGATTTCCGCGTGCCTAAGAGACAACTGGTCTTTAAGGTGTCGCCCAGTCGGCGGGGTATCGCTGGATCCCGTAAGCGCTGATACTAGGCACTTCGTTCCGCTCTTGGCCTGGCGACTGAGCACGATTGCGCGAGCCGGCCGTGCGGACAAGTGCCTGCCACGAACGCCCGCGGCTGTCGAGCGGACGTCCCAGCCAGATTTCAGGAGTTGCGTCATGAAAATCGGAACCGCGCTGACCGACGGCGCGACGCGCGTCATGCTGCTCGGCAGCGGTGAACTCGGCAAGGAGGTCGCGATCTCGTTGCAACGCTACGGCGTCGAGGTCATTGCCGTCGACCGCTACGCCAACGCACCGGCGCAGCAGGTTGCCCACCGCCACCATGTGATCGACATGACCGACGGCGCGGCGCTCCGGGAACTCGTCGAGCGGGAGCGTCCGCAGTTGATCGTGCCGGAGATCGAAGCCATCGCGACCGCGGCGCTGTGCGAGATCGAGCAGGAAGGTCTGGCTCGGGTGATCCCGACGGCGCGAGCCGCTCAGCTGACGATGAACCGCGAAGGTATCCGCCGCCTTGCCGCCGAGGAACTCGGGCTGCCGACGTCACCCTATGCGTTCGCTTCCTCGCTCGAGGAACTGCAGGCCGGGGCTGCGCGGGTCGGTTTTCCGTGCTTCGTCAAGCCGGTCATGTCCTCGTCCGGCAAAGGCCAGTCGCGGGTCACGTCGGCAGCGGAGATACCGGCAGCCTGGGCTCATGCCGAGTCCGCGGGACGGGTGAAGAATGCCCCGGTGATCGTCGAGGGTCAGGTCGAGTTCGATTTCGAGATCACACTGCTGACGGTACGGGCGGTTGGCCCCGACGGAGCCATCGTCACCTCGTTCTGCGAGCCGATCGGGCACCGTCAGGTTAATGGCGATTACGTCGAGAGCTGGCAGCCGCAGACCATGACCATCGCCGCGCTGGCCGAAGCCCAGCGCATCGCGCATGCGGTCACGGATGGCCTTGGTGGGGCCGGCCTGTTCGGTGTCGAACTGTTCGTGACCGGCGACGGGGTCTGGTTCAGCGAGGTGAGTCCCCGTCCGCACGACACCGGCATGGTCACGATGATCACGCAGGCCCAGAACGAGTTCGAACTGCACGCGCGGGCCATTCTGGGTTTGCCGGTGGATACCGCGCTGCGCCAGCCGGGCGCCAGCGCGGTGATCTACGGTGGCATCGAGGCCGACGGCATTGCGTACGAAGGCCTTGCCGCCGCGCTGTCCCTGCCGCGCACCGAGGTCCGTCTGTTCGGCAAGTCGGTGTCGCACGTCAACCGCCGCATGGGGGTGGCGCTGGCGGCGGCGGACACCGCCACGGCGGCGCGGGCGATCGCGGTGCGGGCAGCATCCTGCATACGGCCGGTGCCGGGAACTTAGCCTTTGGTTTCGTGGACTGACAAAGGGTGCCCTCCGGGCGTTACACTCTCCGACCGCGCGACCGTCCGCCGTTCCGGCGGTGCGGCTGAGGGATTGGTCGGCGACCGGATGGACATTTGACTTTCTGAAACATCTCTCGAAGATAAATCAATACAAAGGGGAGAGCTTACATGCCACTATTCCTGTCGATGCTGCTAACCGCGGGGTTTGCCCTCTGGTACTACAAGACTGCCGAGCGAAAGGGCTTGCCGAGCATACAATGGGCCATCGCTGGCGCTATCGCTTACCAGGTTCCAGCCTGGGCCTGGATGTTTCTGGTGTCACGACCCTATATGGGCTCGATGCGCGGTACTACCGATCGCACGGGTATGGGCTCCTTTCTGATCGGCCACTCATGGATACTGTTCGGCGCCATTTGCGCGTTTCTCGTCTACCAGTTCGTGCTGACGCGGAGCAAGGCACCGGCCTGAGAACGGATCGGAACCGCGCTCGAACTGTCGGGCGCGGTCTTGTGACCCGCAGTCAACATCGGGTATCGTCCCGCCGAGAGGCTGGTTCGAGTCCTGTCCGAATATCCGCTTGTCGAACGAAATTCCGTCATTTGACCCGCGTGCTGCGGCGTGCAGCAGGGTCATCCAGCTAGCCAAGCTCCCGAAATGGCCGCCCTCGACAGAGCGGCGACACCGCTAGCCCGGAAAAAATCCGATACTGCCGGCTGAAAGCATGTCCAGCGCTGCCGACAATTTCCTCTTCGAACACCTGCGCGACATCATGTCGCTGGCGCCGGATGGTGCGCCTGATACCGTGGGGGCCGCGCACCCGCCGCCAGTGGCGCCCGATGCCGATTGGGAGGAACGACTCCGGATTCACGGCAAGACGCTGGGCATTCACTTCGGCGAATGGTCCTTGACGATCGACGAGGCGGTCGGAATATGCGGTCCGGGGGTTCCGTTGATCCGGCCGTTCGGTGACGGCTGGGCCGTGCTGCGCGGGTTCCGCGGCGGCGCGGTGCGCGTCACGCTCGTCGGCGCACAAGGCTTGTCGCAGCGTCGGGTATCGCTACGCAAGCTGCCCGCACTGCTGGGGCTTGGGGTGGCCCAATCCAGCGCGTGGCTGGTGGCCGAGCCGCTGCACCCGCTGGCCGCCGCCGCCCACCATGGGCATGGCGACGACGCTCATCTGCCGCCGCTGCGCCGCCTCTTCGGGTTGCTGAAACCCGAACGTCCCGACCTGTTGCTGGTTCTTGCCTTTGCCTTCGGCGTTGGTCTGCTCGGCCTCGCGACGCCGGTGGCGGTGCAGGCGCTGGTCAATACCGTGGCGATGGGCGGGGTGTTCCAGCCGGTCGTTGTGTTGGCGATCCTGTTGTTCGTCTTTCTGTCCTTCTCCGGGGCGATTCACGTGATGCAGAGCTATCTCGTGGAACTCGTGCAGCGCCGGATTTTCGTGCGCGTCGCCGCCGATCTGGCGTACCGGCTGCCGCACGTGCGCTGCGAGATCTACGACCGGAATCACGGCGCCGAGCTGGTCAACCGCTTCTTCGACGTGCTGACGGTGCAAAAGGCGGGCGCCACGCTGCTGCTGGAAGGCGTCGCGACCGTGCTGCAGGCGATCATCGGCCTCGTGGTACTGGCCTTCTATCATCCGGTCCTGCTGGCGTTCGACGTGATGCTCCTGATCAGCATCGTGTTCGTCGTGTTCGTGCTCGGACGCAACGCCGTCCCGACGGCGATCGCCGAGTCGCGCGCGAAATACGCGGTGGTCGCGTGGCTCGAGGAGATCGCGCGGAACATGCTGACGTTCAAGCTCAACCGCGGTCCGTCCCTGGCCCGCGCCCGCGCCGACGCGCTGGCTCACAGCTATCTCGCTGCCCGCAGCAGCCACTTCCGGGTCTTGATCCGGCAGGTCATCGGCGCCGTCAGTCTGCATGCGATCGCCGGGACTTCGCTGCTGGCCATCGGCGGCTTGCTGGTCGTCGATCAGCAGCTCAGCGTCGGACAGCTCGTCGCAGCCGAGCTGATCGTGTCTGCGGTGCTATCCTCGTTCGCGAAATTCGGGAAGCAGCTGGAATCGTTCTACGACCTGATGGCCGGCGTCGACAAGCTGGGCCACCTGATCGATCTGCCGCTGGAACGAGAGCATGGGGAAGCCTATCCCGAGCGCGGTGCGGCGGGTGCCTCGGTGCATCTGGTGGAGGTGAGCTTTGCCTACGAACACGGGCCCACGGTCCTGGCGAAGGTGACCGCCGCAATCGCCCCGGGTGAGCGCGTGGCGATTCTCGGACCTCACGGCGCAGGCAAGAGCACGCTGGCGGACTTGCTGTGCGGACTGCGTCAGCCGACCAGCGGGCGCATCGAGTTCAACGGGCTGGATCTCCGGGACATCCGGCTGGAGGCGCTCCGGGAGCGGATTGCCGTCGTCGGCCGCGTCGAGATCGTCGAGGATACGATCGTCGAGAATGTCCGCGTCGGGCGGGAAGACATGAGCCTGGATCGCGTCGTCGAGGTGTTGCGGGCCTTGGGTCTGGAAAGCGAGTTCGCCGATCTTACGGATGGCCTGAACACGTCCATCGGGCCGAACGGCGCGCCGCTATCGAGCGGGCAGGCACGCGGCCTGATGCTGGCGCGTGCGGTCGCCGCCCGGCCGATGGTGTTGATCATCGACGGGTTGCTCGATGATCTCGATGCCGCGTCGCGCGCGAGGGCGGCGCAGGTCGTGTTTTCGGAAGACCACAGCGGAACGGTGCTGGTACTCACCCGTAGCGAAAACGTGGCCCGTTTGTGCCAGCGCACGGTGCGGCTGGCACCGGCGCGTCCGGCCACGGGCAGCGCGACGGACGCCGGAGGGTCATGAAAACCTACGAGTATCGTGCCCGGCTGTCCGCACTGGCGTCGGTTCAGACACCGCGACACGTCAGCCGTACCGCCCGCGTCTTCGCGTGGATCTTCGTGATCGGTCCGTTGCTGACGCTATGGATCCCGTGGCAGCAAAACATCATGGGGACCGGTTATGTTTCGGCTTATGCGCCGCTGGAGCGGCGGCAGCTGGTCGAGTCGCCGGTGGGCGGGCGCATCAAGCGCTGGTTCGTGCAGGAGGGCGCGAAGGTCAAGGCCGGCGATCTGTTGGTCGAACTCAGCGACGTCGACCAGAACTACGCCGCCCGACTCGCGGAGCAGCGGGCAGCCGCCGCCAACAAGCTTGCCGCCAAGGATCAGGAATTGCGCAGCTACCGGCTGCAGATCGCCAATCTCGAAGCGACCCGCGACTTGCAGATCACGACGGCCCGACAGCGCCTCGACGTGTCTCGTCAACGGGTGCAGGCGGCTAGCGAGGCGGTGGAGTCGGCGCGGGCCACGTTGTACGCGGCCAAGGCGCAGCGCGAGCGCTTCCGGCGCCTATTGAACGACGGGCTGGTGTCGCAACGGGATTACGAAGTGGCTGAGCGTGACGAGACCGTAGCCTTGCGTGGCCTGAAAAGTGCCGAGGCCAACCTGAAATCGGCGGACGCCGAATTGCGGGCGGCCGAGGTCGACCTGCAGCGGATTGCGACGGAGGCCCAGTCGCGGATCGATTCCGCCAAAGCCTCGGCCAACAAGACCGAGAGCGAGCTGCAGGACGCCCGCGTGAGCCTGGTGAAAAGCGACGTCGACGTGTCGCGACAGCAGTCCCAGACGGTCTACGCGCCGCGCGACGGTGCCGTGTTCCGTATTTCGGCCAACACCGAAGGCATGTTGATCCAGCAAGGGGAGGCACTGTTGACCCTGATCCCCGATACCGAGGCGCGCGCCGTGGAGCTGTGGGTGGACGGCAACGATGCGCCGCTGATCACGCCCGGGCGTCATGCCCGACTGCAGTTCGAGGGGTGGCCTGCCGTCCAGTTCGTCGCCTGGCCTGAGGTGGCAATCGGGACTTTCGGCGGCACGGTCGCCTATGTCGATGCGACCGATGACGGCAAGGGAAAATTCCGCGTCATGATCCTGCCGGACGAGGGGCAGGCGACGTGGCCGTCGGGGCGGTTCTTGCGCCAGGGCGTGCGCACCAAGGGCTGGGTGCTGTTGAACCGGGTCAGTCTGGCCTATGAAATCTGGCGGCAGCTGAATGGCTTCCCGCCAGTGTTCCCCGACGACGTGCGGCAACCGGATCTGGCACGCAAGACGCTGAAATGAGGGAACGAGCTTCGAACGGGCTGGCGGCGCTGACCCTGGGCGCGGCGATCGCCGGCTGCGCCGCGTGGAACGCGCCCATCGATCCAGTATTGGACCGGACGGTGCGCGACCGTCTTGACCAGTCCGAGGGCATGCCGGTCTTCAAGTGGACCAAGCGCAAGCCGGAGACGGTGGAGGAAAGCCTCAAACGGATGAAGGAGGAGACGCCGGACGGCTTGCCGCCGACCAGCCCGCCGCCGAAGCCGGGGGGTGAGGCCAGGCAGTCCCCGGAGCGGACCCGCCAGCTGACGATTGCCGACGTGCGCGGCGCGGCGCTGCACAACAACCTCGATCTGGAAATCGCGAAGGTCGATCCGGCCATGGCGGCGACTTTCGTGACCGAGGAGGAGGGGCGCTTCAACGAGTTGATCTTCGCGCGCGCCAAGTACACGCGCAAGGACACGCCGCCGAACAACATGGAAGTCGTCCAGTTCCAGACGCCCAACCAGAATGAGCCGATCGACAGCCAGATCGCCAAGCTGACCGAGATCGCGCAGCTGACCGATCTGCTGGAACTGGATGCCGGCGTGACGATTCCGCTGCGCACGGGCGGCACGGTCACGCTGAGCACCCCGCTGGACGAAAAGGAGATGTACCGCGGTGTGCCATCGAACCAGTACCGCAGTGCCCTGCGCTTTTCGATCAGCCAGCCGCTGCTGCGCGCGGCCGGCGTCGATGCCAACGTCGCGCCCATCCGTATCGCCCGCTACGAGCAGCAGGTGGTCGACGTCAAGACCCGGCTGCAGGCGATCCGCATCCTGGCGACGATCGACCGGGCCTACTGGGCGGTCTATCAGGCCTGGGGCGAACTCGACGTCCGGCGCCAGCAGTACGAATACGCGTCCAATAACCTGGCGATGGTCAAGCGCCGCGTCGCCGAGGGGCTGGTTGCCGCGATCGAATCGAAGCGCGCGGAGGTCGGTGTCACTGAGCGTATGGAGTCGGTCATCGTCGCGGAGACCAGCCTGAAGTTGCGCCAGCGTCAGCTGAAGCTGCTGATGAACGATGCGAATCTGAAGATGGATTCTGCGACCATCCTCGTGCCGACCACGCGCCCGACGCTGGTCAGCTTCGATTTCGACCGCGACCAGCTCGTCAAACAGGCGCAGGCGCAGCGGCTGGAACTGCTGGAACTGGAGCTGAAGCTCGCGGCCGACCTGACGAAGGTCGATTACCTGCGCAACCAGACGCTGCCGCTGTTCATGCTCGACTACAGCTACGCCTCGCTGGGCCGGAACACCAATTCGTTCGAAGGCGCGATTGGCCAGGCGTTTTCGGGCGACTTTTCCGACTGGTCGGTCGGCCTGCGCATGGAATACCCGATCGGTAATGAACAGCGGCTGGCGCGATTGGAGCGGGCCGTCAACGAGCGGCTGCAGCGGCTGACGACACGGCAGCTGCGGGAGCTGACGGTACAGCGCGAGATTTACGATGCGCTCGACACGCTGCAGCAGAACTGGCAGCGCATCGTTGCGGCCCGCCAGAACGTGCTGGTCGCCGGCATCAACTACGATGCCGAACTGAAGCAGTTCAACGAGGGCCTGCGGACCATGACCGAAGTACTGGAGACCCTGACCCGGCTCGGCGATGCGCAGGTGCGCGAGATCCGCGCGGTCACGGATTACCAGATCGCCCTGATCGACCTGTCCTTCGCGACCGGCACCCTGCTCGGCTACAGCCGCGTCGATTTCGAAGGCATTCCGCGGACGCCGTCGCGTGAGATCAGGACGGACTAGGGGCCGGTGGCCATTCGCTTGTCTCGCAAGCACGGCATGGTAAAGTTGCGGCGATTCGAGCCCCGGGCCGGCGCATGGGGCGGGCTCGGGTTTGGTGTGGCGAAAGCGAGGCAGGGTGAACGACGGTGTGGCGTATTCTCGGCTTGTTGATCGTACTGGCGACTGTGGGTCTGGCGACCTGTCAATCTCTGTTGAATTCCGGGCCGCAGACTGAGAACCCGTCGGGCCAGCAGCTACCCGGCCGCGCGGGCTCGAAAGCACCGGGAGCTCCCTGATGGACCAGAAGACGCTGGACGAGTGGCGCGAGAAGCTGCCGAAAAGCTGGTCCGAGGTGGTGCTGGCCATGCGCGGCTGGCTGCTGTTCCTGTGCGCGCTGCCGGCGATTCCGGCGACGATGATCTCGTTGGCCCGCAACAATCTGCCGGGCATCGTCGCCAATGCGGCCGGCCTGGCCGCACTGCTGCTGGCCTTCGTGCTGTTGCGCCGCGGGTTCCGCAACGAACATGCGCAGCGCACCCAGAAGCTCGTGCGTCCGTTTCGTCCGCTGAAAACGATCTCGGCGCTGATCACGGCAGCAGCGACCGCCGGCCTGGCCTGGTTTGGCGCCGGTCATACGCTTACGGTGTCGGTGCTGTTCGGTCTCGGCGCGCTGCTCGGCATGTATCTGGCCTATGGTTTCGAGCCGCGTTCGGTGCAGGCCATCCTGCCCGATATCGAAGGTATCGACCGTGAGGAGATCCTCCGCCTGCTCGAAGACGCCCAGCAGCGTGTGTTCGGGATCGAGAAGGCCGGCAAGGCGATTCGCAACCCCGAGCTGAATACGCGGCTGACGCGGATCTCCACGCTGGCGAAGGACATCCTGAACGACTTGTCCGAAGACCCGCGCGATGTGCGGCGCTCGAAGAAATTCCTGAACGTCTATCTGGACGGGGTCGAAAAGGTCGTGACCGGTTACGCGAAGACGCACACCCATGCCGGCTCCGAGCAACTCGACGACAATTTCCGCAATGTTCTCGTCGCGATCGAGGACACCTTCCAGGAACAGCGCAAGAAGCTGATCGACAATGACGTGTTCGATCTGGACGTGCAGATGGAAGTGCTCGCGACGCAGCTCAAGCGCGAAGGCATCATGTAGCACCCGATAACGATCTCAGGAGCAAGCCCATGTCGGACCAGAAACCCATCGCCGTCGCCACCGAGGTGGCCATGCCCGCCGTGATCGAACCGACGCCGTCGGCCGGTGAGATCGTGCCCGGCGTCCAGGCCAAGCCGGTCACTTATGTCGAGGCCGATCCCGAGAAGCGCGCCGCGATCGAGAACGTCATGAAGGAGATCGACTTCGGCGATTCCCGCTCGATCATGTTCTTCGGCAGCAAGGCCCAGCAGCAGTTGACGACCGTATCGGAAAGCATGCTGGAAGGCGTCAAGAACAAGGATATCGGCGGCACGGCAGGCGGGGCACTGAACGAAATGGTTGCGACCCTGCGCGGTTTCGACGTCGACGAGTTCGATCCGAACAAGAAACCCGGCTTCTTCGATCGGATGTTCGGCAAGGCCAAGCCGCTGGTGAAGTTCATCCAGCAGTACGAGACCGTCCGCAAGCAGATCGACACGATCACCGACAAGCTCGAAACGCACAAGACGAAGCTGCTGACCGACATCACCGCGCTGGACAAGCTGTACGAGGCCAATCTCGACTACTTCCGGATGCTGGAGGTCTACATCGCCGCCGGTCAGGAGAAACTGCGCGAGCTGGACGAGCAGACGATTCCGGCGCTGGCCGCGCAGGTTGCAGCCAGCGATCAGGTCATCGAAGCCCAGCAACTGCGCGATCTGCGCTCGGCCCGCGACGACCTGGAGCGGCGCGTGCACGACCTGATGCTGACGCGTCAGGTGACCATGCAAAGCCTGCCGAGCATCCGTCTGGTGCAGGAGAACGACAAGGGACTGGTCAACAAGATCAGCTCGACGATGGTCAACACGATTCCGCTGTGGCGTCAGCAGCTCGCGACGGCTGTGACCATCTTCCGCTCGGGCGAGGCCGCGAAGACCGTCCGCGCCGCGACCGACCTGACCAATGACCTGCTCGAAGCCAATGCCGAGAACCTGAAGATGGCGACCTCGGAGGCGCGCAAGCAGATCGAACGCGGCGTGTTCGACATCGAGTCGGTCAAGAAGGCGAACCAGACCCTGATCGCGACGATCCAGGAAAGCCTGCAGATCGCCGACGAAGGCAAGCGCCGCCGCGCCGAAGCGGTGGTCCAGCTCGAACAATGCGAAAGCGAACTGCGCCAGGCCCTAGCGTCGGCCAGCGCGCGCACGGGGGTTTGAGGCGCGACTGATCGCGCTGCCGGACAAACGGCGGCCGAGACATGTCGATTTTTGGGCCGAGCAACGCATCGAGCGGTGGCTTGAGGCTCGTTCGAACGATGGGTATGAGGATGGTTCGCACCGTTGAAGCAGTGATCGATGTACAGGGGCAGGTGACCCTACTCGAGGCCATCGTGCTCGATAGCCGGCATCGAGCGTTGGTGACGATCCTGGATGAAGAGCCGCGGCCGCGTCTTGCCAACGAGGAGGCCCTTGCGAGCGAGGCCGCACTCGCAGACTGGAGCTCACCCGAGGATGATCAAGCTTGGTCGCATCTGCAGCGGAAGCAGTAGTTCTTGTCCGATTTCCCTTTTCCGACCTTTCGCAAGCGAAACTTCGCCCAGCGCTCGCTCTCGCGTACGCAGGGCGAGCCGACTGGGTCTTGTGTCAGATCACCAGTCGACCCTACGCCGACCCGCTTGCCGTGCAGATTACAAATGACGACTTTGCGGAGGGTTCACTCCGTGTGGTCAGCTATGCAAGACCAGGCAAGCTTTTCACTGCCAGTGATGCCTTGTTTGAAGCCGTGATCGGAAACCTCATGCCTGCTTCGCGGGACAGAGTCATCGGGGCGGTTATCGACCTGCTCCGCGTGGGATCTGGAGCTGCGGAAACACGATAGATTCCGAAAGCCTCACTTTATTCTGATATACCCACGGCACCTTTCCCATTTGCGTGCACTGATCCGCGGACTGACCAATGAGACGGGGTGGAGCACCCCTGCCGGTTTCAGAGTCTGGAACGATTTATCGAAGACTTCATTGCCGAAATCGAGAAGCGGAGGGCGCCATGAACCCAAGACGTCTGACTATCACGCTGCAGTCGGACTGGCGCAGTGCGCTGCGAACCGCGGCGCAGCATGCAATGGAAGGGCTGAGTGATGGGACTTACCAGGGCGAAAGACTCAACTTCGAGTCGCCGGGCGCATTTTTCGGCAAGTTGACAGAGAAGCGCTGGGCCATCGTCCATGCGTTGCAGGCGGAAGGAGGCGAGATGGCCGTGCGGGAACTGGCGCGACGACTGGGCCGCGACGTGAAGCGGGTTCATGCCGATGTCTGCGTGCTGGCCGAACTCGGACTGATCGAACGGACGGCTTCCGGCGGGCTGCTTTGTCCATACGCGGACATCCATGTCGACATGCATCTGTCCACGCGGGCTGCCTGAACGGGTCGCGGCTGGAATCGGCAGTGCGATCCCGGTGCGCCGGGGCTCCGGTCGTGGCCGCTCAGCCCAGCCGGTCCAGCGGACTCTGCACGCCTTTGCCGCCCTTGTTCAGCACGTGGGTGTAAATCATGGTAGTGCTGACGTCCTTGTGGCCCAGCAGTTCCTGCACGGTGCGGATGTCGTGGCCGGCTTGCAGCAAATGCGTCGCGAATGAGTGGCGCAGGGTATGGCACGAGGCCGGCTTGGTTAGATCCGCATCGCGTACGGCCTGTCTGACCGCGCGTTGCAAGACCTTTTCGTCGAGATGGTGGCGGCGCTCGACGCCGGAATAGGGATCGATCGACCGTTTGCTGGAAGGGAAGACATACTGCCAGCCCCATTCGCGGCCGGCGGACGGATATTTGCGTGCCAACGCATACGGCAAGTAAACCTCCCCGAAACCCGCACCGAGATCGGCCTGATGTAATTCCCTGACCTTCTCCAGATAGCGTTGCAGGGATTCGATCACCGAATCCGGCAGCATTGTGACGCGGTCCTTGAAGCCTTTGCCGTCCCGGACGGTGATCTGCCGCATCCCGAAATCGATGTCCTTGATCCGAAGGCGCAGGCACTCCATCAGTCGGAGACCCGAGCCATAGAGCAGATTGGCCATCAGGGCATTCCTGCCTTCCAGCTTCCCGAGGACGGCCGCCACTTCGGCCACCGTCAGCACCACCGGCAGTCGTTCCGGCTTCTTGGCCCGGACGAGATTGTCGAGCCAGGGCAGCTCGATTCCCAGCACCTCTCGATACAGGAAGAGCAGCGCGGAAAGCGCCTGAGTCTGTGTCGATGCGGATACCTTGCGCTCCGTCGCCAGATGAGACAGAAACGCCTCGACCTCCGGCGCACCCATGTCTTTCGGGTGGCGTTTCCCATGGAACAGTATGTACCGGCGTATCCATTGCATGTAGGCCTGTTCGGTCCGCAGGCTGTAATGCTTCAGCCGGATCCGGTCCCTAACCTGAACGAGGAACCCCGTCTTGTTGGCCATGGTCGCAAGGTGTATAAAAAAGCCAGAAGCTCGCTAAGGATGGTACGCATATGAAAAGCCGACAGTTTTCAGGACAGGAATCGTCTTACACGCCCCGTGTGGGGCAACGAGTTGCGCCGTTTGGGGTGTCTACTACACGTTTGCCATCTCGAGGACGAACATGATCGCTGAAGCATTTTCTGCACTCGTCGATGCCATCCGACTGTGGGGCGAAAGAAAGAACGAGTGTGCCGAGAGGCTCCAATACAGGAGGGAAGCTCTCCGGCTAACGATGGATGCTGTGGTGGCAACGAAAGCCTATCTGTATGAGTTGAGCCAAGGGCACGAGCCTTCTAGGCCACAGGAGCGGGAGTTGTCACATAAGTGGCAGTACGCAGCGATGGCCATCAGCGAATATGACTATGAACTGTATTTATCAGCTCAGCTAAAGGCTTTGGGCTGGGCAGATCCGCGTGAGTGGAAGCGTGCCGCAATGCGTCCTCGGACGATCAACCTCGACGTTATCATTGAGCAATGTCAATGGCTGCAAGAAAATGGCTAACCCATCATACCACCGGACACCGCGCGATAAAGCCGCGCAACGCCGGTGAATTCAAACGTTAAACCTCACCGTCAATGAATGACTCAGTTACCGATCTTAACGCCAGAAGGCTGAATGACCAGTTTTCTGAAACTACTCGCGCTGTACGACGCAATCTTCTGATTGCAGCCTCTATTGGTATTGTTTTGTCGGCACATGCGCTAAAGCTTACTGACGTTTTTGGCATTGACCTCAATGACGCGGCCACCGCATCAATTGCCATCGGCGCCATTTCACTCATCGCCGCATACGAATTGCTTTCGTTCACCACTTATGCAGTGATCGATCATATGGCTTGGCGTCTAAACTATTATTCCGTAATACACAAAACTCAAGGGGATCGCCTGAGGGAGGTGTCTGGGTACACGCGCCGCACGATGGATCAGCTTGGCTACATCCGCGCGAAGATGACCAGCAACGAGGATTCAGTTGTTAATGCAGTCAAGAGCCAGAGAGGCGTAATTGACGATGTCTGCTCTGAAGCGGATCAGGCGATCAGCGAATACAAGAGCGACATTGCCAAATTGAAGGCCAGGGCACAGAGGCACAACTACACCCAGCTATTTAGAATCTATGCGGTCGACTGGGCAATCCCCTTGGTAGTCGGCATCATCTGTATAGCACGTAACTGGTACTCAATGGGTGACTTCCTGCGAGCTATGCTCCGGTGAGGTCCAACAAGGCCGTAAGGTGGAACCGTTCGCGTGTTCCGCCGGATGATGTAGGGTAGTTGTGCTGCCTGGCTGGGTTCATTGCGTTTTTTCAGGCCGCGGCGGCGGTTATAGCAGCGTTGGATTTTGGCGGATCGCCCCGCGGGCATCCGCCCTACGATGCTCGTTTCCTTAAGCTAAAGGTAACCCGCCCGAACGGCAACCAAAACTCCAGGCTCTAAAGTACCTATTCAATGATGCATTGTCTCCAGACGCGGCCGTGCTTCGCCATTAATTTCAGGCGTCACCGGCCTGGCGAGTACCGTCCTGTATACAGACGTTATACCTGTTTTTATATGCCTATTATTTCTCACGGACACATTAATGGAAGCCAAGGGGCAGTTCTTGACTTTGGAGGCATACACGGATCAGAAAATAGGAGCCGGGTTTCCTTTTCTGTATGGAAACGAATCGGTGTGAGGTTGGGAGCCGACGGCGATGGTCTATCTTCGCTGAATCAGCTTGCCCATTGTTCCGTATGAGTACCCAAGTGCGAACAGGCGGGAGGCGACCGCGTTGACCGAGGGTTTCCAGACGCACTTCGGTAAGCGCTCCATAAGGCCGTAAGGCGGAACCGTTCACGGGTTCCGCCCTACGATGCTGAGCGTGAATGGCCAAGCATTCGCTGGGGGCGCGATGGCACTGACGTCCCGCGGCGTGAGCTCGAACGTGAGGCGTCACAACAGGTCGCAACCCACATGTCAGAGTACGTTCAACCGTCGCATGGTTTGAAGGTCTTGAGCTGCCCCCGTTGCCGGGTGTTCGCGAAGCAGGGCTGGATGTTGATACTCGCCGCCTCGCGGCAACATGGTTTCGGGCAACAGTATCCGAATCAAGACCTCAGACTTTCCAGGTGCAGCAGCTGCGGTGCGCTGACGATCTGGCTGAATCGACGGATGATCTATCCACTCATTTCGACGTTCGAAGTTCTTTTCAGGATTTCCCGGATGAGACCCGTGAGGACTTCGAAGAAGCACGAGTGATCGCCGTGCGCTGTGCACGCCCCGGTCTCCAGGGCATGATCGCCCTTTCGACCGGGTCGAGCGGCGTCATTTCCAGCTCAGCCAGAGATCACTTCGGCCGCTGGGGCGGAGCGCCGGCGATGGCGTAGTATTTTTCACCGCCGGAAAAGACGTCGTCCGCGGTGTAGACATAGACGTTCTCGCACCATGCCTTTCCGACCGAGCCATCCGCATTTCCGCTGCAGTCGATCCAGGGTAAGCCCTTGTCCTGTGTTTCGGTGTTCGGATCATAGATACGAAACGGCGTACCCTTCGCGATCGTGACCGTATATCGGTTGTCCCGGTCGTCCTTAAACCAGAGCGGGCATGTCGCAGGGTTTTTGGCGTTGTACACTACAAAAGCTGCGTGCTTGGGATTCACTGCCTGGTCGAGGGCATCCGTGCAGATACTGTAATGTGTGAACTTGACCGCGTCATCCTTGCCCCACCCATAGCCGAAATTAATGGGTAAGGTAGCGTGCTGCTTGTTTTTCAAACCTTCATCACCGCCCACCGAGATGATCAAGCCCTTTGCATCATCGACCTGCATATTGCCCACTGCGTCGTCGACCGAGTAGGCGTAGACGTAAGGTGCATTTAAATAGCTTTTCCCGTGAATCAACAGCAAATACGGGTTGAATCTTCCGAAGGGTGCAGATCTGTCCGGCCAATACTGCAAGTCATCGAATTTTTTCTTGACGACTTCATATTCTTTGTGATTGTTCTCGTTATAGCCTGGGGTGTCTTGAAGAAGATTCCAGTCGGCCGGGCAGTTGTTATTGAAAGGTTGCCAACCGTACACATGCCCCAGACGAATGCTCAAGTTTATCGGGTCCGGATCTTTGGCCTGATCGCAGTAGAAAGTTTTGTCTGGCTTTTTGTCATGGTAGTGGTCGATATAATTTCTATAGTTCTTCTGCATCAACTGATTCACAGCGACGATGTTCTGACAAATCGCGTCAGTGGCTCCTGCCACGCAACGCTGCCACAAGGTTACGAGGTCTCTGACGGGTTCCCACAGCGAGCCGGGTGGTAGGCCATCTGGTCCCGGCGCTTTCGGAGTGGCCGTGTAGTTATCCGGCAGCTTGAAGTTAACGACGGGCCACGTGTCCTGGTCCCTGTTCTGCATGCTGACGAAAAGCTCCAGAGGCGACGGTACCTTGTTGTGCGTGAGTGTCTTCCCGCCGATGGTCTGAGTGAACCTGGGCCATCCATCGAAGCGTTTGGAATTTAGAAACTTTTCCACCGCAGTCTCGAACTCTTCGATCGGCGTGATCATGCCGATATAGCCGATCTGGTTCCGAGGGTTATCCTGCACAGCCCCCATGGCGGCTGGAAGATAAGCCGTATTGACATAGGAAACGTCATAATCGACGTTATGATCATTCAATTCGATATAAGGTTGCGCTGTTTCGTCTATCGCTCCCAACGTATATTCCAGGAGCTGTGAGGGGTTATTGTTCGCTAATCCGTGCTGGTCCTTGTAGATCTGAAGACCGGTTGGTTCCAGCTGCTGCTCACAACGGATACAAGTCGGCAGCGCCGCTCCTATAGACGGGTCGATCTTCACCTTCACCTGAGAAGGTCGGTTCTCGTAATTTTCCGTGAGCGCTTCTGGAGGGCTGCCGTCTTTGCTGGCGAATAACAGCAAATTTCCACCGTCCCACCAGTCGGCGAACTGGTCGGGTTTGGTGGCGTCTATTTTTGGAACAAGTTTCGTAAAAAGAGGAAGGATAAGCGTAACGTGATCATGTGGAGGAATGCCGTGAGCTGGATTGATGTACAGCCGAAACTCATTGTTCCTCGGGTATGGCTGGCTCTTAAGAGAGTCCGGGTTGTTGGGTACCTTGAACCAGGCTTGCAGGCGCTTGTCCCTTTCGTTCTGCCCCATCGTCAGAACAGGGAAAATGGTGTGATCGTCGGAACTGTTATAGATCCTGATCTGCATTCTGGGGATTGGGGCTGCGCTCGCGGTTTGCGTGCTGGCAAACAATGCGGACGCGAACAGGATTGCCGAGCCCGTGAGGTGTTTGGGTTGGATCGGTCTTGACACAGTGAACTCTCCCTTGATTTGTGACTAACAGGCAGTCGTTCCCGCGTTTCCGTTCAACTGGCCCCACAGCTCGTCGCCCGGTGCATGGCGCCAGCGAGGGGTAGTGCCGCTGTCGCGCCTCCCTATTGCACTCCGGATGGGGACTGTGAACGAATGCAAGCTCTCGACCGCTTGAAGAAAACACACCAAAAGGTGGGAGTCTGTCAAACAAAAAATGGTAAGCGGTTTTTAAACAAAGGCGTACTACACGCTCTCTTTGGGTATCCCATCCTGGGAAGGTTGCGTCTGCGATGGTAGAAATCCCATGGGTTTCCAGCCAGTGACCGCTGTTCACGGGGACAGGCAAAAGCGGGTTTGTGGACGTGGCCCGGGGTTGCCCTCCGCGCATTCCTGGCCGCTCTGGCGTATGGCGAAAGGCCCGGTGAATCACGGTTGCGCGACAGCGACGCATTCTCCTGGCGATGCCGAGGGCCTGCCGTGAACGACGGTCCGACCGCACACGTGAGGCTCGGAGTTCGGATGCCGGAGGCGGTTAGCCGCTCGACGCAGGGGGGGGCGGGGCTCGGCCAAACCCGGGCGCTTTCGGGCGGCGTTCGTGAACGGACGGCGACCGCGCCACGACGACAAACGGTCGGTACTCGGTGCAGCCGCCCGACAACCTGCTCCCGCGCGCGTTCGGTCGGGAATACACAACCTTTCTGGAAGTGTGGTAATGTCCGGATCGTTATAAATAAACATTCATACGGGCTGCAGCCAGCGTACGCGATCTCAACGAGGCCGGGCGACGCGTGTGCTTCGTCGGACGCAACCGCGATCCATGTGGGTCGCCGGCGCGCAGGCTGCGAGCCTTTCAAGTATCGCTGATCACCCTGCCTGGAGACACCGAGTTGAGCATCGCTGCGACCTCCCCAGACCACGGCCCGGTCCTGTTCTTCAATGCGCATCAACAAGCCTTTCGACAGACCGCGTTGCAGTACGCGCGACATCGGCATCTGATCGATGGATTGTTGTCGCGGGCGTTCAGCAGTTTCGAGGTCAATGCCGCCGGGCAATCGCGCGGAGCGCCTGCTCCGGCCTGCTACGACGGCTGTGCCACCTGCTGCACGCTGCGCGTGACCGCCACCGTGCCGGAGGTGTTGCTGATCGCCCGACAGGTCGCGGGTGCGCCGGCGGCGCTGACCGGGCGGCTGCTGGCCGCAGACAAGGTGACTCGGGGGTTGGGCGAGACGGAGCGTGTCCGCCTACGTCGACCCTGCCCGTTCCTGCGACACGCGTCCTGCGTGATCTATCCTGTCAGGCCCTTGGCCTGTAGGGCGCATATTTCCTACGACGAGAAGGCCTGCGTTGAGGCGGCGGCCGGAAGGCGGCAGGAGATTCCCAATTCTCCCGCACACCTGACGGTGCGCAGCCTGATCCAGAACGCGATGCAATCGGCGCTGCGCGACGCGGGTCTCGCGTGGGGGCTTTATGAGCTCAATCAAGCCGTGTGCCTCGCACTGGGTAACCCCGGTTGCGAGCAGGACTGGCTGGATGGCGGCGACATATTCAGCGCAGCCCAAGTCGACGAAGTCAGTCCGGAAGAAATGGCGCAGACCTACGACGCCATCAACGCCCAGACCATCTGACGTCAATCCCGGCCGGGCCGGCCGGGACCCCTAAGGTTCATGTCAAACCCTGTCCGCCAGCGGGCAGGGTCATCGAATCAGTCCGTCTTGTCGGCAGGGAGTGCCTGTGTCCCGTCGAAAGGGACGCTATTGCGGTCGGCTATCGAGGGATCCCGATTCTGTAATTGCATGTACGAACGACGGGAATCCCTGTCAGCACGAGACCCGGGGAAGAGGCCGGGTTCGCAGTGGACGAACGGGCGTGGCGATTGGGCCGCGACGTCAAGCGGGTGCATGCCGATGCCTGCGCGCTGGCCGAACCCTGACTGGTCGAACGGACGGCGTCGGGCGGGCTGCTGTGTCCATTCGCGGACATTCATGTCGGAATGCATCTTTCCACAAGGGCTGACTGAAGGGGTAGCGGCTGCAATCGCAGTGCGACACCATTGCGCCTGGGCTCCGTCCCTGCCTCTCAGCCCAGCCGGTCCCGAGGACTCTGGATGCCTTTCCCGCCTCTGTTCAGCACATGGGTGTAAACGTGTGCTGAGGGAAATCGAAGAGCCTGTCCTGAGAGACGCCGAAGGATCATCGTCGTGCTGACATCGTTGTGCCCAGGAGTTCCTGCACGGTCCGGATGTCGGAGCCGGCCTGCAGCAGATGCGTCTTCGCCCCCATGATGGCGGCGTTCGACGCCGCAATGGGGATCGGTCGAATGCGGGCGCGACGCAATCGAAAGCGCGGAGGGGAATACGCAAGACACCTGGCTGGACGCGTCAGCAGGTGTGAAGTAAAGACCTGACCCTATCTCTCCTCTATCTCTCCTCTATCTCTCCTTGACACTATCTCTCCTATCTCTCGTGACCCCATCTCACGAGCACTTCACCTGACCAGACCAGGCGGGCTCTTTGGGCCTGCAAGGCTCGGGGAACCCAGGGAACGCACAATGAGTTTGGGGCGGAACGTGAGTTCAAGTTCAGCACGCGCCAGTTGACCGAGTGTATGACCGCGAAAGGCTACACCCTCGAATGGCGCAGGGCACCGTATCGGTGCAGTGGGGCATGGATTGGGGGGTCAATGAGTGACTCTCTTTCCGCTCAAGTCAGCGCG
This sequence comes from Methylolobus aquaticus, assembly GCF_054172105.1. Taxonomy (NCBI): domain Bacteria; kingdom Pseudomonadati; phylum Pseudomonadota; class Gammaproteobacteria; order Methylococcales; family Methylococcaceae; genus Methylolobus; species Methylolobus aquaticus. The sequence goes on from NZ_JBSYXP010000011.1 coordinate 19,689, forward strand.
GTAGGCGCGAATCTGCTCCAACAACGAATTTGAGGCCGCTACCCGGGATGAAAACGGCAGACGCTACCTTGCGCGCTGCAGCCGGGTGAGGTGGAGACCGGATCACCGCAGCCGCCGGCGCGAAAAACGTTTCCTTTGTTCGGGCGTGTGCAGAAGGGCCTTCCCCAACACGAGCGGTTCTGGCTGCCTGCTCTGCGGTAACGAACAGGCTATTTGGAATCGTCGCCACGGTGCCCTAGCCTCTCCGGGAGGATTCGCGAATTAAGCGAATTTTTCGAGCCCCTTTGCGAGATATAATCTATTTCCTGATTTTTTTACCAAGGCTCTTCTCATCCTAACCAAAAGTATCAGGTAGGGCCAAGAAAGTTAAGCTTTAAGTGGACTTGCGTACCCACTTCCAGTAGTACTACCATGAAGTCAGAAACCTGGATTGAAGGATTACCGCTTGCGGCAAGCCAGCTTTTTGGCGGTCCAAGCAACATTGCGGGAAATTAAACGGTATGACGACCGCGAAGCGCTTGCTGTCCGTCAATAGCTATTATTACCGGCGAGACGGTTCGGAAGTGGTCTATTTCGACCACAACGCATGCTTCGAGGCCCAAGGTTGGACCGTGGTGCCCTTTGCGATGCAGCACCCGAACAATCGCACCAGCGACTGGTCGCGTTTTTTCGTCGACGAGATCGAATTCGGACACGAATATGGTCTGGTCGAAAAGATTCGTCGGGTACCCAAGGTGATCTATTCCCGGGAGGCTCAGCGGAAGTTGCGCCTGTTGCTCGACAATGTGTCCGTCGATATCGCGCACTGTCACAGCATTTATCATCACCTTTCGCCCTCCATACTGCCCGTTCTGGCCGAGCGCCAGATTCCTGTGGTGATGACGCTGCATGACCTTAAGATCGCATGCCCTGCCTACCACATGCATCGCGCGGGCTTTGGCGTGTGCGAAGCTTGCCGTGATGGCGGCGTCACCCAGGTATTCCGAAATAGATGCGTTAAGTCCTCGGCTGCTCTCAGTTTCGTGATCTTCCTGGAAGCCGCCGTCAATGGCTGGCTTGGGTCCTACCAACGCTATGTGCAACGATTCGTCTGTCCCTGCCAATTCTACGCGGACAAGCTGGCCGAATGGGGTTGGGATCCGCAGCGCTTCACTGTAATACCCAATGCGATAGATCTCACGGGATGGGAGCCGTCCTACGGCGCTGGGGGCCATTTCCTGTATTTCGGCCGCCTTTCGGCGGAAAAGGGATTGCTGACTCTGGTGCGAGCCGCTGCCGCTGCAGGAGTAGAAGTGCGGCTGGCTGGCGATGGCCCCCAGCGTGCAGAGTTGGAAGCGGAGTCTCTTCGGTTGGGGGCACGCGTAAAATTTCTCGGTCATCTGCAGGAGACCGAACTGCGAGCGGCTATCGCCGCTTGTCGCGCCACAGTGCTACCCGCCGAATGGTACGAGAATGCGCCGATGAGCGTACTGGAATCCTATGCTATGGGGAAACCCGTGCTGGGAGCCGACATTGGTGGCCTTCCCGAGCTGATCGAATTGGGGCGTACCGGCTGGCTGCATTCCAGCGGCTCAGCCGAAGCGTTGGCCTCGTGTCTTCGCGAGATTCGCGACATGAAAGATGCTGAGGTTGAGGAGCTCGGTCGAGCGAGCCGCGCCCATGTCGAGCACCAGCATTCGCTCACTCAGTACACACGCAGGATGCTAGACCTTTATGACACCCTTGACGGCAGGCAGCATTAACAGACCAGAACTATCGCGCCGCGGGGAGATACGACTCGGATTCCGTTGCAATGCGCGCTGTGGCTTTTGCTACTATCAGGATCTGCTGGACCAACCACCCGAGAAGGAGCCTACAAGCGCCGCTCTGCGCGAGGGCTTAACGGCATTGCGCCGACTCGGTGCCACGGAAGTCGAATTCACCGGCGGCGAACCGACCATTTGTGCTGACCTGCCGCATCTGACAAGGTTCGCGCGCCAGCTCGGCTTCAGTTATATCTCGCTGATAACGAATGGCATTCGCCTGGCGCGGCCGTCGTACGCTGAAGAACTCGTGGCGGCGGGGATCAATGACGTGCTCGTCTCGATCCACGGTGCCCGGGCGGAAACCCATGATCGCCTGACCGGCATCCCCGGCAGTCACGGCAAAGCCATCCAGGCCTTTGGGAATCTTCGATCCCTCGGCGTGCGCTGTCGCACCACGTGTACCGTCACGGGAGACAATCTGGCCGAAATAGTGGATATCCTGGCTCTGTTTCTAAGCCTTCAGGCAAGCGCTGTCCACTTTGCGGTGTTTAGTCCGGCGGCCCAGGCCAGCGGTACCGAAGCGGGCCTCAGGGTCACTTACGCGGAGGCTGCCGCTGCTCTCAAGCGAGCGATTGCCCGCTATGAAATGGCGCTGCCACCACTCAGCGTCAAGTACATACCCTTCTGTTACATGCAAGGCTTCGAGCGGTATGTCATGAATTTCTACCAGCAGAATTTCGATCCCGACGACTGGAATTACTACTTTAGCAATCGCATCCGGCGCGCCGCGTCTGGCTGGCGTGCAGTCGTGTTTGATGCAATCTCGCTGTCGGGTTGCTTGCTGGCACGAAACTGGAGGTTGCCATTCGGCCGCGGGCTGATCGGCATGAAGACCTACGGTTTGACCCGGCTCATCGAATTGGTCCGGAAGCGTCGGTTGCCCGCTTGCCGCAGTTGCAGTCATGACCTGATTTGCGATCATGTCTGGAAAGGATACGAGGACGTGTCGACAATCCGCCCCATTCCGGGCAAGAAGCTAACTCATCCGGCAGAGAACTACATTATGGCGGCTTACCGTAAACCTGCACCTTCATCTTCGGAAGAGGTGTGTCGGCGACCCGGCAACCAGGTAGACGGTTGTTGCGGTGTCTGAGCTCATCAGGGATGTCATCGTCATGGGCGCATCGTCCGGCATCGGGCTCGCCTGCCTACAAGAGTCCGTATCCCGCGGGTGGCGTGTGCTCGCGTGCGTGCGTCAACCAGCAGCGCTCGACGATGCACTGGCCCAGTTCCCGCTGGCACACCGTGTGGAGTGCGTGAGTTTGGACGTCTCCAGCGGTGACAGCATTCAACGTGCCGCTGGCACGGCCATGGATTGGATCACCGAGGCTTCAGCTAGCGTGGGTATCGTTAATGCGATCGGCGTCGGTGCGGTGAAACCCGTCGAGCTAACTTCGAGCGACGATTATCATGACCTATTCCAAGTCAACGTCTTCGGTCCCATGGCGTTCATTCAAGCGCTTATGCCGTCACTGCGTAAGCAGGGCGGCCGCATTGTCCACGTTGGTTCGACGAGTGGGCGGATTGCCTCGCCATTGACCGGCAACTATGCAGCCACCAAAGCGACGCTCGACGCTTTGGTTGCCTGCCAACGCTTGGAACTCGCCGGCTCAAACATACATGTCACCCTCCTTGAGCCCGGTGTGGTCAACACGCCGTTCTGGGATAAGTTGAAGGCACAACAGCAGCACCTGTTGCCGGTGCTGCGCGCCTACGGTCTCGAGCGCTACGAGCGCCTGCTCGGTCGCCGTTGCGGTGGCAACCCACCTTCGGGCTCTTTCCCAGCCCAGGTTGCGCGGCAAGTGGCCGCCCTGCTCGCTACTCGGGCTCCGCGACGTCGCTATGCCTGTGGAAAGGACGCGTACCGCAAATTGGCGCTGCAGCGCCTGTTGCCGGATACGTGGTTTGAGTGGCTGCAGATGCGTCGCCTGGGTTAAACATACGATGTCGAGACGGCGCATCGCCTGCCAGTGCACTAGGGTCGTCATTCCAGCCGCGGCACCTTGCCTGAGGCTTCGCCCGGCGATGGGGCATTCCTTCTCTCGATGATTCAGGTGTTCGCTCTTGTACACTTCTACCCGGCAGAAATCCGGGTGTGGCGGTCTTGTGATATCTGCCTGGTTCCGAACCAATCGAGCGTTGGGCGGTCGCTACCCCCGGACACCGCTCACCTGGGCCTAAACCATCCAGAAGACCCACCTTAGTCCCCTGCTTTCTATGTCATTTATCTCTCACGGACATACCAGCGTTCCGGGTAATTACGAGATCGATCCGAGAATCGCCGAAGCTCGCGCAGCCCTTCAAGGCTTCGAGCTCGGGCGATTCTTGCTCTCCAACCTCGGCTTAAATGGATACTGGACTTCGTATATTCTGATGCACCCTGAAAGGGGCAGGCTTACGAATCGCAGTAGCGACGGCAGTCGCATGGCCGAGTTCGAGTCGCGGCTTCTGAATCGGTGTCCGATCGTCCTCGCAACGCAGGAACGGTTTCAGCTATTCCGCGCGTTGACGCAGCCTCTGATCCGCTCCGGTATGCGATTGGCGTCACTCCCCAGTGGGCTGATGGATGATTTGCTCACGCTCGATTACTCGGGTGCTGAGGATGTCGTGCTGACGGCGGTCGATCTGGATCCGGATTCGTTGAGCGGGGCGGAAGCGAACTACAGGCAGCGCAATCCCCCGGTGACGATCGAATGCGAGGCACGCGACGCCTGGAACCTGGAATCGGCGGATCGCTGGGACCTCATCACCAGCAACGGGCTGAACATTTACGTCGAGGACGATGAACGATGTACCGACTTCTATCGCAGTGTGTCGCGGGCGCTGCGACCGGAAGGCGTGTTTATCGTCAGCTTCATCACGCCCCCTGACGAGTGGCAGCCTACAAGCGCGAGTGATCTCGATTACCAGCGTTTCCTCTTTCAGGAGGTTCTGCCGGTGAAATGGACCTGTGTCCGGGATGAGGTAAAGACGCGCCAACAACTCACGCAAGCGGGATTTGAGGTAATTTCGGTGACTCACGATGAACAGCGAATGTTTCCTGCCGTCGTGGCAAAGAAGGCGAGATGAGATGACAAAGCGAGAGGAGCAGGACTAATGGGACCGGGTTTGCATTCCGACAGTGCGCGTCAGCCGGGCTCAGCCCGCTGGCCTGCGCCTGCCAAGGGCTGGGGTAGGCTGCGCGTGCTTTTGGCGGCGGTCACCGCTGGGCGCGCGGGCACTGCCCGGGTACGATTGGCGGGGTCGCGTGCCATAACCCTGCGGAAATCCGCTCTGGTCGAGCTTGCCGGAGCGGCGACGGCCTGTCTCGCCCTCGGTGGCGGCTGTGCCGCACACGCGGCGTCACCGGGTGCCTGGGCCGCGCATGAATCCGCGGTTGTTGCCGCCTGCTCGGCGGCGAGCGCCTTGCGTGAGGCCAAACCCGGGGGCAGCCCGATCGAGTTCGATGATCGCCTGGGTTTGACCGCCCTGGTTATCGAAGGTCGATACCCGCAAGCGCACATGAAGAACCAGCGCGGTCGCGTGCTCTGTCTGTACGACAAGCGCACTCGGTCGGCGTCGGTGGCCGACGCCGATGCGTTGCTGCGGGCACGGTGAGCGAACGCCGCTGGGTTTGGCATACGCCGTGCCCGCCCAGCGAACACGATCCGCGGGCTGTTGTCCTTAGCCTGCCCATTTTCCTGCGGTGATGGGGCGGGCCTCCCGATCTGGCAGTCACTGCAAACGGCCGTCATCGAGGTACAAGGCGCCGCCAGGTCCGAGATTCATCCACACTCCGAATTGCAGCACATCTCCATCAATGACCGGGATGTTGTCGAGTACGGCCTGGGTCCAGGTCGTACGGGTCGTAAGCGGCGACCGGGCGCGGTACGGGGTTTCCCAGATGCCGTTGACCCGCCTGCGGACGGTTACGCTGAATTGGGCGCCGTTGACGTCGCTCATTCGCTTGTACCAAATGGAAGCGGTGTAGCGGGCAGCGGGTAGCCCGCCGACATCCTGCCGGAGCAGGGTGGAGAATGCGGCCGGGCTCGAAAACACGACGGCGCTTTTGCCCTCATGCACATCATTACCGACCAGCTGAGCGGATCCAAGACCCTTCCATGCCAGGAAGCCAGCCTCGAATCCTCCATTGACCAGCGATAGCGCCTCGCTGGGGTACATCAGCGCAAGCAGAGGATCGCCGAGCTTGTTCCCCATAACGGCCGTCGCGGCAGAGGAAAGCCCGGCATCGTTGAAACCCAGCGCAGCGCGTTGCAACATCAAGGCGCGCTTTTCGGGCTCTATCGTAAACACTTCGCCGTCGAAATAGGGCCACTCCTCCTGCCCCAGAAGGTAAGGCAACAGGAACTCGGTCGACTTTCTGAGCCCTGCCCCGTCGGGTGTGGTGTGGTTCCAAAGATTTCTCGTCCGCCCAACCCCGTCAGCCAATTGTGCAATGCTGTAAGCCGCTGTGAGGCCATTGATATGGTATGTAAAGTTGTTGGCGCGCTCCATCTCCAGGGGTTGCGTTCCATCGGAGGCGAACTGTAACGGCAGGAACCGGTCCACATAGTCGTCGAACGCTTGCCTTGCGCGTGCGGTATTCCTGAGGTACCGATACATGGCCATTCTTCCGGCCCGATAATAGGTGCTGTGGTTCTGTTGCACTTCCCCATCGGCCACCGCGTCGGGATCGGTTTCGAGCCAAGACAGCAGGGTTCTAAAGTAAGCCGCGAGAGCATCCGCGTCAGCCTGATGCCAAGAGGGAGATGCTTCCAGAATGCCTGCAGCATCGCATATTCGGTACATTCCGATCATGAAGATAGGCAGATTGACTCCCCGAAACCCTGCTCCGGGCACAATATTGGAATACTTCATGTGGGGGTTCATGCGAGTGTCGGGGTCGATGAACCACGCCCGCAATAAACGTCCCGCGTGTTCTGCATAGCGTTCGTCACGGGTAATGTAGTAGGCCAGACTCAGCAACTCCGCATCTGCCACCATTGGATCGAAAAATGTCCAATCCAGATCATTGGCAGGGTTGTGATGTCCGTCCCGTATGACCCAGGGCAGGCCGTCTGGCGTATTGGGATTCGGCCAGGCGCGAAAGGCGATTGCGACGAAGTCGTGAGGGTCATGGCTGGGGCTTATGGGTAGCTTTGCGGTGTTCTGCGTGATGGAATAAGGCCCCCGTAAAAGGGCGCTGTTTGCCCGCCCCTCCAGGGCCTGAACCCGTCGCTTAACCGCGGGGTCACCCGCCATCCAGAGCGCCCTATCGATTTCGAGGCTTCTCAGTTTGATATGAAAGGTCCTGGCAACTCCACCTTCCACAGACCAGGCAGGCTGAATCCAACCAAGACAGGCGATGACGGCAGTGACGAGCAGAACCCAATGTCTGACATCGTCGAGAGCTGGCTGGAAGGCAGGTCTCTTAACTAATCGTGGCTCTCGTGGGGAAGCGTCCGCACCGATGGTGGTTATCCGAAAAGGCCCGGTGCGAGGGGAGTCAAGGACCGGCTTTTGGCTACGAAAAAGTATTACGGATGACTTTTTTTTGTCGCCACTCGATATCACGAAAATATCCTCTAAATTTCCCCCCAATTCAGACACAAAGACCGAAGGCCATAACACCTATTATTCTCGACCTATACGGCCACCTGTTCAAATGGAGCTGTTTATTTGCTCGTTCGGCCTCGGCCTAGGAGAGGCCCGGACCATAGGAGTGACAGTCTAGCTACCAAGGGAAAAGGTCAGGTATACGAAGGCCCTCAAGCCCTGCTTCGGCTACCCTGTTTTAATAGTCGATTCGACGCCGAGTATGGCGCTTTGGACGCGAAAGGCAATACGTACTTCTACGTAGGTAATAAGCGAAATAGGTGGCTGACGGGATGGCAGGGCGCGTTCGCAGTGACGGTCGAACGACACCGGAATCATCGCTAATACGCAACGGCCGCGGCTTGATCAAGAGCGTTACCGAGGCAGTCGAAGTGGGGTATGGACATCGGAAATGGTGTGTAAACGCTGGAGTCAACAGGTCCAATGGCGGGATAGATCGAACGGATGCAAGAGGCTTTCATGGCGGAACTGGCCGAGGAGGCCGGGTCAGATGCAATCGTTGCCAGTCTGAGTGAGTTATCGTGAGGTGCCAAGATCCGCATCCCCGCGGGTCGCACCGACCCCGGTGTGTTTTCTCTGTTGGGGATCAAGCTCAGCCTCGGTCGCATGGGCCGCCGGGATTTGACGGCCGGCGCCCATCTGCCGGAGAATCGGGCTGCTGGATAACCTCAGACTATTCACAGGGAGATTTGAGCATGCGGTCCGTCATGACACTTGGGTTGGTTGCGTTGTCGGCGGGCCTGCTCGTGGGCTGCGCGTCGAAATCGGATGTGTCGGGGATTCAGACTCAGATCGACGGCCTCAAGGCTGAGCAGGCCAGCATCCGTGGCACCGCGGAGCAGGCTCTCGCTGCGGCGCAAGCGGCCAGCGATAAGGCCGGTAGCGCGGAGGCCGAGGCCAATCGTGCCGCCACGGCCGCGCTAGCTGCCAGCACCAAGCTCGACCAGATTCTGGCGAAGGGCGCTCACAGTCGTCACAGTGTCGTCAGTCACAACCACCATCACGGCAAGCTGACCCATAGCCATCCCTACAGCGGACACCACCATCACTAAGCCTGCTGCAACCATCCGCAGGGCTCCAGTGCTCCCCGTGTCGTGCGGCTTCGATCGGGCGAGCCGTCCCGACGAGCGGTGGCAGGCGCGATCGTCAGGGCAGGGTGGCCGGGCGCGGATGCAACGTCCAGCCTTCGTTGAGTCGACTCAATCACGCCCGAGGCTGGCGAGCCCGGAACGCGGCAGGCCAGCGGCAAGGCTCTTTTCGGAGAAGCCGCGTGATCTATAGCGAGCAACACCGGCGCCCGCAGTGGAAACCGATACATGCCGTACAGGATGCGTTGCCCAACGCGGACCAGGGCATGGCTGAGCAACTGGGTGGCACGATCACGCCGGAGGAGACCACGGCGCTGTTGATGCGCAACGAAGCTTGAGCGGAACCGCACACGTTTTCCTTGGCCACGCTCTGCTCCTGATCGGGGTGACGGTCCCATCCAATAATGAGGGTTGCCACGTCGGTGCTCGCGTCAGTTATCGATGGGAACGGAAGCTCACGCCGCGGTTCGCGACGCGCCTGTACCCATGAATCCAGCGTCCTTGCGGCATGCCATCGCACTGGGCATTGGGAATGTCCGGGCAAGCTGTATCGGTGGCACGCACTGGGATTTGATGCCGTATCTCGGACCGCACTACGTCGCTCAGTATTTCCTGATGCTGCGCTGGCTGGGATGGGACGAGTCGGCGTTCGAGCCGCAACGGCTCTCGGATGTCCTGTGGGAGACCTACCTCGACAGCGGCTCCTGGCCGATGGTGCGCGATGCCAAGCTGTCGGATGGGGACATCAACGCCACACTATTCAATTACTGGGCGCTGAAAGCCTTGGGCGTCTCGGTCGAGGACGATCGTCTGGTGCGCGCCCGAGCTTTCGTGCTGGATCGCGGCGGCATCGAAGCCTGCTCGGTATTCGCAAAGATCTTCCTCGCGCTGGCCGGGCAGTACGATTGGCGGGACGTACCCGACATTCCGGCCGTCCTGTTCAAGGAGTGGAGCCCGGTCAAACCGGCCAGTTTTGGCCAGTGGATCGGGCCCCATCTGTTGCCGATGGCCTATTTCTCGCGCCGGGAGATCGCGCGGTTGCCCGAGGGCCTGCTGCCCCTGCTGGAATTGTATGCGGGCAAGCCCCGTGCGGCGCTTGCCTCAGTTCAGTCCGGCACCGTCATCAGCAGCCCGCCGTCCGCGACGGACGAGGAATTGATCACGAAAATGGTCGAGGCGCAGCAGCCAGAGGGCAGTTGGGGCGGTTACACGCTGTCGACCTTGCTGTGCCTGATGGCGTTCGATGACTATTTGACACACTGTCCCGCGCGTCGCGCGGAGTTCGCCGAGCGCATCGAGCGCGGCTTCGGCTTCCTGGAACGTTTGTATCTGCGCAGTGGGGGCAGTGCCTACCATGGTGTGACCTGCAACGGCCGATGCTGGGACAGTGCGCTGATGGGCATCGCGCTGGCCGAGGCGGGCGTCGGTACGGACGAGCTGGCTCCGGTCGCCGATTTTCTGGTGGCGCACCAGACCGCTGACGGTGGGTTACCGTTCGGCGAGGGGTTTCGTGACGTCCCGGACACCGACGACACGGCCGAGATGGTGTCCTTCCTGACGCATTTCCCGGGCCAACGGGATAGTGCCGAGCGAGCCATCGAGTTCCTGCAGCGAATGCAGAACGATGACGGCGGTTGGGGCGCATTCGCGCGCAACAACGATGGGAACCCTCTGCTGAATCTGGCCGTCAAGCCCATGGAGGATTCGGCCGATTTTTTCGACGAAAGCGCGCCCTGCGTGACGGGGCACATCCTTGAGTCCTTCGGATTGCTCGGTTACACCGCGGAGAACTCGCCCACCGTCCAGAAGGCGGTCGCCTACCTGCAGGCAGTGCAGGACCATGAACTCGGCGCATGGTCGGGGCGCTGGGGTATCAACTATCTGTACGGTACGTCGGCTGCGGTCGTCGGTCTGATCCGCTGTGGCGAGAACCCGGCAGCGCCTTACCTGCGCAAGGCATTCGATTGGCTGAAGGGGCGGCAACACGTCGACGGCAGTTACGGCGAGTCCACCTTGTCCTATTTGGATCGCGGCTATGCCGGTGTCGGCGTTGCGACGCCCTCCCAGACGGCGTGGGCCCTGTTGGCCTTGCTGGAAGGGGGAGCCAAGACTGCGGCGAATGCGAAGGCAGCTGCCCGCTATCTGGTGAAGGACATCGTCACCAACGGAAAGTGGGTGGACCCGTCGACGGTAGGGACGGGGCACCCCGGCATCGTTTACATGAACTATCCGTCGTACCCTTACGCGTTTCCGCTGATCGCCCTGGCGCGTTACGCGCGGCGTTTGGGCTTGGTGCCGAGTGCGGCAGAGTCAGGGCCGCTGTCGGTCGACTGACATTGCCGTTCGGAAGGCCGATCCATGGCTGCGGCGTGCGCATGTCAAGTGCGACAAGGCTGAGGGACGGGCACTCTCAGCGCTCGCGACGGGCCGGACGGGCTGGCCGTCGCGGCGAGCTAATCGACGATCTGATTCATTTCTAGCCCCGACGCGATCTGGCGATGCAACTCGGCCATCTGCCTGGCATCCTTGGCCTCCGCTTCGAAATCCCGCAGCAAAGCGCTGGAACGTGCCCGCAGATCCTTGATTCCGCGACCATGCCGATGTGGGCGCGCCTGATAGTCGGCGAGCATGCGACGTTGCTCATCCGCATTGGCCTCAGCCGTCTGGGCCAGCCCTTCGAAATGGTTGGCCAGCGATACATGCGCTTCGGGTGTGACGGTGCTCTCTGCGGCACTTGCCCAGTCCGTCGCGGTATTCGGCTTGGTCGCACAGCCCGCGGATACCGCCATAACCAGAAACAGCGTCAGTGTCAGGCTCATGTTCATGGTGGTGATTCCCTCGGATCGGATGTCCAACAGAAGTTCCGTCACATCGACGTGCCGCATGTGAACCAAGCGAACCGAGGGTAATGGACCCGCGGTAGGGGGCAACGCGACGCTGATGGGCGCGTCGTGCGAGGGACTCATACGCCAGTATTGATCAGGAGTCGCGCCGGGCAGGGAGGGCAGCAGGACCGGTCATCGCTGCCAGCTGCGTGATGGCACTTCCCGAAGTGCTGCACCCTCGGTAAGCCAGGGCAGTGGGTTCAGCGCGGCCGGTAGCGCTGACCAAGGACCGGCCGTACCATTGCCCGCAATTCCAAAACAACCGACAGGATTTCCGGATGACTCAGCTGCCGCCATGTCCCGCCTGCAATTCCGAATACACGTATGCCGACGGCAAACTCTACATTTGTCCCGAATGCGCGCACGAATGGCCCAAGGAGGAGATGGTCGAGTCGGATGATGACACGGCGCTCGTACGCGATGCGTATGGCAACGCCCTGCACGACGGCGACTCGATCACGGTGATCAAGGATCTCAAGGTCAAGGGCTCGTCATTGGTCGTCAAGGTTGGCACCAAGGTCAAGAACATCCGGCTCGTCGAGGGTGACCACGACATCGATTGCAAGATCGATGGGATCGGTGCCATGCAGTTGAAGTCGGTGTTCGTCAGGAAGGCCTGAGGCGCCCAGTCTATGGCGTGCCGTCCGGTGACGTGCCAGGCCCGGAAAGCGGGGCATGGCGGTAGCGGAGCTGTCTGAATCGTCCGAGGACCACCACTGAGAACACGGCATGAACATCACCCGATACGCTTTGTGCACGGCCTATGGCCTCCTGGGGCTGACGGCTCTGCTGGGAACCTGGAGCAACAACCGGCATTACCTCGATTTGGGCTTCCTCGAGGCCAACGCCAGATTCTGGCAGGAGACGTTGGTCAACCCGGCCAGTCGCTCGATCACCATCGACATTCTGTGGCTGGGGCTTGCGGTCATCGTGTGGATGCTGCTGGAGGCGCGACGCCTGTCGATACGTGGCGTGTGGCTCTGGATCCTGTTCGGTATTTTCGTGGCCATGTCCGCTGCATTGCCCTGGTTCCTGGTCCATCGGGAGATCCTGCTGGCCAGGTCGGGTGAGGGTGATCATGCGGGCAGGCTTTCGGCCGGCAATCTGGTGGGCCTGTTGCTGATTGGCCCCGCGCTACTGGCCTATACGTTTTTCGCTTGGGGGTAGCGTCAACGGCTGGTCGTGGATGGGTCGCCAGGGTTTGTTTTTCCGATGGCCTGCACGATGCGCGTGACTTCGGATGCCACCGGGTGGAGGCGAAGATGCGATGGTCGCTGGATCTTCGAGGAGCGGCTGCCGGGGGCGCGAAGCCCCCGGCAATGCTGCGCTGGGCTCAGACCAACTGGTAGTCGGCCAGCACGGTTTGGGCGGTGCTCTGGAGGACGCCAATCAGTGTGAGTTCCGCGGCGTCGACAGATGCGTCGGCGTTCCCGGCTTCGAACTGATACAGCGCCGTATCCTGACCGTTATCGACTGCGAACAGCCGGGCGTCGCCCACTGCGTAGGCTTCGGTTGCGCTGCCGATGGCAGCGGCTGCAGAGTCGGCAGTGATGTCACCGAAGATGTCGGTGGCGAAGATGACCAGCTCTGCCGCCGTCCCAAAGCCGCCGGGACCGGCCAGTTCGAGTGCGCCGTCCAGGAGCTTGTCGCCGTTGCCCACCTCGGCTCCGGCCAGAGCCAGCCTGTCCAAGCCCGACGTGAAGTCCAGCACCAGGTCCGCCGCATCTTCGGAGAGCAACCGGAAGGTATCGCTGCCGTCGCCGCCGCTCAGCGTGTCGCTGCCGCGGCCGCCGTCCAGCACATTGTCCGCGCTGTTGCCGATGAGGCGATTGTCCAGGCCATTGCCGGTGCCATTGATGGCGTCAGTGCCGGTCAGAATCAGGCGTTCGACGAAGGCTCCCAGTTTATGGTCGACCGAACTACGGACCGTATCGATGCCCGCGCCGGCCATTTCCGTGACCACGTCGCCGATATTGTCGACGACATAGGTGTCCGCACCGCGTCCGCCCGCCATGTTGTCGATACCAAGACCGCCATCCAGCCAGTCGTTGCCGTCGCCGCCCCGCAATGTGTCGCGGCCGACCTGGCCGTACAACTGGTCGTCGCCGTTCAGGCCGTCGATGACATCGTTACCGGCAGCGCCGTAGATCCGGTCAGTGACCGCCGTTCCCGTCAGGACGTTGGCTGCGGCATCCCCGTGCTGCGTGTTGCGTGCATCGGAGATGAGCACTTCGTCGCTGGCGATCTCGTTGAACGTGCCGCCGCCGTCCGTATAGCTCGTGACCACCCGAATGGCGAGGCCGGCGGTCTCATCGTTAGGGGTGAAGCTGGCCTTGGTCGCACCGCCGATATCGGTCCAGTCTCCATCCGCAGTGCGGGACTGCCATTGATAGGCCAGCAAGCCGAGACCGTCGGCGTCGGCCAGGCTGGTCGTGTCCACCGTCAGTACAGCCAGTTCTGGCGCACGCCCGTCCTTGATGGCGCCTGCCAGACTGACCTTGCCGGTGGGCGCGTTGTCGACATCCTGTACCGTGAACTTCACATAGTCGTAGACGGAAGCTCCGAGCTTGTCGGTTGCCGTGACTTTGAGCGTCAGCACCCCGGCGTCGGAGGCCTTGGGCGTACCGCTGAACACGCCGGTCTGTGCATCGAGTGTGAGCCATGCCGGCAGGGGTTTGCCGTCCTTGAGCGTTGCGGTAAAAGTCAGTTCGTCACCGTAGGGGGTATCGGCGTCCGTGAAGGTTGGTGTTCCCTGGATCCGATACTCGAATGCGTGGCCGTCTCCGATGACCTGGTCTTCCAGTGAGGTCATGACGACCGGCGCATCCGGGGTGGCGGTAACCTTGAAGACCAGTTCCGCTTGGACCTCTCCACCCTGTTCGTCCTCGACCACGTAACTGACCTTCACCTCGCCGCTGTAGTCCGCTTCCGGCGTGTACTCCCAGGTGCCGTCAGCCTTGTCGATGAGGCTGCCATGATCGACGGTGATATCGACGGCAGTGAGTTCCTGGCCCTCGATGTCGGTGTAGCCTGCGAGCAGATAGCTCATCAGCGTATCGGTCGGGATGGTGTAGCTCGTATCCTCGACACCGACGGGCATCTCGCCCTGCTGACCCGTTAACACCGGCGCATCGTTCACGCCGGTGACGGTCACCGTCGCGGTCCGTGTGACTTGCTCGCCCTTCGCATCCGTGACCGTGTAGGTGAAGGTATCGGTTGCCTTCTCGCCGTCGGCCAGGTACTCGAACTTTCCGTTCGGGTCATAGCTGAACGTGCCGTCTTCGTTGTTGACGACGATGCCGATCGTCTCCTCCGAATCGACGGTGAAGGTGTGGGTGTCACCCTCATCGACGTCGCTGAAATCGGCAGTTAAGGTCACTGCCGGGCCATCCTCGCTCGCTGTTTCGGCGATCTCCTCGGCCTCGGGCGCATCGTTTGCCCCAGTGATGGTCACGGTGGCGGTCATGGTCGATTCCGCGCCCGCGGCATCCTTCACCGTGTAGCTGAAGCTGTCGGTGGTTTCCTGACCCTCTCCCAACCACTCGAACGCCCCGTTCGGGTCATAACTGAAGGTACCGTCCTCGTTGTTGACAACCTTCCCCAGGGTGCCGGTCGTATCCACGGAGAATGTGTGGGTATCGCCCTTGTCCTGATCAGAGAAGGCCGCCTTCAGCTCCGTCGCCGGACCGCCTTCCTCCGCCTCACCCGAGATATCTTCGGCCACCGGAGCGTCATTGACCGGCGTAATCGTCAGCCGGAACACGTCGGATGCGGTTACATCGCCGTCCGTGACGGTGACGCGAACTTCGATCCGGCCGCTGTCATCCGGTGTACCGCTGAACCGTCGGGTTGCGGCGTCGAAGTGCAACCATGGTGGCAGCTCCGAACCATCTACAAGGCTCGCGCTGTAGGTGAGTTTGTCCCCGTCAGCATCCCGGAAAATACGGTTGGCTGGCCCTGCCGGCACGGTGTAAGCCTGCATCGCTGCATCTTCCGTGACCGTCAGGTCGGGAATGGTGCGCACCAGCACCGGCGCGTGATTCGGGCCGTTAAAGGTGACGGTCAGTACCGCCGTGTCCGTGCCACCCTGTCCGTCATCGACCGTGTAGTTGAAAGTATCCTGCAGCGTGGCGTTACGCGACAGGGCCTGAACAGTGGGGTTCTTTGCGTCCACTGCATAGGTGTAACTGCCGTCCGCATTCAGTAACAGGCTGCCGTAAGTGCCGGCCAGTGTCAGACCGACCTCGCCGGTCATGCCACTGTCCTCGATGCCACCGGTGCGGACCGCCGTCACGCGTAGATGATCGCCGACGTCGATCTCGGTATCGTTCGCCAGGACATTCCCGGTTGCCTCGATTCCCGGGGCTGCGTTGAGCTCGGGGGCATCGTCCGCTGCGATCGGCGCATCGTTGACCGGTGCGACCTCGACCTCGACCTTGGCTGCGACACTGGTATCAGTGCCATCGGTAACGCTATAGGTAAAGCCGGCCTTGCCGTTGAAGTCGGCATCAGGGGTGAAGGTGACGGTGCCGTCCTGGTTCAGCACGACTGTGCCGCCGATGCCGGATGTGACACCCGCGATGGTCAGTCCATCCTTCTCGACGTCGGTGTCGTTGCCGAGCAGATCTGCCGCGGTGAAGGTGACCGGCGTGTCCTCATCGGTAGCGAACTCATCCTCGGCCGCGACGGGCACGTCGTTGACCGGTGCGACCTCGACCTCGACCTTGGCTTCGTCGCTGGTATCCGTGCCATCGGTCACGGTGTAGGTGAACTCGGCCTCGCCGTTGAAGTTCTCGTCGGGGGTGAAGGTGACGGTGCCGTCTTCGTTCAGTACGGCGGTGCCGCCGATACCGGAGGTGACGCTGGCGATGGCCAGTCCATCCTTCTCGACGTCGGTGTCGTTGCCGAGCAGGTCTGCCGCGGTGAAGGTGACCGGGGTGTCCTCGACGGCAGCGAGTTCATCCGCGACGGCGATAGGCACGTCGTTGATGGGTGAAACTTCGACAGTGGCCTTGGCTTCGAAACTGGTCTCGGCGCCATCGCTGATGGTGTAGGTGAACTCGGCCTCGCCGTTGAAGTCGGGATCGGGGGTGAAGGTGACGGTGCCGTCTTCGTTCAGTACGGCAGTGCCGCCGCTACCGGAGGTGACGCTGGCGATCGTGATCTTGTCGTTGTCGACGTCGGTGTCGTTGTCAAGCAGATCGGCCGCGGTGAAGGTGACCGGCGTGTCTTCCTCTGCCTTCAGTATGTCGTCCACGGCGACCGGCGCATCGTTGACCGGCGTCACATTGACGATGACCTGCACTGGGGCGCTGGTATCGGTGCCATCACTTACCGTGTACGTGAAGTCAGCCTTGCCGTAGAAATTTTCCTCCGGCGTGAAGGTCACGGTACCGTCGTCGTTCAGCTCGACCGTGCCGCCCGTGCCCGACTTGACGCCGGCGATGATCAGCGTGTCACCTTCCTCATCGGTGTCGTTGTTCAGCAAGCGGTTTGCCGTGTACGTCTTCTCCGTATCCTCGACGGCCCACAATTCATCGACCTCGGCGACCGGCGCGTCGTTCGTCGGGGTAACAGTGAGTTCGAAGAAGTCGAACGTGTTGCCTCCAAAGGCGTCTGTGGCGTCGACCCGGATATACAGCACTTCGTCGATTTGCGGTGTGCCTGTGAAGGTCGTCGTTGCAGCGTCGAAGCTGAGCCACTCTGGCAGATCGACGAGGTTGCCGTCGTTGTCCACCAGCCGGGCCTGATACGTCATGGGATCCCCATCGGGATCGACGAAAGTGCCTTCCGGTATGGTGAAGGTGAACGGGCTGGCTTCTGCCGTCGACTGAAATTCGATGCGGGTATTGAGCTCCGGCGGGCCGTCATCGACCGAGGCCACATCGACGGTGGCCGTGGCCGGCTCGCTGGTGTAGGTTCCATCCGTGACGGTATAGGTGAAATCGGCCTTTCCGTGGAAGTTCGCATCCGGGGTAAACGTGACGGTACCGTCTTCATTCAAGACGGCCGTGCCGCCGGTGCCCGACTTGACGCTGGCAATCGTCAGTTCCTCGTTGTCCACATTGGGGTCATTCCCGAGGAGATCCTTGGCGCAGAATGTCACCTCCGTATCCTCAGTCGCGAACAGCTTGTCGTCGACCGCGGTCGGTACATCGTTGACGGCAGCGACTGCCACCTTAACCTTCACTGCCTCGCTGGTTTCGGTGCCGTCGGTGATGGTGTAGGTGAACTCAGCCTCGCCATTGAAGTTAGCGTCGGGGGTGAAGGTGACGGTGCCGTCTTCGTTCAGTACGGCCGTGCCGCCCGTGCCGGAGGTGACGCTGGCGATGGTCAGTTCATCTTTCTCCACGTCGGTGTCATTGCCGACGAGGTCTTCAGCGGTGAACGTGATCTCGGTGTCTTCATCGGTGGAGAATGCGTCTGCAACCGCGATCGGTGCGTCGTTGACTGCCGCCACGTCGACCGTCACGGTAGCCGGCGCGCTGGTGTCGGTGCCGTCGGTGACGATGTAGGTGAAATCGGCTTTTCCGTTGAAGTCAGCATCGGGTGTGAAGGTGACGGTGCCGTCCTGGTTCAATACGGCGGTGCCACCGGTGCCACACTTTACGCTGGCAATGGACAGCAGTTCTTTCTCGACATCCGTATCGTTGCCGAGCAGTTCCGCCGCGGTGAAGGTCACAGGTGTGTCCTCGGTCGCGGACAGGGTGTCCTCTACTGCGATCGGAGCGTCGTTGACAGCGGCCACGTCGATACTGACTGTGGCCGCTTTGCTGCTCTGGGTGCCGTCGCTGATGGTGTAGGTAAATTCGGCTTTGCCGTTGAAGTCGGCGTCGGGAGTGAAGGTGACGGTGCCGTTTTCGTTCAGCACGGCGGTTCCGCCCGTGCCTGACGTTACACTGACTATCGACAGTTGAGCCTTCTCTGCGTCGATATCGTTGCCGAGCAGTTCGTCCGCAGTGAAGGTCACTTCCGTGTCTTCAGTTGCGGATAGCTTGTCGTCGACGGCCCGCGGCGAACTGTTGTTCACGTAATAGTTCAGAGTGCCGTCGTACTCGCCCACGATGAGATCCCGGTCACCGTCACCGTCTAAGTCGGCCAGGGTGGGGGCGCTGTGGTCCCCAACGTCAATCCCATCGAAAGGATTGTCAGCGCCGGTGCGTGCCTCGAATTTTGGGGTCGACGCGCTGCCGGTGTTTTCGTAGTACTTCAGGCTCCCATTGTCTTCGCCGACGACCGCGTCGAGATCGCCATCGCCGTCCACGTCACCAAAGCTGATGGTGCTCTCCGTCCCGACATCGATGCTATTGAAGGGGTTCGCAGCGCCGGTCCGCTCCACGAATGTCGGGGCTGATGCCGTGCCCGTGTTTTGGTAGTAGTTGAGATTGCCATTGTCTTCGCCGATCACGGCGTCGAGGTCACCATCATTGTCCAGGTCGACGAAACTGGGAGTGCTGTTAGACCCTACATCTCTGTTGTCAAAGGGGTTGGCAGATCCGGACTGCCGAGAATAAACGGGGGCAGCGGAGGTGCCGGTGTTTTTGTAGTAATTCAGCGTGCCATCCCACTCTCCGAAGACGGCATCGAGGTCCCCGTCGGCATCGAGATCGCCCAGGGCCGGAGCGCTGTTGTAACCCAGAATGCCGAGATCGACGCCATTGAAGGGGTTGGCACTGCTGGTCTGTGCTTGGAAGACCGGAGCCGATGCGGTGCCGGTATTCTTGTAGTAGTTGACGTTGCCATCGTACTCGCCGATGACGACGTCAAGGTCGCCATCTTTATCCAGGTCGGCAAGTATCGGTTTACTGTTCGACCCCACATCGATGCCAGTGAACGGGTTGGCAGCGCCGGATTGTGCTTTGAACGTGCTCATGACGATGATCCTCGATCAAGACGTAGCAATGGATGGATCTGAAGAGGGGGCGTCGGCCTGCCGAGTGTTGTGGTGGTTCGGCGCTCGCTTGTCATGTCGCCGCCCTGGGTTGGAGCCGTTGCCTCCTTTGCGGCAAAGCCTAGTAGCTGGTTGTCGAAACTGTGAACGGCATCACATTGCAATGCGCGCGGCGGCGGTCTGGCGGTGAGTGAGTCCGGACCAAAAACCGCATGGCTATCAAGTAAATGTTGTGGCCGAGTGACGCCGGACGACCGGTTCAAAGCATCCGGAAGGACGTTTCGTGAATTTCTGGAGACACTGAGTTTCCTAAAAGGAGACAATCTTCGGTAGGGACTTCCGAGCGCGTAGTGGATTGCCGGCCTCTGCTGATTCCCCCTGAATCTGACCAGGATCGCGGTCGTTGCTGGAATGCCGGGGGGGGGGCGGCAGGTCCGACGTCTTCGTCGTGCTGTCCAAACTGAGTCATGGGTCGCGCAGCTTTGCTGGCCTATCACCCCGCGCGGCTGGATAGAACATCAGCAAGTCGTGGGCCCGGGCCACGCGCTGAGACCGTGGGCAGTTTCAGATGGAGCCATCCGTGCCGCCACGCCGGTTTGGTTTGTCGGAAGGCAGGGCAGCAACCTGACCCTGTTGTTGCCGCTTGAACCGTGCTGTCCGGGAGGACTGCAGTGCATGAGTTCTTCGGCGTGCGAGAGTGGGGAATACTTTCGCGGCTGCTGCAGCGCGAATGCCGCGTCCTTATCCTGGGCTGATGCATCCCCAAAGCGCCGGCGGTGAAGCGTTTCCCGCGATATCGCTCACAGCATTTTGACGACCCGTCATTGACGATTCCCGCGGAACATCGCGTCGAGGCGTAGCCGCTCCCTTTTCCGAAAGCCAGACAGAACGGGACTGCCTTGTTCGGGGTCGTTGACAGCCCGCCGGGCGGCGTCGCATGCTGCGCCGGCGATGGGTGACGTAGCCCATTCGTTCAACAACCAATGGACTAGAGGGGGACTATTCAATGCGAAGGAATTTCTTGCTTTCTTGTTTACTGGCACTCGCCGGCGCTTCGTCCGCGATGGCTGCACTGCCCGAGAATGCCGCGGTTTTCGCATCCGGTCTGGATAATCCGCGAGGGCTGCGCTTCGGTAAGGATCGCAAACTCTATGTGGTGGAGTCGGGTATCGGGGGCTCGAACAGCAGCGTGGGGGAATGTGATCAGTTTCCGCCGCCGATCGGCCCCGCAACATCGGGGTACTCGGGTCGAATCACGCGGATCGGCCCAAACGGGAAAAAGATGACGTTCAAGAAGGGATTCCATTCCTTTGCGCAGGCTCCGGCGTCCGGTGCAGAGATTAACGGGATCAGCGATCTGAATTTCGATGGACCGGACGTCCTGGCCGTGGTGTTGGGCGGGTGCCAGACGGGTGCCGTCGGCCAGGTTTCCGAAGTGTTGCGTATCCGTCCTGACCGTTCCGTCTCGCAAGTCGTCAACCTGTCGGATTGGTACCGCGCGAATCCGCCCGCCGTTCGGGATGACTTTTTCAATCCGGATGGCGTCCCGACTCGAATCATCCGCGACCAGTCCCACTACTACATCGCCGAGGCCAATCATGGTGTCCTGGATCGGTTGAATCCCGACGGCAGCATGACGCGAATTGCCGACTTTTCGGCGTTGTTTGAAGGCGGTTACGACTTTACGCCGACGGTCGTGACGCTGGGGCCGGATGGCCGCCTGTACGTCGGCACCTTCGGCGCGTTTCCGTATCCGGAAGGCGGGGCGAAGATTCTGCGCGTGACGAAATCCGGCGCAGTGTCGGTGTTCGCCGAAGGGCTGAACCTGATTCAGGGCGTTGAGTTCGACTGCTCCGGTCGGCTTTACGTGCTGGAAGCCGCTTCGGCCGGGTTTCTGTTTCCCGACGGAACGGGGCGCGTGCTGCGCCAGGATGGCCCGGGCTGGGTCGAGGTCGCGACGGGTCTCACACGGCCCGCGGGCATGACGATTGGCCGTGACGGCCTGTTGTATGTGTCTAACAATGGCTTCGGCGTTGGGCCCGTGGTCGGGCAGGGAGAGGTACTTACCCTGAATCTCGGACTCGGCAAGCAACGCTGCAAATAGGTTCGACGCAAAGGTATGCCGGAGTCGGCTGGCCAAGACCACTTGGCTGGCCGACCCGGCGCCTTGCCAGCTGCGGGCGCGCTAGCGCAAGGAAGAGCCCGGTGGCCCATCGGTGGAGAAGGCGGGATGAAGTTCTGGAGCCTCTGGTTCGTCGCGACGATCGTCGCGGCGATCATCGTCTATTTCTTCGCCGTGGGTCTGAGCGACGGGACGGTGTCATCGTTCAACCTGGGGCTGTGGGTTGCGATCCTGCTGGTCGCCTTCGCCGTGACCGGCGGCAGCCTGTGGCTCAAACTCGCGGGACGTCAGGGATGGGCGAGTCTAGTGGCCTCAGTGCTCGCCGTGCCCGGCTTGTTGGCGGCGCTGTTCGTGATGGTGGTCCTGCTGACCAATCCGCGCTGGAACTGAGGCAGGAGGGCGCGTCGACTACGACAGAGCGCAGTCGAATCACTGTCCAACAGGAAACCTCCCTCCTGGCCGAAGGCTCGGGACCCCATCGCGGGCGCCCCGAGTTGGCGTCTCGCCTAGCCGCGCTTCGCGGCGAGCTTCTTCTCCCACTCCAACGACGTGCGGACGATGAACTCCAGATTGTCGTATTGCGGCTTCCACCCTAGACGTTCGTGGATCTTGTCGACTGCGGCGACCAGTTCGGGCGGATCGCCGGCCCGGCGCGGATGTTCCTCCGCGAGGATCGGCGTGCCGTTTACCTTGTTGACCATGTCGACCACTTCGCGGACGCTGTACCCGTGTCCATAGCCGCAGTTCAGCGTCGCGGAGTCGCCGCCTTCCCGCAGGTAGATCAGCGCCTTCACGTGGGCGTCGGCCAGATCGCTGACGTGGATGTAATCACGCACGCCGGTGCCGTCGGGAGTCGGGTAGTCCGTGCCGAAGATCATCAGCTTCTCGCGCTTGCCGACGGTGACCTCGGCCGCCACCTTGATCAGCAGCGTCGCATGTCGCGTGGACTGTCCGATCTCACCGTCGGGATCGCAGCCGGCGACATTGAAATAACGCAGCACGACATGCCGCAGATCCGAGGCGGCCGACAGGTCGCGCAGCATCGTCTCGCTCATCAGCTTCGAGGTGCCGTAGGGGTTGATCGGTGCGAGCGGGGAGTCTTCGTAGCAGTAGGGCCCGGTCGGAATGCCGTAGACGGCGGCCGTCGACGAGAAGATGAAATGCTTGACGCCGGCCTCGTTGCAGCATTGCAGCAGGTTGCGCGTCTTGCAGGTGTTGTTGCCGTAGTACTTCAGCGGTTGTGCGACCGATTCCGGCACGATCGTGTGCGCCGCGAAATGAATGACCGACTCGACGTCGTAGTCGCGGAGCAAACTGCTGACCAGTTCGGTATCCCCGGTATCCCCCTGCACGAAATCGCCGTACGTGACGGCATCGGCGAAGCCCGTCGACAGATTGTCCAGCACGACCAGGCGCTCACCCATCGCCCCCAGCTGTTTGACTACATGACTGCCGATATACCCGGCTCCCCCGGTCACCAGTACGCCGCGTTGACTCATTTCATCCCCTGTTTTGGTTGGATCGGTAAAGTCTAACCGGTTGAAGTGAAAGGTTCAATCAGTACCCGGTCGCCGACGCCGGTACCGCGGTTCTCGGCCGGCAGCACGATGAAGCAATTCGCCGCGCTGAAGGCCGCCAAGCGGTCGGCATCCTGGCCACCCACCGCAGCGACGGTCAGCGTGCCGTCGGGCTCGAGACGGTAGGTGCCGCGCTGGAACTCCATGCGGTCGGTGCTCTTTTTCAGCGCCCTGACGCAAACCGCCGGCAGCCGCAACGGCGGCTCCGGCAACGCGCCTGCCAGCCGCAACAGTCCCGGGCGCACTAATTGCAGGCAGGCGACCAGCGCCGAGGCTGGATTGCCGGGCAGCCCGAATACATGGCAACCGCCGATCCGGCCGTGCAGGAACGGCTTGCCGGGTTTCATCGCGATCTTCCAGAAGTTGATGCGCCCGATCTCCCGCAGGGTCGGCACGACATGATCGGCATCGCCGACTGATGCGCCGCCTATGGTCAGGATGACGTCGTTCCAGGTCGAGGCTTCAAGCAGCGTGACGCGGAGAGTCTCCGGATCGTCTGGACAGACCCCGAGATCGCTCAGCACCACGGGCAGCGGCTGCAGCAGGGCGCTGATCGCAACACGGTTGCTGTCATAGATTGCTCCGGGTTGTAAGGCTGCGCCGGGTGGCGTCAGCTCATCGCCGGTCGACAAAAGACCTACCCGAACGCGCCGCAGCACCGAAAGCCTGGGTATCCCCATCGATGCGATCAGGCCGAGATCAATGGCCGACAAGCGCTTCCCGGCCGGTAGTGCGCACTGACCGGCGGCGAGATCCCGTCCGGCTGCCCGGACCCAGGCGCCGCTCGGGATCGGGCCCGCGACCTCGATCGCGTCACTTCCGGCTGCGACCGCCTCTTGAATGACCACGGCGTTGGCGCCGATCGGCATGACCGCCCCGGTGAAGATCCGGACGCATTCGCCCGGACCGACCGTCCCGGCGTAGGGCCGCCCTGCCCAGGCCGTGCCGATCACCGCCAACCGTGTGATGCCAGGCGAGACCGTATCCTCGCTGCGGACCGCGTAGCCGTCCATCGCGGAATTGTCGAAAGGGGGGCTCGCGATTGGCGCGACAAGGTCTTGTGCCAGCACCCGTCCCAGCGCTTCGCGGCCCCTCACGCCCACACGCTCGGTTTCGGCCAGCGGAACGAGATGCGCCTGCAGTCGTTCCTGCGCCTGATCGAGAGTCAGCAGCGGATCGCCGTCTGCCGTGTCACAGGCCGCATTCGATGACATGCAGAATCTCGCGGCAGATGAAGGCAGCGATCCGGTCGGGACGATTCAGATCGAGTCTTGGTATCGGTGGCTCCGGCAAGATAGGCGCATCCGTTGCGATCGCGATTATCCGCGCATCGTCCGGGAACAGCAGGGGCCGCCCGAGGGCCGGCCGATGCAGTTCGATCTTCGGGAAGGCCTCCTGCTTGAAACCCTCCACCAGGATCAGGTCGACGGCGGTCCGGTCGAACAGCGCGAGTTCCTCGGCGAGCCTCGGTTCCCGCGGTTCATCCCATTCGGTGATGATCGCGCGGCGCTGGTTGGACGACAGCATCACCGGGCTGGCTCCAGCGGCGCGCAGCGCATAGCTGTCCTTGCCGGGCTTGTCGATCTCGAAGGCGTGGTGGCTGTGCTTGATGACGCCGACCCGGACACCGCGACCCGCTAGCAGCGGGATCAACTGGACCAGCAAGGTCGTCTTGCCGGTCCCGCTGAACGCGGCGAAACCGAGCAGCGGCACCGGGGGGTGGTCGAGGTCGATCATGGCAGTGGCGCGAGAAGTGGGTTCAGCCGACCAATCCGTAGTAGTCCCGATACCAGTCCACGAAACGCGCGATACCTGTCTCGACGGAGGTCGACGGCCGGTAGCCGGTGTCGCGGATCAGGTCGTCGACGTCCGCATAAGTGTCGGGCACGTCGCCGTCCTGCATCGGGCACAGATTCTTGATGGCCGGTTTCCCGAGACACGATTCCAGCACCTCGATGAAGTGCAGCAGTTCTACCGGCTGGTGGGCGCCGATGTTGTACAGCCGGTAAGGCGCGCGGCTGGTGCTCGGGTCCGGTGCGTCGCCCGACCACGCGGGGTCGCCTTCAGGGGCGCGGTCCAGCACGCGGACCACGCCATTGACGATGTCGTCGATGTAGGTGAAATCGCGGCGATGATGCCCGTAGTTGAACACGTCGATCGGCTCACCGGCCAGGATGCGCCGGGTGAAGAGGAACAGCGCCATGTCGGGCCGTCCCCAGGGGCCGTAGACCGTGAAGAACCGCAGACCGGTCGTCGGCATGCGAAACAGATGGCTGTAGGTGTGGGCCATCAGTTCGTTGGCTTTCTTGGTCGCGGCGTAGAAGCTGACCGGATGGTCCACGTTGTCGTGCACCGAGAACGGCATATGAGTATTGGCGCCATACACCGAACTGGTCGAGGCGTAGACCAGATGCTCCACCGCGTGGTAGCGACAGGCCTCGAGCACATTGGCGAATCCGACCAGATTGGCCTCGACGTAGGCCTGCGGGTGGGTGATCGAGTAGCGCACGCCGGCCTGGGCGGCCAGGTGGATGACACGCTGTGGCCGGTGTTCGACAAAGCTGCGCAGCAGGCGCTCGCGATCCTCGATGCCGTAGCGCTCTTCGCGGAAACCGTCGCGTGCGTTGAGGCGCGCCAGTCGCGTCTCCTTCAAGCGCACGTCGTAGTAATCGTTGACGTTGTCGATGCCGATCACTTCATCGCCCCGGTCGAGCAGAGCATGCGCCACGGCGGAGCCGATGAACCCGGCGGTGCCGGTGACCAGAATCTTCATGCTTGCCTCGGTGGATGCGCAGGGCGCCGGACTGTGCGGTCTTGTGGCTAAGTCGGCGAGGGGCCGAACCGCTGGCGCGGTTCCCGGCCGGACGTTGGGGTGTCGGGCCGCATTCCAGCCAGAAGCCACCGACCCCATCGGCTCTGCAGTGTCGCCCGTATCCCGAGCCAGCGTCAAGCCGCAGACGCGCCCCGTTCACTGGCCGTCCGGGCGGCGGTTGCGGCGCTTGAGCCACGCCGCCTTGTACAGGAGGCTGAACCCCATCCAGGCCGAGATGATCGCGACCGGGATGGCGAGGAACTGCGGATAGAACCAGGCAACTGCGGCATTGGTGAGCAGGAACAGGCCGACGCCGGCAAGCGCTCCGGCCTCGGTCGCATCCAGTGGACGGTGGCCTCCCACAGCGGCGCCTACCGTGCCGCCGAGGAGGGCTGCGTAGCGCACGGCCCCGCGCGCGCTGCGGGCCGCCGCTCGCAAGGGCAAACCTAGGCGGCGTCTTGGGTGCGAAAGCACGACCCGCTGCCGACGCCCCATGAGGATCTCGGTCGACTGTCGCAAGTCCTGCAGAAAATGTTCCTCGAGCGTCTCGGCCACGTCGGCGTTCTCGACCGTGACGTCGATCTCCCAGTTGCCGAGCAGGCTGGCGAGGTTGAGGTTGGACGAACCGACTCGTGCCCAGCGCCCGTCGGCGACCGCGGTCTTGGCATGGATCATCGGCCCGTTCCACTCGAAGACGCGCACACCGGTTTCCAGCAGCGGCCGGTACAGCGTTCGCGAAACGGTGGCGATCCACGGCAGGTCGCTGGAGCGGGGTACCAGGAGTCTTACGTCGACCCCATCCCGGGCGGCGTTGCGGAGCGCCTCGCGATAGGCGCTAGGTCCCATGAAATACGCGTCGGTAAGCCACAGTGTTTCGCGCGCCAGCGCCGCGACCAGCAGATCCTGGCGATACAGATTCCCGGCCGCTGGGCTAGTGCCGACCACGCGGACGGCCACGCTGCCGACCGGTGCGGCGGCAGCCGTGTCGTAGGCGTCGCGCGTTTCCGCCGGTCCGTCGCCGCTGTCCTGCCAGGTTTCCTCGAAGAGGGTCCGTGCGGCCGCGCCGGCGGGACCCTGTATGCGGACCCCCGTGTCGCGCCATGGCGGCTTGCCGTGTGAGGGGTCGCCCAACCAGGCATTGCCGAGACAAAGGCCGGAGACGAATGCGATATGCCCGTCGACGATCAACAGTTTGCGGTGGTCGCGGCTCAGGCTCGCAGCGGGTTCGCTGAGGCGCGGCCGGTTGCTGGCGCGCACTTCGCCGCCGGCAGCGATCAGCGGGCGAAAGCGTCCCGCCCATGAGGCCCGAAGACAGCCCAGCCAGTCATACAGCAAGCGCACGTGGACCCCGGCCCGAGCCCGTGCGGCCAGCAGGTCGATGAAATGACGGCCGGTACGATCATCAGCGATGATATACATCTCGAGGTCGATGGTTTGCCGCGCCTCGGCGATGGCGGCTTCCCATGCCGGGTAGTTCTCGCCCGCATCCCGCAGCACCTGAAGCGTATTGCCCGGGATGAGCGGTGCCCCGGTCGCCCGCAGGAAGGCGTGGTCGGCCATGAGTCGGGTCAGTTCATTGCGCGGCGGCATGGCGACGATCGGTGGGCGAAGTG
Source organism: Methylolobus aquaticus (assembly GCF_054172105.1). Taxonomy (NCBI): domain Bacteria; kingdom Pseudomonadati; phylum Pseudomonadota; class Gammaproteobacteria; order Methylococcales; family Methylococcaceae; genus Methylolobus; species Methylolobus aquaticus. The sequence goes on from NZ_JBSYXP010000011.1 coordinate 47,077, forward strand.
GGGTGGCTGCGGGTGAGTCGTCGCCGCTTGCTGAGGGTCAAGCAAGCCTGCGGCGTCCTGGCGCCTGAATCTGTCAGGTTGGGGTCGACTGGTCAAGCGATGGCGTGGAAGCGACGAACGAAGTCAGACGGGGCACACGGCCCCGGGGGGTTAGACGATTGAAACGATGTCTTCGGTGTCCGCTTATCGTGTGGCTGCTTGCTGTCCTGCAGATTTCGGGTTGCGCCTCATGGCTGCCCGATTTCCGGCATCTGAAGGAACCCGAGGTCTCCTTGACCGGACTTGCGCTCAGTGATCCGAACCCGCTGGTACCCAGGTTCCGGGTCCGGCTCAGGGTCGAGAATCCGAACGATATCGACGTCAGCCTGGATGGCGCCGACGCGACGCTGGAACTGAACGGGAGGCCCGTAGCAACCGGGGTCAGCCGGAGTCCCCTGACTCTGAAGCGGCTCGCGGAATCGGAGCTCGATCTCGATGTCGCGGCGCAGACGCTGGGCATGCTCGAAGCCGCGGCGGCCGTGCTCGCGGAGGATCAGATCCGCTATCGGGTCCAGGGACACCTGTCGGTGTTGAGCGCACTCGGGCCCCTGGGCAGGCTGCCGTTTTCGTTCGATGGCGCGGTGGACCCGGCGGTGCTGCTCGGGCAACGGTCACCACGCTGACTGCGATTGCTGCCAAGGCCCCGGCCGGTTTCTTCAGTCTGCCAGCGCGGTCATGCCGAACGGCGTCGCCGGTCCGACGATGATCAATGTCCGTGTCGCCTCGAACTGCTCGATCTCGCCGTCGTCGCCAGTCAAGGGCCGGCCCGTGCGCGGGTCGAGTTTGTCCACCAGCCCGTAGCCGCTGCGTCCGATCAGATGGAACAGGGCTTCGGCACGGTGCTCCTCGATATGGACGCAGCCGTGCGAGGCCGGTTGACCGAGATCGCCAAGCGCCTCGCGGTCAAGTGAGGAGTGCAATGCCTTACCGCCCTGGAAGAACACCGACCAGAACATCGGGGCGTCGAAAGCGCTCGACCAGTGTCGCGACGAGAACCCAGTCGGCACGAAATAACCCGACGGCGTGCCCCATCCCGTGTCCCCGGTCGAAATCAGCCAGTAATACAGCAACCCCACGCCGCGCTGGTAGACCCGCAAGGTTTCCGGCCGGCCCCAGAAGGCGTTGTCTTTCTTGTTGACGACGACGATGACCTCGTAGCTGCGGAAAGCCGGCTCGTCCAGTGGATTCGGCAATCCGACCGCTTCGTCGAATGGCGGGTCGCGATAGGGGGGGAAACTGCGCTCGGCTGCGAAGCGGTAGTTGGCATCGGCTCCGGGATCCAGGTCGTAGCGCGGGACCGGATAGGTGCGGCCGTAGCCCTCCCATGGGGCTGCCACGGCCACGGCGGTCGCGAAGAGCATCAGCAGTGCGAACAGGTGCGGAAGAGCGGTCCGTTGGATTCGGGGATTGGTCGCCATGGCGGGACCCTCGTACGGCGGTTACATGCAGAGGCTCGGTCACCGTTCCGGTGCCTTGACCTCAAGCCTAGTCGCCGTCCCCTAGTCTCGCGGGACAGGGTTTGCCACGATCGCGGCGATGCCCGGTTTGGGCTTCCGCACCGGGCGGGCATAATACGGCTACCTCGGGGGCATGAGTCTCCCGATCAATGACAAGGGCTTGAGAGAGGTCGGGAATGAGCTTGGCGCGCGTGAGGACGGTGTTGATCTGGGGTGCAGTGGTGGTGCTGGGCGCGGCCGCCTTGGGCGGCATTGCGCTGAACCGGGGGGAGGCGGTCAACAGCCTGTGGTTCGTGCTCGCGGCCGTCTGCGTCCACGCGCTGGGCTATCGCTTCTACAGTGCCTTCGTTGCGGCCAAGGTGCTGGCCCTCGACCCGACGCGCGCGACGCCGGCGGAGCGCTTCAATGACGGCCGGGATTTCGTGCCGACCCACCGCTGGGTGGTGTTCGGGCACCATTTCGCTGCGATTGCCGGTCCCGGGCCGCTGATCGGTCCGACCCTGGCGGCCCAGTTTGGTTACCTGCCCGGCACGTTGTGGATATTGGTCGGCGCTGTGCTCGGCGGTTGCGTGCAGGATTTCGTGATTCTGGTCTTCTCGACGCGTCGCGACGGGCGCTCGCTGGGACAAATGGCCCGCGATGAACTGGGGCCGATCGGCGGCACGGCGGCGTTGGTCGGCGTGATGGCCATCATGATCATCCTGATCGCCGTGTTGGGTCTGGTCGTCGTCAACGCGATGAAGCACAGCCCGTGGGCGACGTCGACGGTCGGCGCGACCATCCCGATTGCGATGCTGATCGGGATGTACATGTACCACCTGCGGCCCGGGCGGGTGTTCGAGGCCTCGGTGCTCGGCGTCGGGCTGCTGCTCGGTGCGGTGGCTTTCGGCGGCTGGGTCGACGCGCAGCCGCAGTTCCATGGCCGTTTCGATTTCGATGGACCGCAGCTCGCGCTGATGGTCATCGCCTACGGTTTCGCCGCCGCGGTGCTGCCGGTCTGGCTGTTGCTGGCACCGCGTGACTACCTGTCGACGTTCATGAAGCTCGGCACGATCGCGGCGCTGGCCGTGGCCATCGTCGTGCTGCACCCGGCCGTGCAGATGCCGGCCCTGACACGGTTCATTGACGGCACCGGCCCGATTTTCGGCGGTACGCTGTTTCCCTTCGTCTTCATCACGATCGCCTGTGGCGCCATTTCCGGGTTTCACTCGCTGATCTCGTCGGGTACGACACCGAAACTCCTGGCCAACGAGCGGGACGCGCGGTTCATCGGCTATGGCGCAATGATGATGGAGTCGTTCGTTGCGATCATGGCGATGATCGCTGCGACCGTGCTCGAGCCAGGGGTCTATTTCGCGATCAACAGCCCTGCGGGCGTCGTCGGACCCGCCGCGGACGCGGTATCAAAGATCTCCTCATGGGGTTTCCCCGTAACGCTGGAACACATGGAGTTCCTGGCCCGGGAGATGGGCGAAACCACCCTGTTCGCACGCACCGGCGGGGCGCCGTCACTGGCCGTCGGCATGGCGAGCCTGTTCTCGAAGGCCTTCGGCGAAGGCCTGCTCTCGTTGTGGTACCACTTCGCGATCATGTTCGAGGCCTTGTTCATCCTGACCACACTCGACGCGGGCACGCGTGTCGCGCGCTTCATGCTGCAGGACATCTTCGGTCAATTCGTGCCCGCGCTCGGGCGGACCGGCTGGTATCCCGGTGTGCTGCTCAGCAGCGCGGCGGTGGTTACCGGCTGGGGCTATTTCCTGTACATGGGAACGATCGATCCGCTCGGCGGCATCAACAGCCTGTGGCCCTTGTTCGGCATCGCCAACCAAATGTTGGCGGCGATCGCGCTGTGCGTGTCGACGACCATCATCGTCAAGTCCGGCCGGGCGCATCTGGCCTGGGTTACCGGGGTGCCCCTGGCCTGGCTCGTCACCGTCACCAGCAGCGCCGCCTGGGAGAAGCTGTTCAGTGCCGAGACCCGCATCGGCTTCTTGTCGCATGCACGGGACCTGTCGGCGAAACTAACCGCCGGCGTGCTGCCACCCGAACAGGCCGCCAAGGTGCCGCAACTGGTTTTCAATGATTATCTGGATGCCGCACTGACCGCGGTGTTCCTGTGCATTACGTGGATTCTGATCGCAGACACGCTGCGGGTTTGCTTCTGCATCGTGGCACGCTGGCCGCATCCGCCGTCGAGCGAGTCGCCCTATGCACCCAGCCGGCTCGCCGAGCAGTGGGCCAGGGACTGACCCCGCGCGTGTCGGGCACTTCAGGGCTCGCGCAGGGATCGACGCCCGGCCGACGCCGCCTACACGGCAAGTGGCTTGATATGGGCCGTCGGGTTGCCCGCTGCTCCCAGGCGGCGCCTGCGGTTTCGGCAGGCAGCCGTGGTCGTTTGTGGCGGGTCCTGCTGTCGCTGTGGATCGCGTTGCTCGCGACTCAAGCGACGCCCGCTCAGACATCCTCGCCAACGGCCAAGCCCCTGGTGCAACAGATCAAGGACTGGAACGCGGTACTGAACCGCGTCCGCGGGGAGCTGGCCGATCCCGAATTGTCGGACGAACAGCTCGATGCGGTGCCAATGAGCCTCGCACCCGTTCGCGCGGAAGCCCGGATGGGTGCCGAGGGGCTGCTGCCCGAAGTCCAACAGCTGAAGGATGAACAGGCGGCGCTCGGTCCGCCTCCGCCTGCCGACGCGCCACCGGAAGCGGCCAATATTGCCGAGCGTCGCAAGGCCAGTGCCGAGCGGCTGGCAACGGTCGAGGGAGCCATCAAGGAGGCCGAACTGATCGTCGCCCAGACCGACCGCCTGCTGGACGAGGTGTCGGCGCTGCGGCGCGTTCGTTTCACCGATCGGCTTTCCGCGCGAAGCCGGTCACCGCTCTCTGCGAAGGTGTGGCAACGCGCGTGGTCTGCGATGCAGGCTCAATGGGTCACGGCGCGCACTGAGGTGGGCGAGTGGTGGACTTCCAAAGTCGCGGCCCCGGTCGGTCGGACCGGCCAATGGGTACTGCCGCTGTCCGTCGCGATTGCCGTGTTGCTCGCCTGGCCGGCCCGCTCGAGACTGTTGCGTCGCTTCGGTTACATCTCGGTTGAGGGTGAGCCCAACTACGGACAGCGTTTGCAGGCTGCGCTCTTCACCGGCCTAATCCGTTCGTTTTTGCCTTCTGCGGCCGCGCTAGCCTTCTATCTCGGGGTCAGGCAAGGTCAGTTGCTTTCGGCCGGCGGCCTCGAGATTGCCTGGGCCACGGTTCAGGCACTGGTTTTCGTGGCGTTCACCCACGCGTTTTGCTGGGGCGCGTTCGCCCCGAATGCGCCGAGTTGGCGTCTGGTACCGCTGACCGATGCGGCGGCGATGACCGTAAGCCGGACGGTGACCGGGTTAGCCGCGGTTTTCGGACTGGATTGGATCATCTCCACGCTCAACGAACAGACGGAAGTCCCGGTCGAGTTGATCCTCCTCGAAGAGTTCGTCTCTGGCCTGTTGATTGCCGCGTTGCTGTTCGCGCTGCTGCGGCCCGGGATCTGGCAGGTGCAGGACGGGTCACGCTGGCGCCGCCATGCCGCGGTGACCTTCGCGCGCGGTGTGCTGACCATATTGGTCGGCGCGATTCCGCTGACCGCCGTGCTCGGCTACGTCGCACTGTCACGCGTGCTCGCGACCCAACTCGTGCTGTCGGCGGGACTGGTGGTCGGGTTGGCGTTGCTGCGCGCGCTGGGCGACGAGATGATCGAGCATGCATTGCTGCCCGGCACACCGCTGGCGCTGCGGGTTCGAACAACGCTGGACATGACTCGCGACGGTTGCGAAATGCTGGCGTTCTGGCTCAGGGGACTGCTGCGCCTGGCGTTGTTGGTGTCGGGCCTGCTGGCGCTCCCGCTGGTCTGGGGTGCCGGTGGCCAGGACTTACTCGCCTGGCTCGAACGCTCGGTATTCGGGTACCCGTTCCCCTCGGTGAAGATCTCGCTTGCCGATCTGGTGGTGGCGCTGGTGCTGTTCGCGGTGCTGCTGCTTGGGACCCGGCTGTTGCAGCGGACGCTGGATCGGGAAATCTTCCCTCGTACCCGACTCGACGCCGGTGTCCGGAACTCGATCCGTGCCGCGGCCGGTTATATCGGCTTCACGATCGCGCTGACGTTGGCCGTCGCCACACTGGGGATCGATTTATCGAATCTGGCGATCATCGCCGGCGCGCTGTCGGTCGGTGTCGGCTTTGGATTGCAGAACATCGTCGGCAACTTCGTTTCGGGCATCATTCTGCTGGTCGAGCGGCCGGTCAAGGTTGGGGACTGGATCGTCGTCGGCGAATTGCAGGGCTACGTGAAGCGGATCAGCGTCCGGGCAACCGAGATTTCGACCTTCGACAGGGCTTCGGTCTTCATCCCGAATTCCAGTTTGATCGCGTCTCCGGTCGTCAACCGAACCTATGCCGATCCCCAGGGGCGCGTCGTTATCCCGCTCGCCGTGGCTTACGGTTGCGACACGCAGCGGGTCCGCAGCGTGCTGATGAATGTCGCGAAGCTGAACCCGGAGGTGCTCGACCATCCGCCGCCGGTCGTACTGTTCCGTTCATTCGGCGACAGTTCGCTGGCCTTCGAACTGGTTGTCTACATTCCGGACGTGAACCGCTCGATGACCGTGACCAGCGACCTGTGCTTCGCGATCGAGGAAGACTTCAAGCACGCCGGCATAGAGTTTCCCTTTCCGCACCGCGACGTGCACCTGCAGTTTCGTCAGGAGCAGATCGACCGGCTCGCCGAGGCGCTGGCCGCCATTCAGCGGCGCAGTTGATCGTCCAGGTGCGGGGCGATGGTTTCCAGCATCGCCTGATGCAGCTTCGGGTTCGCCGCGAGTATCTGGCCGTTGTCCAGAAAGCGGTCGCTGCCGGATAAGTCGGTCACGATGCCGCCAGCTTCCTGAATCATCAGCACCCCGGCTGCCATGTCCCACAGCTGCAGCCCGATCTCCCAGAAACCGTCCAAACGCCCCGCGGCCACGTAGGCGAGATCTAGTGCGGCCGAGCCGGCCCGCCGAATGCCGGCGGTGTCCTTGATCAGGGCCTTCAGCATGGCCAGATACGGGTCGATGTAGCTTTGATCCTTAAACGGAAATCCGGTGCCCAGCAGGGCGGCCGGCAGGCCGGGGTGGGGCGTCACGCGCATGCGCCGGTTCTCGAGCGTGGCTCCGGCACCGCGTTTGGCTGTGAACAGTTCCTGCCGCATCGGATCGTAGATGACCCCGACCTCGGGCCGGCCGCGATACAGCAGGCCGATCGAGACGGCAAACTGCGGAAAGCCATGCAGGAAATTCGTCGTGCCGTCGAGAGGATCGATGACCCACACGTAGTCTTCTTCGCGTGCCCCGGTGCGGCCGCCTTCCTCGCCGAGAATGCCGTGGGCGGGATAGGCCTTCTGCAGGATGGCAACGATTTCGCGTTCTGCCTGCCGGTCGACGTCGCTGACGAAATCGTTGCGGCTCTTGACGGCAATTTTGCGCGGATCGACGCGGCCGAGGGAGCGAACGATGACGTCGCCCGCGGCCCGGGCCGCCCGGGTCGCGATGGTGATCATGGGGTCCATAAGGAACACTGCTCTGGGATTGACCCGCTAGGATAGCAAAATTCTGTTACTATTCCGGGCTTTTCGTTACTGGGTAGCACTGAGCGATGCTGTCGACCATACGGATCGTGCTCGTCGGAACGACGCATCCGGGAAATATCGGGGCGACCGCGCGGGCCATGAAGAACATGGGCCTGTCCGATCTGGCGCTGGTCACTCCGCGGGTCTTTCCGGACGAGCAGGCCACCGCTCGCGCGGCCGGTGCCGACGACATTCTCGCGAACGCGGTCGTCTACCCCACCCTGTCGGCCGCGATCGCCGATTGCCATTTGACGATAGGGGCGAGCGCGCGGCTCCGCTCGATTCCATGGCCACAACTCACGCCGCGGGAATGCGCGGACCTGGCCGGACGGCAGGCGCGGGGCAGCCGCACGGCCATACTGTTCGGACGCGAGCATTCCGGTTTGACCAATGAGGAACTGGAACTCTGTCATTTCCTGCTGCACATCCCGAGCAACCCTGAGTTCTCGTCCTTGAATGTGGCGGCCGCGGTGCAGTTGGTGGCTTACGAGTTGTGGGTCGCGAACGGGAGCGGCGACGCCGCAGTGGAGTCGGCGGTACCGCTGGCAACCGGGGCCGAACTGGAATCCTTCTTCCGCCACCTCGAGGCCATGCTTTGGGATATCGGGTTTCTGCACGAGCGCAGGACGGGCGATTCGACGATGCGGCGTTTGCGCCGACTGTTCAACCGCTCGCGTCTGGAAGAACCGGAAATCCATCTGCTGCGGGGGATTCTCACCACCATGCAGTTCCGATTGAAAGGCGCCAAAGAGTAAGCGGACCCATGCTACAGCGTCTTCGAGACGAATTCGGTGTCATCTTCGAGCGGGATCCGGCCGCGCAGTCTTTCTGGGAGATCATGACGACCTATCCGGGTGTGCATGCCGTGCTGGTGCACCGGCTCACGCACCGGCTGTGGAACAAGGGTCTGCGCTGGCCAGCTCGAATGATCGCAACGTTTTCGCGCTGGTGGACCGGTATCGAGATTCACCCCGGGGCGCAGATCGGGCACCGCTTCTTCATCGATCACGGCATGGGCGTGGTGATCGGAGAAACCGCCGTCATCGGCGATGACTGCACGCTCTATCACGGTGTCACACTGGGTGGCACGAGCTGGAAGAAGGGCAAGCGCCATCCGACCCTGGGCAACGGGGTCGTGATCGGTGCCGGCGCGAAGGTGTTGGGACCGATATCGGTTGGTGACGGCGCACGGATCGGGTCGAACTCGGTGGTGCTGAAGAGCGTGCCCGCCGGTGCCACCGTCGTCGGTATTCCGGGACATTTCGTGAATCCCGATCGCGAGGCGCAGGAAGAGCGGCGTCGCTCGATCGCCAGCCGGATTGGTTTTGACGCCTACGGCATGACGCCCGATATGCCCGACCCGGTGGCGCATGCCATCAATCACATGCTGGATCACATCCAGAAGCTGGACGAGCAGGTTGAAGCGCTGCGGCGCTGTGTGACCAATCAGGGCATCACGCTAAACGAGCCGCCGTTGCCGGAACTGGAGCCCTGTCAGCTCGATCCGTGCGTCGACAAGCCCGACAAGTGAGCCACTGCCTTTGGGAGCTCTGGGAAGCGTGGCACGGGTAGCGCCTCGCGTTAGCTTCCTCCGCCTCAAGCGGATTCCCGATGCGTGACCTGACACTGGCTGCAGGCGGTTTCCTCCGGTTCTCGCGTCAGTGCTGAGGCAGCCGCCAGTTCGGGGACACCAAGACCCACTTGCGGCGTGAGGCGCCTGGCATAGGCCGCGGGTCGTCCAGCCGCGTCGAATCACACAGTGGGGTGTGTGCCTGAGCATACTTTTCCGGGTGTGGATAAGTATTTGCCCATAGGCTGTATGAGTCGCAAGCCGCCTGCCCGGACCGAGCGCATTCGATTGGTGCATGCCGCATGGAAGATCCGCTGTGAATGCTGGTCGAGTTTTATTACGTTATTGTCTTTAAAGTATTTATATGCTCTTTGGCGCATGCGCCTCTTCCGCGATGAACGCGTCTTGCGTCCTTCAGGGTTGACGCGAGGCAGCGCTTGGGGTAGCTGCTGGCCCCTTGGTGCCGCATGAGTTGTCCACAGTTTCTGTGGATAAATCTGTTGACAGTGGGCCCGTAATTGCCTTCAGCCGGCGCCACCCGCGGGGTGTCTTACCCCTGTAAAATTTGTGACCAGAAATCTGGTAGCCTACGTCCGAAGTCCTATCGTGGAGCCTCTCAGCATGTCGCCATTCGATTTCGATGCCGAAGTCGTGACCCCCAGCTTTTCGATACCCGTGCTCGTGGATTTCTGGGCCCCCTGGTGCGCCCCCTGTCGAGCGCTGACGCCTGTCCTGGAGCGCATTGCGGAACGCCACCATGATCGCCTCGTACTGGTCAAGGTCAACACCGAGGAACAACCGGAGGTAGCAGAGCGGTTTCGCATTCGCAGCATTCCCAACGTCAAGCTATTCGTCGACGGCGAGGTGGTGGACGAGTTCTCCGGTGCACTCCCCGAGAATCGGATCGAGGACTGGCTGCAACGGACGCTGCCGAGCCCCCGAAGGGACCAGTTGCAGCGGGCGGAAGAATTACTATCCCTCGGCAAGACAGCCGAGGCGATCCCTCTGTTGCAGGACATACTCGCGGAGGAACCCGCGAATCTGGCCGCTCGCTTGTCGCTGGCACGGGCACAACTCTTCACGGCCCCGGCGGCTGCAACTTCGGTGCTCGCAGCGATCGGTCCCGGTGATGACGGATTTGCGATGGCCGATGCGATCCGCACACTGGCCCGTTTGCTCGAACTGGCCGATGGCCAGGCAGACTTGCCTGAGGGAGCTGTCCGGGACGCGTACCTGGCTGGGGCGGAGCGGCTGAAACAAGCCGATTTTAAGGGCGCCTTCGAAGGTTTTATCGACGTGGTGCGAAAGTCACGCAGCTACGACGATGACGGTGCTCGCAAGGCGTGTGTGGCCCTGTTCCGCTACCTGGGCGACGACCATCCGCTGACCCGCGAATTTCGCGGTGCGCTCAGCAGTGCCCTGTATGTCTGATACGCTGACCCGGAGAGGTGTCGCCTTGAGTCTGGCCCTTGCGACTGCCGCATGTACCGCCGTATCGCAGCCCGATGGTCCGCCCGCGCCGGATCATCCGGTCAGAGACCCGGATCTGGTCGAACTGGTCACACTCGATCCGACCATCAAGCTCGATGTGCGGTACGCGACCGTGAACAATTTCATCGGACGTGCGGTCTATCCGGAAGGCCGTGTGTTCCTGCAGCGCCCAGCGGCCGAGGCGCTCGTGCGCGTGCACAGGGCGCTGCAGTCCGAGGGTCTGGGCTTGCTCGTCTACGATGGCTACCGACCCTGGTCGGTCACCAAAGTCTTCTGGGACTCGGTTAGCGGCGACAAGCGTAACTTCGTCGCCGACCCCAAGCTGGGGTCACGACATAACCGCGGTTGCGCGGTCGATCTGTCTCTGTATGAACTGGCCAGCGGACAGTCGGTGGCCATGCCGACGGATTATGATGAGATGACCACCCGGGCCTACCCGGATTACGGCGGCGGAACGCCTGAATCCCGCCGTTATCGCGACAGACTGCGTGCGGCGATGACTGCCGAAGGTTTCACCGTGCATCCGCGGGAGTGGTGGCATTACGATTTCCGGGATTGGCCGGAGTACGGTGTGCTGGACGTGCCTTTCGGGTCGCTGCGACGCTGACGGGGTCTTTGCGGCACAGCCGTCGATCGACGCCAGGCAGGGTCCATTCGTTAAGGTCGCTGCAATGCCGGTGCGCGGGCCCTGCGGTCGTTTTCGATTCTGATGTTTGCCGCGCTGAAGAGGTCACGATGGAAGTGGCGTTGGCTGGCAGATCCTTTTGCGCGCACGCTGGCGCTCGTTTTTCTCACCCAATGAGGTCCCGATGTTTCCTTTGCGTGACGAGAACCCGACGTTCCGACGGCCGCTGGCAACGTTCGCATTGATCGCATTGAACATCGCTGCGTGGATCTTCGTGCAGGGGATGGGAAATGGCGTGACCATGGCGCAATCGCTGTGCGCCTACGGTCTAATCTCGGGCGAGTTGTTCGGGCTCGCGCCGTTGAACACGGCCATCCCGCTCGGCGAAGGGCTGAGCTGCGTGCTCGACGGGAACACTTCGCACCTGACGCTGCTGACGCACATGTTCATGCATGGCGGGTGGTTTCACATCATCGGCAACCTCTGGTTTTTGTGGGTGTTCGGTGACAATGTCGAAGATGCGATGGGCTGGCTGCGGTTCATCGCGTTCTACCTGATCTGTGGCCTTGCCGCTGCAGGCGCCCAGATCCTTAGCGACCCGGGTGCGGCCGTGCCGATGGTTGGCGCGTCCGGGGCCATTGGCGGGGTGATGGGGGCATATGCCCGGCTGTACCCCAGAGCGCATGTGATCGTTCTGATATTTCTGGGTTTTTTCGTTACGACCGTATCGGTTCCGGCCTTGGCCATGCTGGGTTACTGGTTTGTCATCCAGATTGCCGGCGGTCTGCCGTCGTTGCAGGGTGCCGGCGGAGGCGTGGCCTTCTGGGCGCACGTGGGCGGTTTCGCGGCCGGTTTTCTGCTGGTCAAGCTGATCTACCAGCCGGCCTACCTGAACCAGCACCTGTCCCTGTCCCTGCGCCGTTCGGCGCGTTACCGGCTCTGACGAGGGCGGTTCAGCCTGCTACAGACTAACGCGCTCGAAAGCAGGCCCAGAGACTTCTGAAGGTCGCTGACAGGCGGCGGTCGTCCTGGTCTTCCCAGTGATCGATCGCCTCCGGCGGCAGCCACATGCCATCATCGATTTCCTCGGCATTCAACTGCAGCGGGCCGTCATGCACGGTGCGGTAGACATGTATGAATTCCCAGCCGGTGGTCTCGCTGGCCGGCAGCTTAAAGAGAAGCTCCAGTGCATCGGCGGTGCAGTGTATGCCGAGTTCCTCCGACAGCTCGCGCCGCGCGCAGTCGTCATAGCTTTCGCCGGGATCGACGTGCCCGGCGGCCGAGGTGTCCCATAGCCCGGGATTGATGTCCTTTTGCTGAGAGCGCCGCTGCAGGAATATGAGTCCTTGCCGGTTGAACAGCAGGACATGTGTGGCCCGGTGCCTGAGGCCTAGCCGATGGATATCCGCGCGGCGCCGGAGGTCGACCACGCGGTCATCGCCATCGACCACTTCCAGCCATTCTGAGTGCGAGGCGTGACTTTGGGGCATTCAGGGCTCCTTGATCAGGCGAAAAGTAAGATTGATGCGCGCTTCCGCGCCCCGCGGCGCTTTCGGTACGCAATGACGCCACTCGTGCTGCAGGCGGCCGCCCATGATCAACAGGCTTCCGGCGGTCAGGCCAAGTTCGATCTGTTCCCGTGTCCGATTGTGCCGCAGCAGGAAGCGACGGGTCGCGCCCAGGCTGAGTGAGGCGATGACGGGGTTCGGGCCGAGTTCCTTCTCTTTGTCGGCGTGCCATCCCATCGAGTCTTGGCCGCTGCGATAGAGGTTGCCGAGAACACTGTTGAAGCGACTGCCGCTTCGCGCCTCCACGGCTGCTCTGACTTCCGCCAGCGCCGGCGTCCATGGCATGGGTTCGTGCGACACCCCGGAGTAGCGATAACGGCTTCCCGGGTCTCCGTACCAGCAGACCAGCCGCGGCACCATGACCTGCCGGCCCGCAATTACGAGGACTTCTTCCCGCCAGTCGAGTTCGGACCGCAGCGATTGGAACAGCGTTGCTGCTTCCGCCGGGGTCAGGAAGCCCTCAATGAGCAGTAATTCCCCGTCGGCGACCGAGCAGTGCATCTCGGCCGCGGCAGCCAGTCTGGGTCGGTACGGTGCTGCGAACCCGTCGGGTGGGTAATGGGACATGCTCTCGTCTCGTATCGAGTTGCCGAGTCCATGATTGGAAAATGCGCATATATTACTACCCCCGCTGCAAGCGGCTGGCGAGCATCGAGACAAACTTCGTCAGGGCAGCGGCGTTCGGTCGCTTGCTGCCGGACATCACCCGCAGCGTGGTAGCATTCGGCTTGGCGTGACATCCGTTTCATGTTCCCGATGATTTCAAGCGTTCAGTGACGTGTCGGTTCCGGATTCCAGCAGCAAGGTGTACCTGAACGTACCGTTTCCCGCGAAGGAACGGGCCAAGGGTCTGGGCGCCCGCTGGGATCCGGTGGTCCGGAAGTGGTATGTTTCAGAGAGATCGCCGCTGGAACCTTTCCAGGAATGGCTGCCGCCCGGAGCTCCAAGCGACCTGTTTGCCGGCACGCGGTCCGATGCCCTGACGGCCGTGCCGGAAAGCGGTGTCGCCTTGAGCGCCTTTCTGGCACAGGTGGCCGAATCCGTTGCCGTTCACGTACGGCGGTCCCAGTGGGTCCGGGCCGAGATCAGCCAACTGCGGCAGGTCAATGGCGGCCACCTCGCGATCGAACTCGTCGAGCACGACGCGGACGCACGCCTCTTAGCCCGCTTGCAGAGCTTCGTCTGGTCTTCGCGCGCGGGCACTGTGTGTGGAAAATTTGCGCAGGGCACCGGTGCCGAACTGGCGGTCGGCCTGAAGGTGCTGCTGCAACTCTCCGCTGAGCTGAATCCCGCCTATGGCCTTCGCGCGATTGTCGAAGATATCGATCCGGCCTACACGCTGGGTGATATCGAAGCCAAGCTGAAAGCCATACGCGAGACCCTGGCTCGGGAGGGCATCGCGGGATTGAACCGAGGACTGCCTGCTCCTGCGGAGTTCTGCCACGTCGCCGTGATCAGCCCGCAGGACGCCGCCGGCCTCGGCGACTTCCGACGCGATGCCGATCACCTTCAGGCCGCAGGCCTCTGCCGCTTCGACTATTACACGGCGAAGTTCCAGGGACAGGCCGCCGCGTCAAGCCTGCTCGCGGCTCTGGACCGGGTGCGCAGCGATTACGAGCGTGGCGCGCGCTTCGACGCACTGGCGATCATTCGCGGCGGTGGCTCGGTGACCGACCTGTACTGGTTGAACGAATTGGAACTCGCCCGCGCGGTATGCCGCATGCCGTTGCCGATATTCACCGGCATCGGCCACGAACGCGACAATACCGTGCTGGACGACATCGCGCATTGCCGCTGCGATACGCCATCGAAGGTGATCGGATTCATCGCCGGAGCGATCGCCGCGAATGCGAATGCGGCGATCGAGAACATGCTGGGGATTCTCCGGGCCGCCGGCAACGCCATCGCGATCCATGAGCGCGGCATTGAACTGCTACGGACGGAACTGGAGGCGTCCGGTCGGCGTCTGTTGACCCAGGTGGAGCATGAAGTCGGGCGCCTTATGCTGGAACTCCGCCATCAGGCAACCAGCCGGCTTCAGGTCGCGGAACACGCACTGGAACTGCATCGCCATGAACTCGAGCAGACCAGCCTGCGCCGTCTTGGCGAGGCCGACCAGCAGCTTGGGACCTTGCTTGCCACGATTGAGCATTTCGCGCGGCAGCGGCTCTCGGAAGCGGACTTCGCCATCGAGTCGCTCGCAAGGGAATTACTGGGCCTGGGGCCCAAGGCCACCTTGCAGCGTGGTTTCGCGCTGGTGAGGAATGAGCGTGGGGGAGTGGTCAGTGCCGTGGCCGAAGCCGACAAAGCCGGCGTGCTCGACATCGAATTCCGTGACGGCCACATCCGGGCCCGCGTTGAACCAAGACCGTTGAAAGGTGACACCAATGAGTAAGCAAGCGGATACGTTCAAGGCCCACTATGCCGTCCTCAGGGAAGTTGCCGAACGTCTTCGGACGCAGCAGGAGCCCGACATCGATGCGCTGATTCCTATGGTCGACAAGGCGCTGGCCTCGTACAAGATCTGCAAGGAACGTCTGGCGGCGGTAAAGGCCGCCTTCGGCGAGCGCTTGCCCGAAGGTTTGCCCGACTGAAACGTACTGCTGGCCGGCGTGCTATCGGCCGAACTCGCGGCGGACGTCGCGAGTGGTAATCTGATGACCGCACGATCGTCAGCGCACTGAGATGCCGGCATGAGCTTGAATGCAACAAACTCAAATGGACTGGAAGAGGAAGGCCTGTGCTCCGGGCCAGGGCCGGGGCGGGCTTTGCGCGAGGCGCGGGTGGCGCGAGGCCTCAGCATCGAGGAGGTGGCCGGCAAGCTCCACCTCGCCGTCCCGACAGTAAGGGCCCTGGAGACCGATGACTATGCCGGTCTTCCCCCGGCGATCTTCATCCGCGGTTATCTGAAGAATCTGGCGCGGCTTCTCGGCCTGGACCCCAAGCAGATCGTGGAGGCATATGAGCGCCTGGGCGGTCGCGATGCCCTGCCCGAATCGTCGCGCGTGACGGCGCTCGATCCGGTCCCGGAGGAGTCGCGCTTCGGTCCGGCGCTGGTCTTGCTCGGCCTGGCCGCGTTCATCGGGCTCGGCTGGTGGGTCTATCGGGTCGCCCGCGAACAAGTCGACACGCCCGAGACCGTAGCGGCGGTTCCTCAGGTCACGACGGCGGCGCCGACAGCCGCCTCGTCGCAGCCCGTGGAAACCGAGCGAGGCAGCGCCGGAGGAGGCACGGGCCAGACGATGGGCCCGGCACCGGAGGTACCGGCGCCGTCGCAACCTGCGGTGAGTGCAGTCCCGGTGCAGGCTGCCGGACCGCCTTCGCTACGGGTTCGATTTTTGGGCGACTCATGGGTCAGCATCGTGGACGCCGACGGCAGCCGCTTGCTGTATGAACTCGGCAGCAAAGGATCCGAGAAGCTAATCAGTGGCAAGCCGCCGTTCACGGTCGTGCTCGGCCGTCCGGCTGAAATCAGCCTAGATTACAAGGATCAGCCCTATAATCACGGCTATACGAACAACCGCGCGCCGGCTCGCTTCGTCATCGGTCCCTAAGCCGTTCCGCAGTCCCATTACGCGGTGCTGCTGTAGCCCACACGGCGAGCGGCTTGGTTCCCCACTTTTTGAACCCGGACCCAGAAGAAGGCAATGGAGGTAACGATGGACGACGAAACGACTGGTAGCGGCACGCAAGGCAGCGAGCCTACACAGGGGTTTGCATGCCGTTTCTGCGGTGCGCCGCTGGTGCATTCCTTCGTTGATCTCGGTATGTCGCCGTTGTGTCAGACGCACATTGCGCCGCACCAACTCCATGAGATGGAGCCGTTTTTTCCGTTGCATGCCTATGTTTGCGACCAGTGCTTTCTGGTTCAGCTGCAGGAATTCGTCTCGCCGACGGAAATATTCACCGAGTACGCCTATTTCTCTTCGTATTCGACCAGTTGGGTGGAGCATGCGCGACGCTATGCGGAGATGGCCTGCGCGCGCTTCGGGCTCGGGGCGCACAGCAAGGTCATGGAGATCGCAAGCAACGACGGGTACCTGCTGCAGCATTTCGTTGCCGCCGGTGTTCCGGTGCTCGGCATCGAACCAGCGGCCAACGTAGCCGAAGTCGCGATCGCGAAAGGCGTGCCGACGACGAGTCGATTTTTCGGCATCGCGACCGCCAAAGCGATCAGGGAGGAACACGGTCAGCCAGATCTGCTACTGGGCAACAATGTCCTGGCCCACGTTCCCGACCTTAACGATTTCGTGGCCGGCATGAAGCTGTTGCTGGGGCCGAGCGGCGTGATCACGATGGAGTTTCCGCATCTGCAGCGGCTGATGGCCGAGAACCAGTTCGACACGATCTACCACGAGCATTTCAGCTATTTCTCGTTCGTCTCGGTCGAGAAGGTTTTTGCGCAACATGGCATCACGCTGTTCGACGTCGAGGAGTTGCCGACCCATGGCGGGTCGCTGCGGATCTACGGGCGGCATGCCGAAAACGGCGATTTGCCAGTCGGCGACCGGGTGATCGCGCTGCGCGACCGGGAAATTGCCGACGGTTTTCTGACGGTGGAGCGCTACCGGGCTTTCGGCGAGCAGGTCAAGGAAACGAAGCGCAAGCTGCTGGCCTTCCTTATCGACGCAAAAAATCGCGGCAAGCGGGTCGTGGGATACGGTGCACCGGGGAAGGGCAACACGCTGCTCAACTATTGCGGTATTCGTACCGATTTTCTCGATTTCACCGTCGATGCGAATCCCTATAAGCAAGGCAAATTCACTCCCGGTACGCGGATTCCGATTCTTGCGCCAGAAGCGATTCGCGAGGCCAAACCCGACTACATACTGATCCTGCCGTGGAACCTGAAGGATGAGATTACGGCTCTAGGCAGCTATGTCTCTGAGTGGGGCGGCAAGTTCGTCGTGCCCATTCCCGAGGTCAAGATTCTCTGACTTACCCGCCCGTTTGCTCCTTGCCTGTCCCGTTGATGCGGGCGGCAGCTTGTTTTCGGCTGCTGCCTCTATCCCGCTTTGGCCGACAGGCAGGTCCGCTTCCCAGTTCCGGGAGTTGATGCTCAGTTGGTGACGTTTGGGGGCGTTGCGATCCCGCCGCTGACGGCGATTGCCGGGTTGCTGCTGATGGTTATCGCGGTTTTCACCGCGATAGCCCTGGTCGCGCTGCTACGGCAATCCTCCCGGCTCCGGTCGCTCGCTGACCGGCTGGACCGTTTCGAAGACAGCGACGAGCGCTTGGGACGCTTGATCCGCGACGAACTGGCCAGGAACCGGGTGGAATCAGCCCAGAACGCGCGGGAGGACCGCGAGGAAGTAACCGATGCCATTCACCGCTTCAACCAGATGGTGCTCGGCTGTCTGAATGACCTGACGGAACGCAGCACCGAGCAGTCCGACAAGCTACGCGACAGTATGGCCGAGACCCTGAGGGGCTTGCAGGGGGACCTGGCCAGTCGTTCCGATGCGCTGCGCGCCGTAGTTCATGAGCAGTTGGGCAGTGCCCGGTCCGATGCCCGCGAGAGTCGGGAAGAAATGGGGAATGCGCTGCGCCGTTTTGGTGAACTCCTGAAGGAGCAACTCGATAGCGTGGGTGGCTTGTTGAGGAACCAGCTCGAAGGGGTGTCCGGCCAGTTTGCCGCGCAGCTTTCGACGCTGAGTCAAGGGAACGAGCAGACGCTCGATCGACTGCGGCGCACGATCGAAGAACGGCTGGTGGCGCTGCAGTCGGATAACCAGCAGAAGCTCGAGCAAATGCGACAGACCGTCGACGAGAAACTGCACCACACGCTGGAGCAGCGCCTCGGCGAATCGTTCAAGCAGGTCAGCGACCGGCTGGAGCAGGTGCACAAGGGCCTGGGCGAGATGCAGGTGCTCGCGGCCGGCGTCGGTGACCTGAAAAAGGTCCTCACCAACGTCAAGGTGCGCGGAACCTGGGGCGAAGTTCAGCTGCAGCAATTGTTGGAGCAGTTGCTGACGAGCGAGCAATACGACCGCAACGTGGTGACCCGTCCTGGTAGTAGCGACCGCGTGGAGTTCGCGATCAGGCTGCCGGGACGCGACAGCGCGCGGGGTGTCGTCTGGCTGCCGGTCGACGCCAAGTTCCCGATCGAAGACTATCAGCGTCTGATGGAAGCCCAGGAAGCGGGCGATTCCACTGTGGTTGAAGCAGCCCGCCGGTCGCTGGAGGCCCGCATCCGCTCCGAAGCGCGCGCGATCCGCGAAAAATACGTCGAACCTCCGCACACGACCGATTTTGCCTTGCTGTTCCTGCCAATTGAGGGGCTCTACGCCGAGATCATGTCCCGCCCAGGGCTCAGCGATGTGCTCCAACGCGAATACCGCATCACCGTGACCGGTCCGACGACCTTGACGGCCATACTGAACAGTCTGCAGATGGGCTTTCGGACGCTGGCGATCGAGGCGCGATCGAGCGAGGTCTGGCGAACGCTGGGGGAGGTCAAGACCGAGTTTCAGCGCTTCGGCGGGATTCTTGAGAAGACCCGCAAGAAACTGGACGAGGTACGCTCGACCATCGATCAGGCCGAAACGCGAACCCGCCAGATCAGCCGGAAGCTGGGGCAGGTGGAGAGTCTCCCGGTCGAGCTCGGACAGTCCGGCTCGGCGCCCGGTCCGACCCTGCAGGCTGACGACGGGCACGATTCGTAGGTCATGCTGACGCCGGATCGACGCGCGTATTGTCGGACACCGGGAGCGGGTATTCTCAGTTTATGCGCTGTGGCTGGGCGACCTGCCTGCCTTCCCGCTGCTCGGCTATCTGATCGGCGAGTTCGCGAATCATCGCAAAAAGCTCTTGCGCCCGGTTTGCCAGCGCCATCATTCCGGGTTGTTTCCACGGTGCGTTCAGGCTGACTTCGGCGGCAAGGAAGCCGCTGAAGGCCATCAGATAGACCCGCGTGTGGCTCCTCTTTGGAAGGGAATAATCGCTGGCCTGATCGAAATTCGGGGTCAGCAAATCACCCAGGCTCAGCAGTCTGTGACCCGCCTCCGCGATGTGTTCGTAATCACCTAGGCCAACCAGTCCCCCGCCGGAGCTGAAGTACAGGCTGATCGTGCCATCCGCCAGCACGATGATGGTGGCTACGGCATCCGGGTAACCCGTTTCGATGACCATGCCCCAGACCAGATCGCGCGTATCCGGTTTCCGGCATCCCAGTTTGGCTGGGTCGCTGGCGAATACCATGTCGCGCAGTTCCATATAGGTCGCGACCGGGCGATAGCCGCTGTCGGGCGATTCGTCCTTCCTGGCGCTCTGCGGCAGCATGACGGGGCGGTCCATGACAGTCACCTTTGGGTTCGGCGGTGGGGTAAAGAGGCCGGGGCGGTCGGGCCTGAGCCAGGGCTCTTCGGATAGGAAATTGATCCGGATTGAGCCTTCGAACCGAGTATAGGATACGGTTCGAGGTGGGATACGCGGCGGGGCGGCGGTAGTTTACGGTGCGATGTGCGGGCTGCTTTCCGACTGCACACCGCGTGAGAGTTGCCCGAGATTCTGATAGAGATCGAGTCGCATCTGCCCGTCATGCCAAACCGCGCGACCAACGGTACGCCATGCGCCGCCGAGATTACGCTGACGCAGATCCGCCACCCAGTGCATGGGCGCACGGACTTCCTTGAGCTTCAACACGAACGTGCGATCGGTCAGGCTGATGCCGAGTTCGCCACCGAGATAGGCGGTGACCTTCTCGACGAACTTCCTCAGCCGGCGATGTTCGATGTTCCGCGTTACTGCCACATTCGCCCACATGGAATGGACCCTGCCCCAGTAGGGCGCGAGCATCCGGCCCTGTTCGTCGATGAAAGGCAGCCAGCGTTCCTCGCCTGAATCGTCGATATACGTCAGCGCGAGGATATGCTCGTACCCCTCGAAGTGATCGTGCAGATACAAGGCATGCGGGGTGATACCCAGGAAGGTGTGCGACAGTGTGATCAAGCCGTTGCTGAGCGCGGCCGCGATCTGGCCTGCCTCGCTGTTCTTCGGGTCAAGGCCGATCCGGTAGAGGATTGCATAGTGAATCGTGCAGTTGAGCTGCAGCACGAGCACCATGACCAAGAACTTCGCGATACGGTTGGCCTTCTGTCGGTCAGTCGGTGCCAGATGTTCGATCAGGCCGCCCCATGGCGGCGTGGCTTGAGTCAGGGGCGATCCACCGAGGGCACAGCCGGCGTCGCAAACCAGCCGCGCGCGGGTATCGGCGATTTGCCGGTAGACCCGGGCGGCGAGTTGGTAGAGGCCGGGCAAGCGCAGCATCAGCGCGAGCGGCGCGGTATAGCCCATGTGCTGCAGGATCCGGATGTAGGTGTCGAGTCCCGAGACAACCCGTCGTCCGCGATCGACGGCATACAAATCCTTCAACAGCTCTGCCTCCGGAATGCCCGCGAGGGCGGCGCAGTCGCGCGCATGCGTCTGGAGCCCCCGAAACGCGACGGCCCGGCGTATGTCGAAGTGCTCGACGAAAATAGCCGTTCGATTGCACAAGGGGCACTGTTCATCGTAATAGACCGTCAGCCCGGGCGTGGCGACCCTCAGCCAGCCGTCCATCCGGCGCCACCACCCCAGCGGAACCAGCAGGAAGTAATGCACCAGCATGCCGAATCCGAACGGATAGATGTTCAGCGACAGGATGATGCCGCCGTGCAGCCCGATTCCCATGAGGAGCAACGGTAGTCGGAACGGACGGAAATAGAGGGTGAAGGGAAACAGGAACTGGAACGCCAGGATCGCGTAGCCGAAGGCGCGCTGTAGCGGCTCGATCTCCAGTAGCGGGGACATGTCGAGGGCGGACATGTAATACGGCAGTGAAGAGGGCAGCCAGGGTCCAAGCCCGTTCCGCCAGAATTCGGCCGACAGCTTGTGGATCGCCGAGTCGAAGTAGATCAGCCCCAATGAGAGCAACAGCGGGATGTAGTAGGCCAGCACCGAGACCTGCTCGGGTGGCCGGTAGTGCTGACCGGGATGCGACAGCTTCCATTTGAGCCGCAGATTGTCCAGCGACAACGCGCGTTCGCTCGGCAGAAACATCAGCAGGAAGCTCGAGCCCAGCATCAGCTGATCGAAACCGCCGTCGAAGTCCTTCCACATCGGGGTGAAGACCGTGAACACCAGCCAGAACGCGTAGTTCAGGACGGCTGCCGCACGCGTATGGTAGCCGAGGGCCAGGCACGCCGCAGTCACTCCCCAGAACACCAGGAACAGATGCACGGAGGGCGATGCGATGTCCAGGTAAGGTACTGGATCGAAAATCAGATGGCGGAAGTAATAGAGGAACAGGACTTCGCCGAGTACGACCAGAGCGAAGAACAGGCGGAACCAACCCAACCCGATGGCGGGAACGGGACGCGTCAGACCGCGTCGGACAGCATTCAGCAGACTCGGAAACATCGGATGGTTACGTGGTCGGTTCAGGCTCAGTGCGGGGTGGCCGGGTCAGCCTAGGCCGGGAACGCGCGATGACCGCCCGCGGAGATGCGGTGCAGGCAGCGGTGGCGACTGGGGGCATTCTACCGTCCGGAATCCGCCGGGTCACCGATGGCGCGCGCGATCCCGCTTCTCGGCTGGGGTTGAGTTGCCCCTGAGGGTGTCCGGAGGCCGAGTCCCGCGGGAACACCTATGTCAAGCCGTGATCGAAGCAAAAGCGCTTGGCATTTGGTGCCGCGCAGCGTTACAAAGGCATAGCGATCTTTCAAACAACAACCGGGAGTCGGAAATGAGTTCTGCGTCGCAACCCCACTACCGCACGATTCTTCAGGGCGATTCCAAGGAGCCGCCACGCGTTCCATCGGCTACGGCCGGCGCGACCGGAGAGGCGGTGCTGGATGAGCAGACTTTCCGCGTCATCGAGATCGACGAGTTATTTGCGGCGGTCGATCATGCCACCACGGATATCGGCAGCGCCGTGTTATACCGTTCCTTGTCCCAGCCGCTAACGGATTCGGAAAGCGTACGGTTCAAGCAGGACAGCGTACGCGAAATCGAGGGCAACCGGCAGTTGAAGGCCGATCTCGACACACTGCTACATCAGGCCCACAAGCGCGAGAGCGACTTTTACGATCTCTTGTTCGGGCGCTTTCTGGGCATGCTCGGAGCCCCGTCGCACCCGCGGGAAATTGCCGGCTTCGGTTACGAGACCTATATCAAGGGCACGCGGTTCATGCTGGATCTGGTGGACGCTTCCGCCAAACTTCCCACGCCCCGCAGCCCGTACCTGCGCGGTCTGGTGGACACGCTTCGCGGTTTCGCCAAAACGCGCTCGTACGCGTTGATGAGAGGGCCCGTCTACCGCTCCGAGAAGCGTCTAATGACCCGCGAGGAAAAGGGTTTGCTGACTCCGGCCATCAAGTTCCGCCCAACCCTGTTCAAGCCCGTCGGCCTGACTATCGCTTTCGTACTCCTGGTGCTGATATTCCAATTCGTGCCGTTCGCTCTGGAAATGGCGGCCTCCATCACGCCGGTGTTCTGGCTGTTTCTGCTGCCGCTCAGTCTGGTCTACATTCCGATCGTCGGCGGCTTCGATCGGGACGGTTGTATTTATCCGCTACGCGAGACATTCAAGAAGAGCGAGGACGTGCAGCGGACCCTGGATGCGCTGGGGCAGCTCGACGAGTTGATGGGCTTCTGTCGCTACCGTGAGGCGTTCGTGCACCCGACCTGCCTGCCGGCGATCGATGCGTCGGCTGGGTGCCACAGGCTGACCGTCGCAAAGGCGCGCAATCCGGTGCTGGCGAAGGAGGATCCGGCATATGTCGCCAATGACCTGAGTCTTGACGAGGAGCGGCTGACGTTCGTGACCGGCCCGAACAGCGGCGGCAAGACGGCGTTTTGCAAGACGCTGGCCCAAATTCAGGTGCTGGCCCAGATCGGCTGCTACATTCCGGCCGAGCGCGCGACGCTGACGGTGGCCGATCGGATCTTCTATCAGGTGCCGGAGATCAGCCATCTTACCGATGGGGAGGGACGCTTCGGCACCGAGCTAAAGCGCACGAAAGCCATCTTTCTGGCGGCTACGTCGCGCAGCCTCGTGATCATGGACGAGTTGTCCGAGGGCACGACGAATGAGGAAAAGCTCGAAATCTCCGTCAACATCCTCGACGGATTCAAGGAGAAGGGCAACAGCACGGTACTGATCACGCACAATCACGAACTGGTCGACTTCTACCAGCGTCGTGGCGTCGGGCAGGCGCGTCAGGTCGAGTTCCGGAACGAGCTGCCGACCTACCGGCTGATTGAGGGCATTTCACGCGTCAGCCATGCCGACCGCATCGCGAAGAAGATTGGATTCTCCAAGGACGATATCGCGAAGTATCTGACCGGCAATGCCTGAGGTCGCGATGATCGAGATTCTGCAGTTGCCCGTGCTGGCGGATAACTACATTTATTTGATCCATGAGCCACGGTCGGGCCAAACGGCAGCGGTCGATCCGGCCGAGGCCGAGCCGGTGCTGCGCGCGCTGGATGTGCGGGGCTGGCGGCTATCCCACGTTCTCAACACTCACCATCATTCCGATCACGTCGGAGGGAATCGGTTGCTGAAAGAACGGACTGGCTGCCTGATCGTCGGCTCGGAGTACGATCGAGCGCGAATCCCCTGTATCGACAGGACCGTGGGCGAAGGCGATTCGGTAGCCTTGGGCGAGTCGGTAGCGCGGGTGCTGGAGGTACCGGGCCACACACTGGGACACATCACCTTCTGGTTCGCCGAGGACGAAGTCATGTTCTGCGGGGATACGTTGTTCGCCCTGGGTTGCGGAAGGCTTTTCGAGGGCTCGGCAGCGCAGATGTGGGCCTCACTGGCAAAGCTCAAAAGTCTGCCGGAGGTCACCCGCGTCTACTGTGCGCACGAATACACGCAGAGCAATGCCCGGTTTGCCCTCACGGTTGATCCGCTGAACGCGGCGCTTCGGGAACGCGCCCGGCACATCGATGCGCTGCGCCGTCGTGGGCAACCTACCGTTCCATCGACTCTCGGCGAGGAACGATCCACCAATCCGTTTTTGCGCGCGGACAATGCGTCTCTGAAAGCCGCGATCGGTCTCAGCCGCGCCAGCGACGCCGATGTCTTTGCCGAGATCCGACACCGAAAGGATCACTTCCGCGCCTGATGAATAAATTCTCGCAATGGTGCCGGAGTGCAGCTCGGTTATTGGCCGAAGGGAAACCTCGCTGTGCTGTGGGATGACAGTCGAGACTGTCCAACGGGGTTGAGATCAACCCATCAGGCGGGCGAGGTGTTCGATGGGGGGCAGTACCAACATCTTCAGAACCTGGATTCCGATGATGGGAATAAGCGGTGACAGGTCGATGCCCGACATGGGCGGCAGCAGTCTCCGACTCCATTTCAACATCGGCGCCGTGATGCTGTTCAGCAATGCGACAGCCGGGTTATGGCGGCTCGCATGCAGCCAGCTCATCGCCGCGGTCAGAATCACCGCAAACATCAGGATATTCAGGATCAGCTCCAGCAACTGCGACGCAGACAGGATCGCCAGCGCCGCGATATTGAGGCTGAAGCCCTGTAGCGTCAGCACCAGATAGGACGCCAAGATTTGCAGCACCAGCATCAGCAGCAACGTGGAGGTGTCAACGCGCCCGATCGGCGGCACGAACCGCCGCAACAGGCGCAATGGCGGATGCGTGATCTTGACGATGAATTGGCAGATTGGGTTGTAATAGTCCGCGTTGACCCACTGGAACAGGAAACGCAGGATCAACGCGAACAGGTATAGCCCGAAGACCGTGTCGATCAAAAAGACGGCTGGCTGCACCCAATAACCCGAATCCATTACGCTTCTCCCAACTCGTGTGAAAGTTCGATGGCGCGATCGCGCGCTGCGCGCATCGCCTCCACGACCGTCTTCGACCAGCCCGCCGCATCAAAGGTTGCAATCGCCCGCTCGGTGGTTCCGCCGGGCGAGGTAACACGCTGCCTAAGCTCCGCCGGGGGTTCTTCCGATTCGATCGCGATGCGTGCCGCACCCAGCGCCGTTTGTTGCGTCAGCAGGCGCGCCGTGTTGGGATCAAGGCCCATTTGTGCCGCAGCTTCCGTCATGGCTTCCATCAGCAGAAAGAAATAGGCCGGCCCACTGCCCGATAGGGCGGTCACGGCGTCGAGCAGTTCCTCGCGCTCGACCCAGACGGTGATCCCGACCGAGCGCATGATCATCTCGGCCCAGTTCCGGTGTTGGGCCGTCGTTCGGTCGTTGCCGTGCAGGGCTGTCGCGCCCGCCCCAACCAGGCTGGGGGTGTTTGGCATGCACCGCACCAGTGCCGTGTGTCCGCCGAGCCACCGGTCGATCGCCGCTTCATCGACGCCGGCCGCGATCGATATCACGAGCGGCTTCAGCTGCTGGACGGTCGGCGCGATTTCGCGGCAGACTTTGGCCAGGATCTGCGGCTTTACTGCGAGTAGAA
The DNA here is from genome assembly GCF_054172105.1 of Methylolobus aquaticus. Taxonomy (NCBI): domain Bacteria; kingdom Pseudomonadati; phylum Pseudomonadota; class Gammaproteobacteria; order Methylococcales; family Methylococcaceae; genus Methylolobus; species Methylolobus aquaticus. The sequence goes on from NZ_JBSYXP010000011.1 coordinate 72,892, forward strand.
GCACCTGCGACTGCGCTGTCAGCTCGAGGTTGTCCGAGCAGGATTGCACGGCGAAACGGGCCTCGGCCGCAACGCGCTTTTCGGCGTCGGCGTCCGAGACGCGCAGGTGATCTTTGGGGTAGTCGTTCCCCAGTAGGCCTCCGATCAGGCTGGAGGCCATGTTCCCGGCTCCGATGAAGCCGATGGTGGGATGTTTCATGGCGGGCTGTCGGTCCGTTGCGATGAAAGGCCTATGATACTGGAGCGCGGTTCTGACTGCTCGCGGCGGTGGATCCGGCCTGCCGCGGGCCGAACAACGCCGTGCCGATGCGTACCAGCGTGGCGCCCTCCATGATCGCCGCTTCCAGGTCATCGGACATTCCCATGGACAGCGTGTCCAGCTCTGGAAGATTCAGGCCAAGCAAGGCCTCCCGCAGACAACGGAATGCTGCACGTTGCGCATCAGGGGACTGACCGGGGGCGGGAATCGCCATCAGTCCCCGCAGTCTGAGGTTCGACAGGCGAGCAATGGCTGCTGTCAGCAGTGGCAGAGCGTCAAGCGTTACGCCGGCTTTCGTCGGCTCGCCACTGACATTGACCTGCAGGCAGATGTTCAGAGGTGGCATGCCGTGCGGACGTTGCTCGTGCAGACGCTCGGCAATCTTCAGGCGGTCCACACTGTGTGCCCAGTGAAAGCGCTCCGCGATCGGTCGCGTCTTGTTCGACTGTATGGGCCCGATGAAATGCCAGGTGATGTCGCAGTGAGCCAGCGCAGCCAGTTTAGGTAGGGCTTCTTGGACGTAGCTCTCAGCGAAGTCGCGCAGCCCCAGACGATAGGCGATCAGCATCTGCTCGCAGGGCACCGTCTTGCTGACTGCGATCAAACGCACGGCGCCGGCCGGACGACCGGCTGCTGCTGTGGCCAGTTTGATGCGTTCATGGAGTGCGTCTAGGCGCGTTCCCAGCGATGACATGAGTCGGTTTCGCGTCGAGGGGAGAAATGGGATTGCGGAGGGAGTGACCTATGGGCGATCCATTCGTGGACCCGCAACAGATTATCCACTGAACTGCAGACAGGCGTGAAGCCTCCCGCAGTCGGTCGCATGGGCGTGCGCCGAGCCCGGACGTCCGCTGCTGCCGCGACACCGACCGTGAGCTTGGCGGCAGACTCACCGTGGGGGCTGCCAAAGGAGCGTGCCGGGTCGGCCGATACGCTTTGTCGGTCTGTTTCCCCTCATCGCCGACGTAGCGCCCTGAGGGGAGAGCATGGAGATCCGTAGCCCGCTCAGAGATAGCGATCGGGCAAACCCACCAAGACCAGCTGACTCGCCAGAAACTCGGATACCTCGGTTACGGTGCCGTGCTCGATGGCGTCGAGCAATGCCGGCGGCAGTTCGACCGATTTTGGGGCGTAGCGTGTGTACTTGCGGTCTCCGTGGGCGTACCACTCGGAAGGGAACTTGAAGCGGAGCTTCAGCACTCCATCCTGGGTACACTGTTCGGGCTGGTGAATCGGATTGATTCCGATACGGCCGAGGAGATGCGGCCGTCGGGTGTTGCGTCCGTATTGACGGAGATCGTCTGACCGATTCGTTAACAAGGCGTTGAGCCACTTCTGTTCATGCAACTCGGGCGGGAAGTCCGACCGAGGGCGAAAGTCGGGGCCGGTGCCTGCAAAGTAGGACCCCAGCAATTCGTCTTTGCCCAAAATGACATGGGGCGAATCGCGGAAGAGCTCGCGGTAGCCTTCCGCGGTCAGTTCGTATCCTTCCTGCGGCCGAACGGCACGGTTGCCGAACGTGGCCAGGGCCAGCACCCCGGCTTCCGACATAAGCCTGCGAGCTTCTCGCAGGAATCCGCTCTTTTTGAGGATGACGTGGAAGGCGTCGGAACAGAAGATGTTGTCGAAGTTACCCTTCGGGAATGGCAAGGGGCGATCGACCTATTGGCAAATGAAGTCGGCATCGGGCGCGACGAAATTCTGGGCGAGATAGAGTCGGAAGTAGTCCCGGTCGACGCCGATGACCGGGCCGGCCGTTTCGGCGCGGTAGGAAAAGTGGTGCGTCAGATGCCCGGCGCCGCAGGGCAGGCCTATGGTGGGGCCGCCGCGAGCCCGAAGATGCGAAGCAAGCTGCAATCCTGACAGGTGCCGCGGTTGGCCGAAGCGATAGCCAAAGTAATTTGCGACCTCGCTGAGCGAAAAGGTTCGGTAGTAGAAGTCGATCACGTCCATCGCCGACAACCGTTCGCGGCGCTTCAACAGCACATCGGCTGCGCGGCGGCAAGTCCAGCCCGTCAACCTTCCTCGCACGGACTTATAGGCAAGAGCCTGTAGGCGTCGTGCCGGACGGAGTTCGTGTAGCGGCCTACGGCGCACTCTTCCGATCTCGATTTGGCTCGGTCCGCGCTTTGCCAGTCTTGGGACGGCCAGAAAGTTCGGTGTGGGCCGACCGGGCCTCAGCAGCAGACTGAAAGCTTCGCTCGGCTTGTCCGCTGCGAGCAACTCGCACAGCAAACGCGGTTTGGCGCCATTGTCGACACGGGTCTCCGAGACTTCGTCGCGGATATCCACGAAATCGTCCGGACCGTTCGTGATCAGAACGCCGGCGACGATCGGAAACTCCGGATGGCATGTTTTGCAGTCGAGCAGGCCGAAATCGATGCCTTGGTCAGACTCGATGTTGACCTTGGTTCTGCATTGGGCAACGGCCGGTTGACTCGTAGATCCCTTGAACGGCAATCGGCTCCCGCGGAAAAGTGAGTTGTCGACATTCCGGCCAATCGCGTTCAGCCCGCCTGGATGCGGCTGAGTTCGCGCCGCGAAGCGCCGTCGCACCAATCAGCAGAGTGAAGAACCGGCGTTAGTCCGTTCCGACCGAGGAAAGCGCGCCGCTTACCGTGAAATGTACCAAAACCAATAACGAAGACAGCGTATGCAAGATGACAATTCACGGTCCTTGCTTGTCGTGCGTCGACGAGCATGCAAAGCCGTTACTCCTCGTCGGCGGTCATTCCTCGTATGGCCCCGGCCATGAGTCAAAAGCCGCAACGCAAAGTGGCATTTCCCTCACTGTCAGTGCGACAAAGTGTCACATTGAATCAGATGCTTACGGTTTGTAGCATATGACCACTCGTTTACTGAAATCCTCAGCAGATCAGCGCGGCGAGTACGTAAATCCTCCTCTCATGACGGGATGCTCCGTAGCGAAGCGTCCCGTTTTTTTATGGGCGATCTGATACCCGTTCGATCGGGTGAGGTCGTCGCATCGACGCACTGCCTTATACTTCCATACATCCCCGGGTGCTGGCGGACAAGCACGCGCCGCTCTGGCCGGGTCGATAATCCCCAGCACGATGCCGCGGTCGCATCAGTCCGCCTGTTTCGATGGGTTATCCGTGGTCTGCAATCCCAATTGAAGGAATGCTGCAGTGGACATCGCCGAACTTCTCGCTTTTGCCGTCAAGAACGGCTGCTCCGACCTGCATCTGTCGGCGGGTCTGCCGCCGATCATCCGGGTCGATGGGGACATCCGGAGGATCAGCCTGCCGGCACTGGAGCACAAGGAAGTCCACGCGCTGATCTACGACATCATGAACGACAAGCAGCGGCGCGACTACGAGGAGTTCCTCGAGACCGACTTCTCGTTCGAACTCCCCGGCGTTGCGCGGTTCAGGGTCAACGCATTCAATCAGGATCGCGGGGCTGCGGCGGTGTTCCGCAGTATTCCATCGAAGGTCCTGACGCTGGACGACCTCGGTTGCCCGCGCTTCTTCGAAGACGTCACGCGGCAGCCACGCGGCCTGATCCTGGTCACGGGCCCGACCGGCTCCGGCAAGTCGACCACGCTTGCGGCAATGCTGGACTACGTCAACGCCAATGACTATTCGCATATCCTGACGATCGAAGACCCGATCGAATTCGTGCATCAGAGCAAGAAGTGTCTGATCAACCAGCGCGAGGTTCATCGCGACACCCTGGGGTTCAATGAAGCCCTGCGTTCCGCGCTGCGCGAGGATCCGGACGTAATCCTGGTGGGGGAATTGCGCGATCTCGAAACGATCCGACTCGCCCTCACTGCGGCGGAGACCGGGCACCTCGTATTCGGGACCCTGCATACCAGTTCGGCGGCGAAGACCGTCGACCGTATCGTCGATGTGTTTCCGGCCGCCGAGAAGGACATGATCCGTGCGATGCTATCCGAATCGCTGCAGGCAGTGATCTCGCAGACATTGCTGAAGAAGACGGCGGGTGGCCGAACCGCCGCCTGGGAGATCATGGTCGGCACGCCCGCGATCCGCAACCTCATTCGCGAGAACAAGGTCGCGCAGATGTATTCGGCCATCCAGACCGGGCGGCGCGATGGCATGCAGACCTTGGATCAGCATCTGCAGGAATTGGTTGAGCGGGGCGTCGTCGCGAAGCAGACGGCGCGCGAGTATGCGGTCAACAAGACCGCGTTCTGACGGTCGGGAGAGTGACGACGATGGAATTCGAGTCCCTGCTGATGCTGATGACACACAAGAAGGCCTCCGACCTGTTCATCACGGTCGGGCGGGAGCCGTCCATCAAGGTGGACGGCGCACTGCAGCCCTTGTCCGCGACCAAACTCACACGTGAACAGGCGCGTGAGATCGTCTATGGCATCATGACGCAGCGACAGCGCGACGAGTTCGATAACTGTCGGGAGTGCAACTTCGCGATCAGTTCGGAAGGGTTGGGGCGCTTTCGGGTCAGCGCCTTTTTCCAGCAGGACGCACCCGGTATGGTGCTGCGACGGATCGAGACCCATATTCCCGACACCGAGGAACTGAATCTGCCGCCGATCATTCGCGAGCTTGCGATGACCAAGCGCGGGCTGATTCTGTTCGTAGGTGCCACCGGCACCGGCAAGTCGACCTCGCTGGCGGCAATGATCAAGCACCGCAACGAGAACTCGCGGGGGCACATCATCACGATCGAGGATCCGCTTGAGTATGTCCATCCGCACGCCGGGTGCATCGTCACCCAGCGGGAGGTCGGGATCGATACCGAATCCTATGAAGTCGCGCTGAAGAACACACTCCGGCAAGCGCCGGACGTGATCCTGATCGGCGAGATCCGGGCCCGCGAGACCATGCAGCATGCGATCACCTTTGCGGAAACCGGGCATCTGTGTCTCAGCACGCTGCATGCAAACAACGCGAATCAGGCGCTCGATCGTATCCTGCATTTCTTTCCCGAGGACATGCACAGTCAGTTGTTCATGGATTTGTCGCTTAACCTGAAGGCCATCATCGCCCAGCAATTGGTCAAACGCTCGGATGGCGCCGGGCGCTACCCGGTGATCGAGATCCTAATCAATACGCCCCTGGCTTCCGACCTGATCCGCAAGGCAGAAGTCCATAAACTCAAGGAGCTGATGAAGCAGTCCCGCGAGCACGGAATGCAGACCTTCGATCAGGCACTCTACGATTTGTATCGGGCCGGGAAGATTTCCTACGAGGACGCGCTCCACTCGGCCGATTCGCAGAACGAAGTGCGGTTGATGATCAAGCTGGGACAGGATGGTGCGATCGACCAGTTCGCGAAGGCCGCGGATGGTCTGCACATCATGGACGATTGAGGTGTGACCTTGCCCTTCGCCTTTAATGATCGCCATAGCGGACCGGGCTTCAGCGTATCGAACGCCCGGCACCGGGCGGTGGGGCCGGGCCGCCAAAGGGCCCGCAGGAGGTTAGCCGTTCCGATATAATCCGCTTCGCCTCGTCGCCTATGGCCCATCGAGGCTAGGTGCCCGCCGACCGGCTTCCATCTCCCTGCAAACCGTCACGCCGATGAATGGGCTTATCGCGATCGTTGCATCCGCTCTGGTCATCGTGCCCATTGTGCTGTTCCTGCTTTTCCGCCGCGGCGCCCGAGCCGGTAAGCCGGCTTATCAACGGCACAAGACCGCCCTGCCGCCGGAGCGTTGCGCCTTGTACCAGTCCCTGAAGCAGGCGGTAGGCGAGCGCTTCGAACTGATGCCCAATGTTGCGGTTAGCGACTTGATAACGCCCGTCAGGGGCACGATCAGCCGGGCGTCGGCCGCTGTCTTCGCGGACGCTGCGGCACAACCGTTCGCTTTCGTGCTGTGTCGCCCCAGCGATTTGACGGCACTGGCCGCCGTGGTCGTAGTCCCGCGTGAGCGCGCGGCCGGCCGTGCACACTCGTTGGGTTTGTCGCTAAGAGGCGTCTGCGATGCCGCGGGTCTGCCGCTCATCGAAGTCGAAGCGGCGCCAATCTACGAGACGGCTGCTTTGCGTGAAGCAGTCCTCACCGCGTTGCGGCCCGGTCCTGTCCAGGAAGGTCAGGGCGATGGCCGCCGGGAGCCGCATATCTCGAGCCTTGATGATCTGGACCTGGGATGAGCGCCATCAATACCCGTTTCCACCGTCGCTTCCGTGCCTTGGGGACTGCGCTCCACCGCGCCGACGTTCAATTGTGAACCGAATCATGTCCGATACCCTGAACCTCACCCTCGAATTGATGCGTCGAGTCTCGGTGACCCCCGACGACGCCGGCTGTATGGATCTCGTCGTGGCCCGTCTCGAGCCGCTTGGTTTTCATGCCGAGTGGCTGAATTTCGGAAACACCAGGAACCTCTGGCTGCGCCGCGGAACGGCAGCGCCGCTGCTGGCATTCCTGGGACATACCGATGTCGTGCCGTCCGGTCCGCTGGAGGACTGGGTGTCACCGCCGTTCGAGCCGGAGATTCGCGACGGCGTCCTGTACGGGCGGGGCGCCGCCGACATGAAGAGCGGCGTTGCGGCGATGGTGACCGCGCTGGAGTGTTTCGTCGCCGCACATTCGGGCCATGAGGGCTCGGTCGCCGTGCTCTTGACCAGTGATGAGGAAGGCGCGGCGACCGATGGCGTCGTCAAGGTGGTCGAGGTACTGGAGGCCCGGGGAGAAAAAATCGACTGGTGTCTGATCGGTGAGCCTTCGAGTTTCGAGCAGCTCGGCGACGTGATTCGTGTAGGCCGCCGCGGATCGCTGTGCGGCGAACTGCGTGTTTTTGGGGTCCAGGGTCATGTCGCCTATCCGGACCGGGCCAGCAATCCCATCCACCGTTTTGCGCCGGCCCTGGCCGAACTTGCCGCGACGGTCTGGGACCATGGGAACGACTATTTTCCGGCGACCAGTTTCCAGGTATCGAACCTGCGCGCCGGCACCGGTGCCGAGAACGTCATCCCCGGCCGTCTCGAGGCCCAGTTCAATTTCCGCTTCTCCACGGCAACGACGGCCGACGAACTCAAGCAGCGGGTGCGAGCGGTGCTCGATCGCCACGGCCTGGAGTATGAACTGAACTGGCGTTTGTCAGGCGCGCCTTTTCTGACGGAGGGTGGGGTGCTGGTGGAAGCCGTCCAGCGTGCGGTGACCCAAGTCGTCGGCATGCCGCCGCGTCCCGACACGGGGGGAGGTACCTCGGATGGCCGCTTCATCGCACCGACCGGCGCTCAGGTCGTGGAACTGGGGCCCTTGAATGGCACGATACACAAGGTCAACGAGTGTATCCCTGTGGCCGACATCGAGAGGCTGTCGAGTCTTTACCAGGCCGTGTTGGAGGAATTGCTGGTCTAGGCCGGGACTTGGCTCGGGTCGGCTCGGCCGGTGCCGGAAGGCACTGAAGACAGGGGACTCGGCGCTGCGGCGGTCCTAAAGGAAACACAAGAATAATCCGGGAGCTTCTATGTATCGCCCGCTCTTCGATCAACTGAACTGGGGCCGCTTCGCTCGGGTCATGCAAACCTTCGCCGGGCCTGAGTTCCGCGGGGTCCTCATCGCTCTGTTCGCGTTGCTGCTGGTCTTTCTGCTGCTGATCAATGGCCTGAATGTCGTCAACAGCTATGTTGGCCGGGACTTCATGACGGCGATCGAGCACCGGAGTATGTCGGAGTTCATCCACCATGCCCTGATCTACATCGGTGTGCTCGGCGCGACCACCGTCATTGCCGTGCTGTATCGGTACACCGAGGAGCGGCTGGGTCTCATGTGGCGGGAACAGCTGACGCGGCGTCTGGTCGCGGAGTACATCAATGACCGCACCTACTACAGCCTAAAGGTTAACGGCGACATCAAGAATCCCGACGAGCGCATCGCTGACGATGTGCGCTCGTTCACAGTCACTACGCTGTCCTTTGCTCTGATGACCCTCAATGGGCTATTGACCGTTGCCGCGTTCTCCGGCGTCATGTGGTCGATCAGCCCGCTGCTGTTCATGGTCGCCGTCGTGTATGCAGCCGGAGGGACTTATATGGCGGTGTTCCTGGGGCGCCCGCTGGTCGGTCTGAACTCCGCTCAATTGGACAAGGAAGCCAATTTCCGATCCGATCTGATCTACGTACGCGAGAATGCCGAGCCGGTCGCCCTGTCCCGACGCGAGGGCCGCCTGCGGCGCCGCCTGTCACGCGGTATCGATGAATGGGCGGAAAATCTTCAGAAGATTATCCGGGTCAACCGCAATCTCGGCTTCTTCAGCACCGGCTACAACTATCTGGCGCTTCTGCTTCCGGCGTTGGTCGTGGCGCCGCTGTTCATCAATGGTCAGGCCGAGTTCGGAATCATCACCCAGTCATCGATGGCGTTCGCGCAGCTCGTCGGGGCTTTTTCGCTGATCGTGACGCAGTTCCAGTCGATCGCATCGTTTGCCGCGGTGGTGTCGCGGCTCGACGTGCTCGGTGAGGCTATTGAACTGACACACACCGCAGACGTGCCGACCATCGAGGTGGTGGAGGATCATGGTCGTATCGCATTCGAGCGGGTCACGCTGATTTCTCCGGAAGATGGGCGACCGCTGCTCAAGGAACTCACGGTTTCGGTGCCGCGGGGTACTCGTCTGCTGATCCTGGGCCCTAACAAGGCCGCCAAGGCTGCGCTATTCCGTGCGACTGCCGGTATCTGGGATACCGGGTCCGGCAAGATCATTCGTCCCGGCTTCGACCATATCCGGTTCTTGCCGGAGCGGCCTTATCTATACCCGGGGACCCTGCGCGAATTACTGGTGCGCAGCGGCGACGAGCACGACGTTTCCGATGAGCGAATCCTGGGTGTGTTGGAGGCGCTGCATCTCGAGGGTGTATTGCAGCGTGCTGGCGGCTTGGACACGGAGCAGGACTGGGCGAGAATCCTGTCGCTCGACGAGGAGCAGCTGCTGGCATTCACGCGTCTGGTTCTCGCCGAGCCCCAGTTTGCGTTTCTGGACCGCGTCTGCACCGCGCTCAGCGCCGAGCAAATCCAGAGGATCCAGAAAATGCTTTCGGATCATTCCATCACCTACGTTGCGATCGGTGATCCCAATGATCTTCTTGAGCATTATGACGCGGTTCTGGAAATCAGCGTCGATGGCGGATGGCACTGGCGCTGGCTTGAGGGCGAGCAGCCGGGCCCGGACCCGGAACTGTCCGGGGGAGCTACGAGCCTCGCATAGCCCGCTCTGGTGTTCCCTGCGGTGTTTGCGCCGCGGGACGCCGTGAACGTCAGCCCTGAGCGCTGTCGCGCCGCTGCCCTCGCGTCAAGTGCTGCTCCAGTCGACCCAGCCGAAGTAGGCGGTCGCGAGCACGAGCAGGCCGAACACGATCCGGTACCACGCGAATGCAGTGAAATCATGACGGACGATGAAGCGGAGTAGCGCGCGTACGGCAACGAACGCGCTGATGAAGGCCGCAGCGAAGCCGACGGCAAAGAGGCCGATGTCATCGGTCGATAGCAGGCCGCGGGTCTTGTAGAGGTCGTAGGCGGTCGCCGCGAACAGTGTCGGGATCGCCAGAAAGAACGAGAACTCGGTAGCGGCCTTACGCGACAGTCCGAACAACAACCCACCAATGATGGTCGCGCCCGAGCGCGAGGTGCCGGGAATCAACGCGAAGGTCTGTGCCAGCCCCAGCTTCAAGGCGTCGCGCCAAGTCATGTCATCGACGGTTTCCACGGTGATTCGGTGCGTCCGTCGCTCGGCCCAGAGGATCACCAGTGCGCCCACGATGAAGGCCGTCGCAACGGGTACCGCATGAAATAAGTGGTGCTTGACGGCCTTGCCGAACAGCAGACCCAGCACCGCCACGGGGATGAAGGCGATCAACAGGTTCGCGACGAATCGCCGTGCGGCAGGGTCTTTGGTCAGGCTGGTCGCGACATGCAGCAGGCGCGCACGATATTCCCAGCACACGGCGAGGATTGCGCCGGTCTGGATGAAGATTTCGAACAGCTTGCCTTTCTCACTGTTGAAGCCCAGCAACTCCCCGACCAGAATCAGGTGTCCGGTGCTGGAAATCGGCAGGAATTCGGTGAGTCCTTCGACGATGCCGAGGATCAGCGCATCGATATAAGCGGTCCATTCCATAAGGATGAAAGCGTTACGGTGACAAAAAGGGAGTGGGACAGAGACAGCATCGCCGAGCCGCTGCCGCCGGGAAGCGCTACGTGTGGGTCGGACTGGCGACTGGTGGCGTCCCGGCGAACGTGTCGGGCGGGACGCAAGAAGCCGGGTTCAATCGTAGTGAACGAGTTCGTAGGGCAGGCTAGGCTCGGCCCCAGATGCGAGATCGGTCAGAAACTTCCAGAACACATCGGCTGACGGTGGGCAACCGGGCAGGAAGTAGTCGACCTTCACGACCTCATGGATGGGGTGAACCTTGTTGAGCAACAGAGGGAGCTCGACATCGTTCGGGATCTGCGGGTTCTCGACGCCAACCGCGTCGAGATAGGATTCCTCGAGGCACTCCTGTAAGGGGATGTGATTGCGCATGGCCGGTAAACCACCATTGATCGCGCAGGCACCCACGGCCACGAGGATCTTACAGGACTCCCTGAACTCGCGCAGCGTGTGGACGTTCTCGGCATTGCACAAACCGCCTTCGACTAAGCCGATGTCGACCTGATCGCTGCAGTGCTTGATGTCGGTCAGCGGCGAACGGTCGAATTCCGCGATTTCGGCCAGGGCCAGGATCCGCTCATCGATGTCGAGAAACGACATATGGCAGCCGAAACAGCCAGCCAGCGACGTCGTCGCAACCTTGATCTTACCGGCCATGTTCCGCCTCCTCGACGATCGGCATCTCGTGTTCAAGACTGACTTGCCCGATATCCTGTCCGTCGTAGATCCGTTCGCCGATCGGCACCTCGAACCCTTTGCGCTTGATCAGAATGGCGCCTACCGGGCAGACATGAACCGCCTTGTCGTCGACGCTGATGTCGGTGTCCTTCAGTTTTCCGGTCGTCGAGTTGACGATCAGGTGTGAATTGATCCCCCGCCCGGACAGAGCGAACACGTTCTTCCCATCGACATCCCGGCTCGCCCGCACACACAGCTCGCACAGGATGCAGCGGTCGCGATCCAGCATGACCTCCTGATGGGAGGCGTCGACCTCGCGGCTCGGGTAGAAGAACGGGAAGTGCGCATCGAGCATGTTGAGGTAGTAGCCGACGGCCTGCAGTTGGCAGTTGCCACTCTTTTCGCAGGACGGGCAGAAATGGTTCCCCTCGATGAACAACATCTGCGTGATGGTTCGGCGCGTTTCGTTGAGTTCCTGCGTGTTGTTCAGGACCTCCTGGCCATCAGCAGCCGGAAAGGTACAGGCGGAGCAGTTCCGGCCGTTGACCTTGACGGTGCAGAGCTTGCAACTGCCGTGTGGCTTGAATTCGGGGTTGTGACACAGGTGCGGGATGTAGACCCCGGCCGCCGTCGCCGCCTCGATGATGGTTTGTCCCTCGGTAAACGGGATGCGCTGGCCATCGATTGTCAGCATGTGCTCGGTCACGGTTAGGCCTCCTGTGCGAGATGAGCGTGCGCGTCGTCGCGTCCGGACATACGGCGAGCGACTTCAAGGGCGCCGTCCAGATCGAAACCGGGTTCGAAGCTGATAGCCTTCAAGCGTTGCTCGTACTGTTCCGGGAAGCGCTCGAGCGTGCTCAGGATGGGGTTGGCCGCGGTCTGCCCGAGGCCGCAGTGACTGGTCGCCCGCACCAGCTTGGAAATGTGCTTGAGCTCCGCCAAATCGGCCTTGCCGCCGTGGCCTGCGCAGATTTTGTCGAGCTGATTCTTCAGCAGCGAAGTGCCGACTCGGCATGGTGTGCAAAATCCGCAGCTCTCGTGCGCGAAGAAATGCGTGAAGTTGCGGACGATCTCGAGCACGTCTCGGCGTTGGTCGAAGATCATGAATGAACCACCAGTGGGCAGATCCTCGAAACCTAGGACGCGCTCGAATTCCTGAGCGCCGATGAAGATACCGGAGGGCCCACCGATCTGCAGACCCATCGCCCCGGTGCCGCCGCAATCGGCGAGGATCTGCGCCATGGTCGTGCCGAAGGGGTATTCGTAGATTCCCGGTCGGGCGCAATCGCCGGCGATACTGAGAATCTTGGTGCCCTTGGACTTCTCGGTTCCTGCGGCGCTGAACCACGCGCCGCCCTTCAGTGCGATCAAGGCCGCTGCGGCGAAGGTTTCGACGTTATTGACCACCGTCGGTTGATCGAGGTAGCCGTTGGTAACCGGATAGGGTGGGCGGTTGCGGGGCACGCCGCGCTTGCCTTCCATTGACTCGATCAGGGCTGACTCTTCGCCGCAGATATAGGCGCCGGCGCCGATACGGATCTCGATGTCGAACTCGAAATCGGGGCGGCCGATAATGTTGGATCCAAGCAGTCCGGCGCGGCGCCGTTCGGCGAGCACGGCGTTGAGCGGCTCGTGTAAATAGAGATACTCGCCCCGAAGGTAGAGGTAACCGCGCCGAGCGCCGATCACGGCGCCGCAGACGGTCATGCCTTCGAATACCTGATGCGCATAGCTCTGCAACAGTACGCGGTCCTTGAAGGTGCCGGGTTCGCCCTCGTCGGCGTTACAGACGACGAAGCGTTCTGCCGAGCCTGTTGCCTCTCGGCAGAACTTCCATTTCATCGCGGTGCCGAAACCGGCGCCGCCGCGGCCACGCAGTCCGGATTTCGCGATCTCGTCAAGCGTGGAATCGAGGCCTCGCTGGAACATCCAGCGCAAGGCCGAACCGGGTTGGAGTTTGGTACCCAGCACCAGATCGGCGCGATGGATGTTGTCCTTGACGGCGAAGAATTCGCGGGGCCACTGGCTGACGGGAGTGTCGTCATTGACCAGTTCGACGATGCGCTCGACCCGGTCGCGAGTCAGGTTGGTCAACGTATAACCGTTGACCAGTCCGGCTGGACCCTGCTCGCACATGCCGGTGCAGGAGGTGAAATCGACGCTGACCTGCCCGTCGGCGCGGGTTTGTCCCGGCGTGACGCCAAGGCGCTCGCACAGATACGCCGCGATTTCACGGCTACCCAGCATGTGATCGGTGATCGAATCGCTGATCAGAATGTCGAAGCGGCCGCGCGGCTCGGTTGAGAAGAAGGTGTAGAACTCCGTGACCGCCTGTACCTGAGCGCGGTCGATGCTCAACTGTGCCGCAAGCCGATCCATGACCGCCGCCGGTATGTGGCGGAAGGTCGACTGGACGTCGCGCAGAATCTGCACCAGCCGCGTCGGATCGGCATCGTGTCGCGCGACGATGTCGGCGATGGTCTTCATGTCACTGGGCGTGGACGGCATCGGTTTCCTCCCGCGGGTCGGCCCTATTCTTGGATGCGGAATTGTACCGCCTTATCACCGCATTGTGCGGCTGCAGCATGGCGTGTGGACGGTGGATGCGTAAACAGGTTGTTTCCGACGGCCCAGCCTGATGAGAGGGCTCGTCGCGTCACGCAACGGCCACCGGGCTGACGGTTGCCGAGCGGGGAGGCCGGTAGGACTTGGGCCGGTCTCGATCGGCAAGGCCATCGCCCAAACGGGCGACGGCATGCCTTCAGTGTCGCGTCGGCTGACGGAGTGCCGCGCCGATCAGACTAGGGTACGACTGGAAGATTGGCGCTGATGGCCTTCTCGCCGAGGCCGCAGTCCACATGTCCGAAGCCGCTTGGGCTGGTCACGTTGCCCTGCGATGCCGCGCCCATGTCATAGATGATGTTGTCGGGTCGCGCCGGGTCTCCGCTAACGCCGCCGGGTACGTGATCCAGTTGGAGTTCGTGCCGCGCGCGCCACCCGAAGTTGTGGTCCTTGCATGAGGTATCGCCGCTCACGCCGAGTGCTCCGACGATCTTGCCGGCGGCGTTGTAGAGAGCAAAGCCACCGCCGAAGACGATCTGCCCGCCAACGCGCTTGCCGACCAGCGGGTCATTCGGCTGGCCGAAATCCTTGGCCGGACCCTTGTAGGCATCGGTACTGGCGCCGACGCCCGTCGGCTGACTGAACTGAAGCCCCCAAAGGCTTCCGCCGGGCTGACCGGAGCCGTAGAGGTTTGCGGTCGAAAGGGCAAGTCCCGGGAGGCTGTAGGCATTCGCTGTGTACGCCTTGGCGGCGGAAATAATGCGACTTCCAGGCCACTGGTCGCCCCGGTTCTGACCAGTGAAGGCGACGGCGCACACGACGCCGTCGCGGTTCACGACCGTGCCCCACATATTGAGGCCAAACCCCCCGTTCATGTCCTTGTTCGTTGCCCCGGAGGCGTCCAGTGCGGTTTTGAGCGCCGCATGATCAGGCAATCCGTCGCAACCGGTGGCGTATGCCGTTCCCGAAACCAGGCCGAACAGGGCCAAGCTAATCCCCGTGAGCTTAACAGTTAGACGCATATCTTTGATCCTTTTTGATTATTGATTATTGCCGATACGGCAGAGACGAGGTCTCCGGAGCTCGCGGGGCGCACTGCCGCGCGTGGCGTTTGATAACACGCGCGTATGCAATAAGACAATACGTAAATTTGCGTATATCAGCCTTACCGCGGATCAAAGTCCGGATGTGCGGCGGAATGGGGAGGCCGGGCCGCGGCGGGCCCGACGTCGTCGGTTGGGACTAGATCGAGCCGCGTTCGCGGAACCAGGCCACGGCGTCGGCAAAGGCTTGACGGGTGGGCGTGGGTTCCAGGCCCAGTTCGCGCTGCACACGGGTGCAGTCGCCGCGCTTGCCTGAATTCAGCAAGCGGATGGAGTGATAATTGAAGCGCGGCGCCTTGCCGGGCATCAGCCTTTTTTCCAGGGGATCCTTCAGCAGCGCGAGCGTCTGCATCAGGCGCGGCGGAATGGCCGCTCTAGGGCGCGGAGTGCCGGTCAGTTCCTGCAGCCAGTCGAGGATCTGGTCGATCGAGCGGTGTTCTCCGGTCACCAGGTAACGCTCGCCGCGCACTCCGTGCTCCATGGC
This sequence comes from Methylolobus aquaticus, assembly GCF_054172105.1. Classification (NCBI taxonomy): domain Bacteria; kingdom Pseudomonadati; phylum Pseudomonadota; class Gammaproteobacteria; order Methylococcales; family Methylococcaceae; genus Methylolobus; species Methylolobus aquaticus. The sequence goes on from NZ_JBSYXP010000011.1 coordinate 88,086, forward strand.
AAGCAATTCGGCGGCCACGACGTCGCGCATGGGGACCCAATCGAAGGCACCGGGTACGTAGGCCCGCATTCGTCCGTGCGCGAAATCGAGGATCGTGCGGCCGACCAGGCTGGGGCGAAAGTCATGCGGGCCGACGATTGCGGCCGGATTGACGATCGTGACGTCGAGGCCGCGCAGGGCTTCCAGAATGACATCGTGTTCCGACACCGCCTTGGTGCGCTCGTAATCGGACGCCAGTTCGAATGGGCTGACGGTCCAGCGCTCGTTGGAGGCGCCGGCCGGATTGATGCCGACGGCGCCGAAGGAACTGGTATGCACCACGCGGCGCACGCCGGCCCGGCGCGCTTCCTGCATCAGGTGGCGGGTGCCGATGACGTTGACGTCGAACAGTTCCTGCCGGTCGCCGTCCCGTATACTGACGAAGGCGGCCGTGTGGTAGAGCCGTTCCACCCCGTCGAGTGCCGCGCGGATCGAACGCCGATCCTTCAGGTCGCCGACGGCGTGCTCGACCGGCAGACCGTCCAGTCCGGTCAGGTCGCTTTGCGGCCGCACGAAGACCCGTACGCGCTCGCCCCGGTCGAGCAGCGCCCGCACGAGATTGGCGCCAAGGTGACCAGTCGCCCCGGTTACGAGGGTCGTCATTACTGCCGGTTCAACCGATGCGCGCCTGTCGGCGATTGCGTGCCGGGGGCTGCGTGTACTCCTCCCATTTCTCCAGCGACATCTTCTGGAAATGGAGCAACGCCGGGTTCAGTTCGATCTGGGCCGCATCGGGGTGACGATCGAAACCCTCCTGTTCCAGTTCCAGCGCCCACTTGTCCTCGCCCAGTAACGGCTCGATGTACAGCTTGTTGGTGATCCACAGGATGGGCTTGCGGAGGAACTCGGGCATCTTGCGATTGAGCAACGGGAGGTGGATCGGTCCGAACAGGAACACGAAGAAGCAGCGCGTCGTGCGTTCATCCTCGGGCAGCATGAACAGCCAATGGATGTATTTGCCACCGATATCCGATCCCTGGTAGGGGTACTGGTACCAAATCTCGATGTCGTTCAGGTCCTTGGCTCCGCCTTCCATGAACAGCTTGGCCACGGCGCTGTGTTCGAATTCGGTGTCGTAGTGCACGCGAATGCAGTCGCCCTCACGCTTCCATTCCCGAAGGGTCGGCTTGACGAACGGCTGCTTGCGGCGGTGCAGATATTCGTGATTGAAGTCGCAGACGTTCTCGACGATCATCGAAAAATGGGCCTTGATCGTCGCCACAATCGGCACGAACGGCCACGGCTGGTCGCCTTCCAGCTGGGGGATGGTCGGCAGCGGCACGTCACCAGCCCGGTCGGGATCGCCAGGAAACAGCCACACCAAGCCCCACTGCTCCTTGATCGGGTAGCTGCGGATCCGGATCTTGGGGAGGCGCGTGCGGCCCTTCCCCAACTCGTGCGAGATGTCCATGCAGGTGCCGCATCCGCCGTACTTCCAGCCGTGATAAGTGCAGACCAGTGTCTTGCCGTCCACGAAACCGGATGACAGCGGCAACTGCCGGTGCGCACACCGGTCTTCCACCGCATGCAATTCACCGTCGCTATCGCGGAACACGGCGATGTCCTGCTTCCAGAACCGAACTCGCCGGACATCCCCGGGCTTCAGATTCTTGCCGAGTTCGACGACATACCAGAAATTGCCGTTCGGGCCCACGGTGCGTACTTGTCGCCTGCGCGGCAGTTCCGGAACGGCGCCTCCGTCCCCGTGGGACGCGCCGGTGACGGGATCTTCGGAACGTTCGATGCTGTCGATCGGGTTGTCGATGGCGTCGGACAGGTCAGTCGTCATAGGGAAATCACGCGTGCAGCGGACAGTTCCGTGGGATGTCCGGTTGAAGGTCGGGGCGGAGTCGGTCGGTCAGCCGTATTTTGGGGCAAAACCCCGTAGACAGTAACACAATGGGGGCCGGATCGTCTGTGTTAGGGGCATCCGTCTGGGCGGTCAGGGCGCATTACGGGTCGACGGTGCAAGCCCCCCGTTCAGTGGGGCGCGGCCGAACGGGCAAAGTCTTCGATGGCTTGATCGGATAGTGGATGATTGCCGAGTTCCAGCAGCAAGGGCAGGGGAATCGTCACGTGATGAGCGCCGGCGATGACGGATTGAACCACCTCGGCGGCGGACTTCAGGCTCGCGACCATCAGCGTGGTCGACGTGTCGCAGGCGTCGATCACATCGCGCATTGCGGTGACCAGGGCCAGCCCATCGCCTTGCAGGCGAGTGCTCCTATTCACATAAGCAATCGAATAGGTGACGCCGGCTTCGCAGGTAAGATACGTCTGTGCGGCACTGTAGCTGGCGGTCATGCCGACTTTCGCCCCGGCGCGCGCGAATCGGGTCGCCAGGGCCAGATTCTCGGTCGTCATCGGGATCTTTAGGGCGATATTCGGACGGCGCTCCAACAGGCGTTGGCCTTCCGCTTCCCGTTCCTCCACGCTGCCTCCGGTTAGTTGATAGAAGACGGGGCCCGGGCAGATGTCGGCCAGTTCGGTCACGATGTTCTCCGGATGACCGGGTACACGGGCCATCAAGGTCGGATTGGTCGTGATGCCGGCGACGAAGCCGAGCGTCATCGCGATGCGCGCGTCGTCCGCGCTGGCGGAATCGAGAAACAGTGCCATGCGATGCTCCTGGCGAGATAAGCGGGTTGGGTTTCGACACTGCAGTGTAACGGGGGCGACACCGGCAAATCCAGCGCCGGCGGCGGTCCGGGGAGCCTCGTTGCCGGTTGACAAGCAACCGGCGCGAGCGCATCTTTGCCGGCTGGTCGCGGCGCCCGCCCTGCCGCAATTCCTTCTACTCAATGGAAAAATCGCATGAGAAAGAAAATCGTCGCTGGCAACTGGAAGATGAACAAGACCCTTCAGGAAGGCGTGGCTCTGGCGCAGGCCGTGGAGCAGATGGCCTCCGCGCTGAGCGGCGGTGCACAGGTGGTCGTGGCGCCCCCCTTCCTGCACCTGACCGAGGTCAAGAAGGTGCTCAAGACGGTTTCGATTGCCGCCCAGAACTGCGCCGCCGAGAGCAGCGGGGCCTACACCGGGGAAGTGTCCGCCGCCATGCTGAAGTCGGCGGGAATCGAGTATGTGATCCTCGGCCATTCCGAGCGTCGGGCATACTACGGTGAAACCGATGCCATTCTCGCGAAGAAGGTCGATCTGGCGCTGGCAAACGGTCTGACGCCCATCTTCTGCTGCGGCGAAGTCCTCAGCGAACGGGAACAGAACCTGCACCTCGGTGTGGTCAAGACCCAATTGGCCGATGCGTTGTTCCATCTTTCGGCAGAGCAGTTCTCCCGCATCGTGATCGCCTACGAGCCGGTCTGGGCAATCGGCACGGGTGTCACCGCGACATCCGATCAGGCGCAGGAAATGCACCACTACATTCGTGGCGTGCTGGCCGAGAAGTACGGTGCGGCCGTCGCCAACGAAATCTCGATCCTGTACGGCGGCAGCTGCAAACCGTCCAATGCAGGTGAGCTGTTCGCGAATGCGGACGTCGATGGCGGCCTGATCGGCGGCGCATCGCTCGAGGCAGGTGATTTCATCGGGATCGTCAAGGCGTTCTAAAGCCTTCGTCCTCGCAGCCATAACCGGCAGCCTTGGCTTATGTAGCCTGGGCTGTCGGTCTCGCGCCGCTCTACGGCGTCCAGTTGCCACTCAGCAGAAAACGCCGTTCACCCGGCACGCATGAACGTACCCCGATCGGTTTTCGAAGCCGCGGAACGGGTCCTCACCGCCACATCGGTTGATGCCAGGATTGCCGAGACACGCTGGGCCGTGCGCTGCTTCCTCGATGGGGGCTCGACCAATGGCGCCGACGACGGGCGACCGCCCGCGCCGATCACTTTCGCCAGATTCCCGAATCGGCCGAACTTAGTCGATCCCCGACAATTGCCCCGTCGCAACCTGCAGACCGATTCAGGCCGGATCGCCCTGTTGCATGCCGTGGCCCATATCGAGTTCACGGCCGTTTCGCTGGCCTGGGATCTCCTGTACCGCTTCCGAGGTCTGCCTGACCTGTTCTATCGCGATTGGCTCCGGGTCGCCGGAGAGGAGGCGGAACACTTCGAGTTGATCCGTCGACGTCTCAACGCGCTCGGCGCCGAATATGGTGACCTTCCGGCGCATCGGGGCCTCTGGGACGTCGCCGCGGACACCGCGCATGATCTGGCGGCTCGCCTCGCGCTGGTGCCGCGCGGCATGGAGGCGCGTGGACTGGATGTGACGCCGGGCCTGATCGCCCGGCTCGCGCAGGTCGGTGACGTCGAAAGCTGCGAAGTCCTCAAGGTGATCCTGCGCGATGAGGTCGGGCATGTCGCCCTTGGCAGCCGCTGGTTCCGCTGGGTGTGCGAGCAGCGCGGCGTCGCACCGGAGGACGAGTACCGCCGTCAGTTGCGGCTTCATCTGCGGGGGGCGCTCCGCGGTCCCTACAATCTCGAGGCCCGCCGTGAGGCAGGTTTCACCGACACGGAACTGGCCGAACTCGCGGCGGCTGCGCAGCGCGGCGCCATTGACACCGGAACTTGATCCGTTCCTTTCAGCCAGGTATGCAATAGAACGCGTAGCCGAGCATCAGATACACCACCACGGCCATCACGCCCTCGATCCAGTTGGTCTCGCCATTGGCCAGAACACGCAATGCGATGAAGGTGCCTAGGACGACTGCAGCGATTTCGAACTGCGAGAACAGCAGATCCAGCGGCTGGCGGCCGAAGGCATAGCTCGCGAAGACGAGCACGGGGGCTACGAACAAGGCAGTCTGCAGGCTCGCGCCGACGGCGATGTTGAGGGTCGCGTCCAACTGGTCGCGGCGAGCGAACACGATGGCATTCGACAATTCAGCGATGCTGCCGACCAGCGCCAGCAGGATGATCCCGGCAAACATCGGGGTCAGGCCCAGTTGCGCGGCCATCGGCTCGATCGCGTCGGTGAGGGTTTCGCTGAGCACCGCGAGGGCGCCAGTTGACAGTCCGAGAACCTTGAGGCTTTGCCGCTGTGACCACTCGGCAGGCTTGCTGCCGTTGCGCTGGTCTACAGTCAAGGTGGTCCCATGCTCGTTCTGCGCGGAGCGCGTGAACGTATAGATCAAGCCCGCCAGATAGACCAAGAACAGCAGTACGGCGATCTCGAGGCTCAAATCTTCCTCGGTCTGTTGCACCGAGACGTTGAAAATCGCCGGAATCAACAACGCGACCGCAGCAAGCTGCAGCATTCCGGCGTTAAGGCCTGCAGCACTCGGATCGAATTTGAGCGTCGAGTGGCGAAGGCCGCCGACAAAGATCGCGAGTCCCAGCGTGAAGAGAATGTTGGCGAGGATCGCTCCGCTGATCGACGCCTTGACCACTTCGTGCAGCCCCTTCTGCAGTGCGAACAGTCCGATGATCAGATCCGGCAGGTTGCCGAGAGAGGCGGTGAGCAGGCCGCCTGTCGCGGGGCTGACATAGCCGCTTAGCTGCTCGGTGGCTTTGCTCATGAGACCAATGAGTGGAATGAGCGCCAGCGCGGTCGCGGAAAAGACCAGAGTCGGGCTCGCTTGCGCCCAGTCGAGGGCCAGCGCGATCGGTACGAAGATCAGCAGGACTTGTTTGTTCACGGAGCGGCCGTGTCGTGGGTTTTTGCGATGAGAGTCGTGGAGGCGGTGCCGCGGGTGTCCTCCCGGACGCGCCGACTCGGCTCGTGCGCGCGGTGTCAGCCACGGCCTCAGTGTAGTCCAGATCGCATCCCACTTGGTGGGGAGGTGCGGGTCCCTGTCTCGCAGTGCAGTCCTCCTGCCAGAGCGGCTTTTAGGGCGGATGTTGGGGCAAATCCTCAACGGTCCGCGTGCAGGTTGACAAGCTTCGCTGGCAGCGTTTAGACTCGAAACTATCGGATCGATACGACTGCCTTGGGTGTCGGTCCGAACGAGGACCGAGACGTATGCACATCCAGCCGCTCGGTCCGGGTCTCGCCAAAAAATACGGCCCCACGGGGTCCAAAGAACGCGGAGGAGCATGATATGAGTATTCAGCAGATTCAAGAACCCACTGGAGAAAGGGATTATTTCTGGCTTTACGTGGTCTGCGTGACCATCGCCCTGGTTGGGATAATTGCTATGGTCAAGCTCAGCGAGAACGACAAATACGATCCGATTCGAGCTCAGTTGAGTGAGGAAGCCGCGAAAATGAATATTCGCGTCTTGAATTGAGCAACGTCTGGGTGATGATTGACTCAGGTGGGTTTTTCTTCGCAAGAGCAATAAGCGCCATGAAGATGATATTAAGGTGGAATGCAATCGGTATACTCGCGCTCGTTCTGGTCTGCGGACTGTCGGGGGCGGCATCGGCCTCGGAGTATGTATTCCGGGATCTAATGGGCAATACGCTTCCCGCTAATCGATGCAAGGCACAAACGGAAGCCGAATCGGTAGCTGTCGATGCCTACAACATCGATAAACATGCCAAGATCTTTTGCGAGTCTCAGGGGTATGGCTGGCATGTGTCCGAAAAGAAGGACACGGGTAAATTGGTTTGTGAGGAATGTAGCGGCGTCGACAAGGGAAAGTACCAGTGCCATGTTGAGGATGTGGTCGTGTCGTGCAAGCGACTCAAACCGGGGTCGGTGGGGCTCTTTCCAGGAAAGGGATAACCTAGTAGTTGGCGAACGGGTTCCCTGTGACCTCGACTGTTGCCGGCGAGCCGTCCAGGGTCGTGTCCTCCTTCCGTGAGACCTTTCAATAGAGCAACCTGTCGAGCGGGCAGCGGGATCGGCTGCCTGCCGGCTGCTCGCACACTTGAGATACTAATGATCCAGCGAGGCCCGGGGGCTCCCGTCTGTATAGTGGTGCGCTGCCCGACCAATCCCGGTGCCAGCCGCGCGACTAATGCCAGATGATCGGGCCCTGCAGCGCCCGGGAGTCAGCGTGGACGCGAGAGCCCGCTTTCTTCGGAGCGCATGTCTGCCTTGCGGTCGCGCTCGCAAGCGGTGACTTGCCATGGCGGTACTGATTTATTCAGGGGCTTGCAGCGCTAGAGGGAGGCGTCGCCACGATCGGATCTTGATCCACGTTTTATGCGATAGGTGAGGTGAAATCGCGCCCTGCCTCCACGGCCTTGAACGACGCTGGTAAGGCCTTTGTTCAGCTGCCCCAGGACAGCGGCCGGCACCGCAGTGACCGCGTCGGTGATCCGGTCGCCGCTCCACTCAGTGAACTCGGCAGCCGTCTCGCTGTCGGTTGGTCGCTGCTTCAAACCTCTGGGCCTGCTCTCCTGACTCCAATGGTCCGCGCTACGGACTTCGCTTTCGCGGATGCGCGGTTTGCCGCTCCAGCACGACTTGCGTATCCTAAACGCGAATAGAGACACGCAGTCGTAGCGGCGCGTTCGAGTCCTGCGCCGCGATGCAGCGGCTCACCCGCCCTATCTGGCTGGCGTTGGTCGCCGATCAGCGATTGGCGCATTTGACCCAGGGCTTCTCATCGGGCGACACCGGGGCCATGGGCGGACGTGTCACATCATGTGATTTCCGATTGACTTTCTATCAAGACTCCTTTTTGGAGAGCGTTGACGCAAGCCAGCGTGGCTTTGGGTCAGAGAGGTCTTATCGGTAATGCAAGCCTAATCATTGATGAAAAGACGGAGTGAGACCAATTACATGACGTTGCCAAACTTTCTTATCATCGGCGATGTGAAGTGTGGTACCAGTTCCCTTTATCGGTACCTCAACCAGCACCCCGCCGTGTTCATGCCGACAAAGTTGAAGGAGGCGCGATTTTTCTGTTATGACGGAACAGAAGATGGCCGTATCCGAATCAACGTCAAGACACTCGAAGAATACGAGAGTCTCTTCGATGAAGTCACAACCGAGACGGCAATTGGTGAGGCTTCGCCACACTATCTGGTTGTCCCGCATGCGGCGACGGCGATCAAAAAGCTGATTCCCCACGCGAAGTTGATTGCCTCCTTGCGCAATCCTGTCGACAGGGCGTATTCACTGTATCAGATGCGGCAGCGCGAGCATGGTCTTTTCAAGGGAATGACCTTCCTTCAAGCTCTGGAGTCAGAGCCGCGCCTGCTGGGTGGTTATGCCTCGCACCTCGAGCGCTACTACAGCCTGTTTCCGAAGGAACAGATTAAAGTGGTTTTTTTCGAGCAAATGGTCAAGGACGCCAGCGGCGTCGTAAAAGAGTTGTTCGAGTTTCTGGAAGTTGATCCTGATTTCACGCCGGATGTATCCGCCGTTTTCAATCCCGGTGGTGTGCCGAAAAACAAATTATTGTTCAAGTTGTTGAACAACCGAACAGTGCGTCGTCTTAAGACCTATTTCCCCAGTTTCATCGTCAAGTCCTTGAGCGGGCTTCGCAAGGCGAACCTGAAGGCAGTGAAATTGACGCCAGAAGAGAGGGCGGAGGCGCAGGTCCGATTCAAGGAGGTCATAGACAGAACGGAAGACGTCATCGGTCGCGATCTGTCGCTTTGGCGGTCTGCCAAGTAAGCAGGCGCCGTTCGCCTGTCAGTTCTGCACCGTCGATTGACTGTTCTCCTCCTCATCGGGCGCGTCACAGTCGTATTGTGTCCTCCCGGCAGGCTTGCCGCCGGACAGAGGGCTTCGCATCCAAAAACCTAGCGGAGATGTAAACAAAATTCGCAATAGATTGTCTAAGCATCTAAGCGGGAGTACACCCGCTGCCGTTTGGGCGACGTGAGCAGGCGAAGCGGTTAATGTTCCGGCGCCGCATGATCCGTCTGCCTCGGATCTTTAGACAGTAACAGGGGAGGACTGCGGATGTTCAAATCGGGTGGCTGGAAACCTTGGGAAATCCTGGCATTCGGCTCGCTGGGCGTGGCCGGCTTGGTTGTCGCGTTCATGATTTTCGTCGCGCCGGAAGGCGAAGCGGATTGGCAGGAATTTGCGAAAAAGCATCACTGCGTCAGTGTCGCGAAGGAGCGGATCGGCCACGGGTCGGGATACCGCTGCGACGATGGCGAAGTCCACTATCGCTGGAGACAACAGAGCTAATCACGTCAACCGTGTCTTCTCACGGTCTTGCGGTCGCGGTGCGAGGCCGTAAGAGGGTTCTGGTGGGTCGGCGTCTTCAAAGTAACCATTCATCCTGCTGACGTGTTGGGTAGTGGGAGCGAGCTGCGAGGGCGAGACCGTCTGCAGGAGGGAACCCGCAGGCTAGCCTCCAGGGACGGATGCACGGCGTGTCTCGGCCTCCCGGACCGCTCCCGCGAGGAGGACGTGAACAGTTACGTCTTCAAACCTTACCAGTATCGCAGAGCGGGTTGGCGTAGATAGTCGGTGGCGGCTTATGGTGCTGCGTCCGCCGCATCCACTGTGAGCGATATGTTGAAATCGGTTAACCTCGCGACCAGGCGGTCGCCTGGATAGATGCGGCCGACTCCCTCCGGGCTGCCGGTGAATACCAAGTCTCCTGCACTCAATGTGAAGACGGATGACAGGTAAGATACCAACTCCCCGCAACTGAAGAGCATGTCAGCAGAGTTCCCGCGCTGACGCGTTTCGGCGTTGACCGTCAGATCGAAACGAAGAGCCCGCGGGTCACGCACCCATGCCGCCGGGGCGAATTTGCTGACGGGTGCAAATGTGTCGAAGCCCTTTGCTATCGCCCAGGGACTACCGGTTGCTTGCGCTTTGCGTTGTATATCGCGAGCGGTGACGTCGATACCAACCCCGTAGCCCGCAATCGCTGACCAGGCCTCGTCGACCGACAAATGTCGACCGCCGGATCCCAACAGCAATACAATTTCGACCTCGTGCTGGACGTCGGCACTCTGCGGCGGCAGTGCGATGGTGCCCCCGCTGTCGAGCAGCGATCCGCCAGGTTTCAGAAATACCACCGGCTCCGGGGGCAGCGGATTACCCAGTTCGCGAGCATGCTGCGCATAGTTCCGACCGATGCCGAAAATGGTCGGTGTCGGGGATCGTTGACGCTCGATCGGGAACATAATCGTTTCACTCTCCGGGTCCCGTGGAGTCGTACGGCACCGTTTCGCCGCCCGCCCCGTTTCATGCCGCCTGTCGGATCGGTTATTCTGCCAGCTTTTCGTCGGTGTGCGGCCCATCCCCGTCACCCTGGATTTCGGAGTCGAGGCTTATGAGGAAGATGCGGCGGGTCCTTTGCGTGATCTTGCTAACGCAGGTCACCAGCGCTTGGGCCCTGTGTTCGACCAACGGCGAGTACGGTGCCGCCGACATCATCGTCGACGCGCTCATTTTTCGTCCGATCGGGGCCATCGGGACCCTGCTGGGAGGCGCCACCTTGCTTGTGTCCACACCCTTTCTGGGTATCGCCAGCATCCCTCCGCCGCACGACGCGCTGCAGAAAGGGTCTGAGATGCTCGTGCTCCAACCGGCTGATTGGACCTTCAACAGGCCCGTCGGTGATTGCCGAGCCATGGGGTACGATAACTGGTAGCGAAGAGCGGGTCTAGGCAATGACGCAGGGAGTCCGCTCACACGGGGGACGATCAAGGGGCGTATTCAATGCGATGGTTCTGGACTTCGTGATACGGCAGTTGTTCAGGATCGCGACTTGGTGACCTTGACCGATGAAGCAGACCGTATGAAGTTGTCCGCTGCCCGCGTCCTATCCGAGTGCCACGATGATCGAGACCCCTCCTGGGCCGTTCGTAGGGCGGAAGAAGGGAATTCCCGCGGCTTGATGATCGTCGATTCAGCGCCGACGCGGCATTCCGCGTCCCGTCGGTGGTCGGCGCGTTAGCCACGGGCGCCGGACGGCATGGAAGTACAACTGGTTTCCGTAGGTGATCGCATGCCGTCCTGGGTTCAGGCCGGCTACGCCGATTATGCGAAGCGATTGCCGCGGGAGTTCCAGCTTACCCTGCGGGAGTTATCCCCGGCCAAGCGCGGCAAGACCGGTCATGCCGCGCAGTGGCGTGAACAGGAAGGCGAACGGATCCTGGCCGCGCTTGCGCCGGCTGATCACGTCGTTGCGCTGGACCTCGGCGGTCGCATGTGGAGTACGGAGCAACTGGCAAGCGCGATCCAGCGATGGCTCGCTGCAGGCGATCGAGTATCGCTGCTGTGCGGCGGTCCTGATGGCTTGTCCGCGCCGTGCCTGGCGCGGGCGCGCGAGGCTTGGTGCCTGTCGCCGCTGACTTTTCCCCATCCGCTGGTCAGGGTCATCGTCGCGGAACAATTGTATCGGGCCTGGAGCCTCTTGCAGAACCATCCCTATCACCGCGCCTAGTTTTCACGCGTGGGGCTTGCGCGGCGGTCGTTCGCCACCAGTCCAGCCTGAAGCCTAAAAGGTTGATTGCCGAGTGCGCGCGAGCGCCAGGAACGAGAAACGCCCCTGCCTATACGAATCATGACGAAGCAACCCTTGCACCATAGCGATCCGATGATCGTGCTGGCGTCGGCTTCACCGCGGCGCCGGGAACTGCTGGCCCAGATTGGCGTGCGTTATCGGACGGTCGCAGTCGACGTCGAAGAACGTCGGGGCTTAGATGAGGTCCCGCAAGACTATGTTGCGCGCGTGGCGGCTGACAAGTCTCGCGCGGGGCTCGATGTTTACGGGGATGGACTGCCGGTGTTGGGAGCGGATACCGAGGTGGTGCTCGATGACGAGGTCTTTGGCAAGCCCGCCGATTTCGAGCACGCGCGGACCATGCTCAGGCGTCTGTCGGGCCGATCCCACCGGGTGTTGAGCGCGGTGTCGCTGCGACATGGTGAGCGCCATTGGCTTGCACTCAGCGAAAGCAACGTTGCATTTCGCGACTTGACGGACGGTGAGATCGAAGCGTATTGGGCCAGCGGAGAACCGGTCGACAAGGCCGGGGCCTATGCGATCCAGGGACGTGGCAGCCTGTTCATCCGCCGTCTGGAAGGAAGTTTCTCCGGAGTCATGGGACTGCCCCTTTTCGAAACCGCTGCACTGCTGGCCGAGGTCGGCATCGCATCATGCGTCCTGTTGGGCGCGGAGCTTTATGGCCCATGAGCGACGAGATCCTGATCAACGTGACGCCGCCCGAAACCCGCGTGGCGATCGTCGAGAACGGCGTTCTGCAGGAGGTTCTGATCGAGCGACGGCGCAAACGCGGGCTGGTCGGCAACATTTACAAGGGGCAGATCTGCCGCGTCTTGCCCGGCATGCAAGCCGTATTCGTGGATATCGGCCTCGAACGTGCTGCATTTCTTCACCTGTCGGACCTGAGCCAGCCCGAACGAGAACGCGCTGTCGACGATGCCATCGAGCGCGTGTTCCAGGAGGGGCAGGAACTGGTGGTCCAGGTGGTCAAGGATCCCCTTGGCACCAAGGGCGCGCGACTGACGACGGACATCTCGCTGCCGTCCGTCTACCAGGTGTATATGCCCAATGCGAAGACCTGCGGCGTATCCCAGCGCGTGGAGTGCGAGCGCGAGCGAGCTCGCTTGCGGGCTTGTGTCGAAACCTTCCAGAAAGAACATGGCACTGGCGCCTTCATCGCCCGCACGGCGGCCGAAGGCGTCGACGAAGCGGCGCTGCGCGCCGACATGCTGTTCCTGATCAAACTGTGGAACTCGATCGCACAGCGGGCCCGTACAGCCAAGTTCAAGACTTTGCTGCACGAGGACCTGCCGCTGGTCATGCGCGTGCTCCGGGATCTGCATCGCGCCAAAGTGGAAAAGATTCGCGTCGATTCGCGCGAGAGTTTCGCGCGCATGGTGAAGTTCGCGCGGGAGTTCACGCCGGAGATGGCGCCGCTCGTCGAGCATTACGCCGGCGAACGTCCACTATTCGACCTGTACGGGGTCGAGAGCGAGATCCAGAAGGCGCTGGAACGGCGGGTTGCGCTGAAGTCGGGCGGTTATCTCATCTTCGATCAGACCGAAGCGCTGACGACGGTCGACGTCAACACGGGCGCCTTCGTCGGTGGTCGGAATCTCGAGGAAACCATTTTCAAGACCAATCTCGAGGCCGCACAAGCGATCGCGCGGCAATTGCGGGTGCGCAATCTCGGCGGGATCATCATCATCGACTTCATCGACATGAAGGACGAAGAGCACAAGCAGCAAGTGCTGCAGGCGCTCGAGAAAAGCCTGGAGAAGGACCACGCGAAGAATACCATCAGCGAGGTGTCGTCCCTCGGTCTGGTCGAAATGACCCGCAAACGGACACGGGAGAGTCTGGAACACACCCTCTGCGAAACCTGCCCCGCGTGCAGCGGTCGTGGAGTGCTGAAGACGGCAGAGACGACTTGCCTGGAGATATTCCGCGAGATCATCCGCGAAGTCCGCCAGTACAACGTACAGGAACTGCTGGTTTTGGCGTCGAACGAAGTCGTGGGGCGCCTGCTCGATGAAGAAGCCGACATGCTGTCGGAACTTGAGGCGTTTCTCCGCGTGCAAATCAAGTTCCGGGCCGAAAGCCAGTATACGCAGGAACAGTACGACGTCGTCCTGCTCTAAGCGAAGGGCCGGGAAAAGTAGCTTGGTCAGTTCCGGCGGTTCCCTGAGCCGAGCGAGACTCGACGTTAAGCATGCCGCCAAGCAGGAAGCGGGCGCTGTGGTGAACCGCCTTGGTTGCCCTTCGGCGTTCATGCGATGGGGCCTGAGTTTGGGATGTTACACTCGGCAGGAAGAACCTAACCGGAAAGCCTTAAGCCCCGGTCCAGTTCTTCTGGAAACGGGTCGGGCGTGGCGGCGCATCGGCCAAAGGAATCGTTCGGCCCGAGCCACAACATGGGTTACGGCGGGTCGGGGAACATGTGAAGGAGAGGATTGATCAATGCAGCGAGTGATATGTGGCGCGGTGCAGATGGCGTCGAGCCCGAACGTCGGCGCGAATCTACTGGAGGCCGAACGTCTGATCGAGTCGGCTGCCGCGCAGAAAGCCCGGGTCGTCGTGCTACCGGAGAATTTCGCGCTGATGGGGATGTCGGAAACCGACAAACTCGCTGTCGCCGAGGAGGCTGGCAAAGGGCCGATTCAGGACTTTCTGTCCCGCACCGCGGAACGGCTGAAGATTTGGCTATTTGGCGGTACGATGCCGATCAAGGCTAGCGCAGGGAAGGTGTGGGCCTCCTGTCTGGTCTACGACGATCGCGGCCAGCGTGTGGGACGTTACGACAAAATCCATCTGTTCGATGTTGACTTGCCGGGTTCCGACGAAAGCTACCGCGAGTCGTCGACTATCGATGCCGGGCAGAATTCTGTGGTGTTGGATTCGCCGTTCGGGCGTATCGGCGTGGCGATTTGCTACGACCTCAGGTTTCCCGAGCAGTTTCGCCAAATGGCCGAGACCGGCCTCGACCTGCTGGTTGTCCCGGCCGCCTTCACGGCGCAGACGGGCGCCGCGCATTGGGACTTGCTGGTTCGCGCGCGGTCGGTCGAAAACCTCTGCTACACCATCGCCGCGAATCAGGGCGGTTTCCACGTCAATGGCCGGGAGACCTACGGTCACAGCATGATCGTCGACCCGTGGGGCAAGACGCTCGCTTCCCTGGCCTCCGGTTCGGGTGTCGTCTGTGCTGAAATCGACCGCGAACGCCTCGAAAAGGTCCGCACCGCGTTCCCCGTTCTGACGCACCGGCGATTGTGATGACGCTGACGCGGGCTCCGGTTCTTGCTCCCCATTCCCTTAGCTGACCCCTCTTGCGCATGACCAACGAATCTCTCGACGTCGCCCGGCGACTGATCCTCGACCCGCTTGCGCTCGGTGCAAGTGACCTTGATCGCGTAATGGCGACCATGCTGGGTGCGGCTATCGATGATGCCGACATCTACTTGCAGCAGTCGCGATACGAGTCATGGGCGCTCGAAGACGGCATGGTCAAGGAGGGCTCGCACAGCATTGATCAAGGCGCCGGTCTGCGCGCGGTCTCCGGCGAGAAGACCGGTTTTGCCTACAGCGACGAAATTGCCCTGCCGACCTTGATCGAGGCCGCGCGCAACGCCCGGGCGATTGCGGTTGCCGGTGCCAGCGGTCCCAGTCGCGTCGAAGCGCGGGAAACGCCGCCGCGCCTCTATCTGCCCATCGATCCCATACCTTCCCTGAGCGAGCAGGACAAGATTGACCTGCTGCGGCGTCTGGATGCCGAAGCGCGCCGGCTAGACCCGCGGGTCGAGCAGGTCATCGTCAGTCTATCCGGCGGCAGTTCCGCCGTTTTGGTGCTGGATCGCGACGGCGCGATGCACGGTGACGTTCGCCCCCTGGTGCGTCTGAATGTCAGTGTGATCGTGCAGCAGGACGGTCGCCGCGAGCAGGGATCCTCCGGCGGCGGTACCCGGGCCGATTATCGGTACTTTCTCGACGGTGACCGCGCGTCCGGCTACGTGCGGGAAGCCGTACGACTCGCACTGGTGAACCTGGAAGCCGGCGAGGCGCCGGCAGGGACGATGACCGTCGTGCTCGGTCCGGGCTGGCCCGGCGTGCTTTTGCACGAGGCCATAGGGCACGGTCTGGAAGGGGATTTCAACCGGAAGGGCACCTCGGCTTTCAGTGGTCGGGTAGGGGAGCGTGTGGCGTCGCCCCTGTGCACCGTGGTGGATGACGGCACACTACCCGG
Organism: Methylolobus aquaticus; assembly: GCF_054172105.1. Classification (NCBI taxonomy): domain Bacteria; kingdom Pseudomonadati; phylum Pseudomonadota; class Gammaproteobacteria; order Methylococcales; family Methylococcaceae; genus Methylolobus; species Methylolobus aquaticus. Next base: position 103,634 of record NZ_JBSYXP010000011.1, read on the forward strand.
TCGTCGCGGCTCCCTGAACATCGACGACGAGGGTACGGTGACGCAGTGCACCACGCTGATCGAGAACGGTATTCTGCGCGGCTACATGCAGGACAAACTGAACGCGCGGCTGATGGGAGTGCGCCCCACCGGCAATGGGCGGCGGGAATCCTATGCTCATCTGCCGATGCCCCGCATGACCAACACCTACATGCTGCCAGGCGCAACGCCGCCGGAGGAGATCATCGAGTCGGTGCAACATGGCCTCTACGCGAAGAATTTCGGCGGCGGGCAGGTAGACATCACCTCGGGGAAGTTCGTGTTCTCCGCCAGTGAAGCCTATCTGATCGAAAACGGTCGGATCGGCCGGCCCGTGAAGGGCGCCACTTTGATCGGGAATGGTCCCGACGTGCTGACCCGGGTCAGCCTCGTCGGGAACGATCTGGCCCTGGACAGCGGTGTCGGAACCTGCGGCAAGGACGGGCAGAGCGTGCCGGTCGGGGTGGGCCAGCCCACGCTGCGGGTGGACGGACTTACCGTGGGAGGGACCTCGGTTTGAGCGTCGGACGTCAGGAATTGAAGGGCGATGCGGGGCCCGGCACCGAAAGTCAGCGGCTCGATGAACTGGCTGAACTGATCGGACGCTCGCTGGACAGCGCCGCAGAGCGTGGCGCGAGCGGTGCCGAAGCGGCCGTCAGCGTGGATCGCGGGCTCTCGGTCGCGGTGCGTATGGGTGAGGTGGAGACGATCGAATATCACCGCAGTCAGGGCTTCGGCGTGACCGTCTACTTCGGTCATCGCAAGGGCTCGGCCAGTTCGACCGACCTGAGCCCGAAGGCCGTCGCGGATACTGTCGCAGCCGCGTGTCGCATCGCACAGTATGCCGCGGAGGACCCCTATGCGGGTCTCCCGGATGCGGACACACTGGCGCGGGAGTTTCCCGAACTCGACGTGTTTCATCCCTGGAACCTCGATGCCGATGGCGCCATCCGTATCGCCACGGAATGCGAGAATGCCGCGCGTGGCTTCGATCCCGAAATCAGCAACTCGGATGGGGCAAGCCTCGACACGTTTCAGGGCGTCCGCATGCTCGGGAATACGCTGGGCTTCATGCACGGCTATGCCAGCAGCCGACACAGTCTGAGTTGCTCGGTGATCGGGCAGCGCGATGGCCAGATGCAGCGCGATGACTGGTGGACCGTGGCGCGTGCCCCGCAGGATCTGGAAGCCGCGGCGGAGGTCGGCCGCAAGGCCGCCGAGCGAACGCTGGGTCGTCTCGGCGCGCGGAGTCTGACGACTCGGCAGTGTCCTGTCGTTTTCGCGGCGGACATCGCGAGCAGTCTGCTTGGCCACTTCATCGCAGCGATACGCGGCGGCAACCTTTATCGCAAATCCAGTTTCCTGCTGGACTGTCTCGGCAAGCCGATTTTCCCCGAATTCGTGCGGATTCACGAACAGCCTCATCTGCCGCGGGCGCTCGGCAGCGTGCCCTACGATTCGGAAGGCGTTGCGACCTACCCGCGCGACCTGGTCTCGCAGGGCGTGTTGCAATCCTACGTGCTCAGCACGTACTCCGCGCGCAAGCTTGGCCTGAAGAGCACGGGCAACGCCGGGGGCGTGCACAATCTGACGGTCGAGCCAGGGGCGTTGGACCTGCCCGAGTTACTGAAGGCAATGGGGAGCGGGCTGCTCGTAACCGAGATGATGGGGCAGGGCGTAAACATCGTGACAGGCGACTACTCGCGCGGTGCGGCCGGGTTCTGGGTGGAGAACGGCGTGATCCAGTATCCCGTCGAGGAAATCACGATCGCCGGCAATTTGCGCTCGATGTTTAAGGGCATTCAGGCGATCGGCAGCGACGTCGACGCCCGCGGCAACACGCGGACTGGATCGATTCTTATCGACACGATGACGGTGGCCGGCAACTAAGCTCCGGATGAGCGATTTGGTCAGTACAAAGCCACGGCGATCACGCTGGCGCGCACCGGGAATCACCGTTTTGCCGCACGCGCTATGCCGGGGCCGTGCTTCCAGCGATCTGGAGAAGCGCCTGCTGCGCTTGTTGCCGCCGGGAGACAGCAACGGCTAACGCGTTGTCTGCGCATGATCGTCCGGGTCTCGGACTTCTAAAGCGCCTCGGGCGCCCGGTCCTCCAGTGCGATGAACACCCGGCCGGTCAGCAGGGTCGGGTCCCAATGCTGCAGGGCCCATTCGACGATCACTCCGACGGGTTCGCGCGCCAGTTCGGCCGGAGGCGTTTGATTTAGCCAGCACAGCAAGCGGTGCAAGGTCGGCCCCGGGCTACGGAGGTCGACGGCCGTCGCGCGGGTGCTCTTGCTCAGTTTTCGGCCTTGGTGGTCGACGAGTATCGGGACGTGACAATAGGCCGGGCTGAACAGCCCCAGCAAGCGCTGCAGGTAGATCTGTCGCGGGGTAGACGACAGCAGGTCGATGCCGCGCATGACGTCGGTGATGCCGGCCTCATGGTCGTCCAGGACTGTCGCCAGATGGTAGGCGACGACGCCATCCCGGCGCCTGACCACGAAATCCCCGACGTCGGTCGCCAGATTTTGTTCGAAGGGCCCCTGCAGACGGTCGATGAACGAGACGGTCGTATCGGCTGCCCTGATTCTCAGCGCAAACGCGCCCTCCGTCCCGTCCAGAGTCTTGCTTCGGCAATGCCCCGGGTAGACGGCCAAGTCAGCATTCGCCGTCAGGGATTTGCGGGAACAGGTGCAGGGGAAAAGCAGCGACATCGCCTGCAACTGCGTGAGGGCCTCGGCATAGCGCCCGGTGTTCCGGCTCTGGAACGCCACCTCCCCATCCCACAGCAGACCGAAGCTTTCCAGGGTTCGCAGTATGGCGTCGGCCGCCGACGCCCGGGATCGCTGCGGATCGATGTCGTCGATGCGCAGCATCCACTGCCCGCCCTGGCTCTTCGCCTGCAGGAAGCTGGCCAGCGCGGTATAGAGGGAGCCTAGATGAAGAGGTCCGGAAGGCGAGGGCGCAAAACGTCCCAGATAACGGGTGGTCAGAGGGCGAGTGGCGGTTTGCAGCGGGATGGTGCAGGGCAGCCGGGCGGCTGCCGTTGATCAACCAAGTTGTCGTTCGCGCAGTTCGTCGAGCGTCTTGCAGTCGATACACTGGGTCGCGGTAGGACGCGCTTCGAGGCGCCGCAGGCCGATTTCGACGCCGCACGTTTCGCAGTAGCCATACTCCCCGCGTTCGAGGTTCTCCAGCGATTCCTCGATCTTCTTGATCAGCTTGCGCTCGCGATCCCGCGTCCGCAGTTCGAGGCTGAATTCGGATTCCTGCGTTGCCCGGTCGTTCGGATCCGGGAAGTTGGCCGCCTCGTCCTGCATGTGATGGACGGTACGGTCGACTTCACGCATCAACTCGTCTTTCCATTGGTGCAGGATCTTGCGGAAATGCTCGACCTGCCCTTCGCTCATATATTCTTCGCCTTCCGACGGCTGGTACGGAACACAGCTGAAAGGAGCCACCTGAGGGGCTGTTGCGTTACCGTTCGACATGCTCGACTCCTGAAGCGCCTCGAAAAATTGCGTATAAATAGCAGTTTCGTCGACCGCACGCAAGCAAAGACGGTAGATCGGGTAAAGGGCAACGGCCGGGGCCACCCTGCGATGGGCGGCGCGCCGGCCGAAGACTTGAGCCGGGTCACCACCCCGCTCGGGGACCAACGCCTAGTGCGAAGGAATGCAAGAGGGAGGGACGGTCAGGGCGTGACGACCGTCGCTTTCTGGATCACGATGGCTGTCTTGGGTACATCGGTTGGCATCGGTCCGCCGGGTCCGGTCGGTACCTTGGCCATCTGATCGACTACGTCCATCCCGTCGGTCACCTCTCCGAATACGGCATAGCCCCACCCCGACGGGGTCGAACTCTTGTAGTCCAGGAAGCCATTGTCGACATAGTTGATGAAGAACTGGGCGGTGGCCGAATGGGGATCCGAGGTACGCGCCATCGCGATCGTGCCGCGCTTGTTCTTCAGACCGTTGTCGGCCTCGTTCTTGATCGGTGCATTAGTCGGCTTTTGCTTGAAGTCGGCCGTAAAACCTCCGCCCTGCGCCATGAACCCCGGGATGACGCGATGAAAGATCGTGCCGTCGTAATGCCCGCTCTTCACGTAGGCGATGAAATTCTCGGTGGAAGCCGGTGCTTTGGCACTGTCCAGTTGCACCGTGATGGTGCCCAGGCTCGTTTCGAGTTTGACTTGGGTCGGTTCGGTCATCTTGGGGGTTTCCTTGGCGGCCAGCGGAGTTGAAATCAGGAGCCCCAGCAGGGGCAGTAAAGGCAAGTGTGAGTGTTTCAAGTATGACATAGGGCAAAAGTGCGTGAATGAGGACAATGCGTCAGGCCAGCGGACCGAGTTCGAACTCGTAGAGCGGATCGAGGGGGGTGTCGGCATCCATGTGGGCGATCTCGCGAATGATGCCATCGTCGAGGCCGTAAACCCAGCCATGCAGCTCCGGCGCCTTGCGGGTCGTCCAGGCGCGCTGGATGGTCGAGGTCTGCGCCAGGTTATGGATCTGCTCGATCACGTTGAGCTCGACGAGACGCCGCTGTCGTTCGTGTTCCGTCGCAAGGGCGTCCAGCTCGGCCCGGTGCAAGCGGTACACGTCCTTGATTTGCTTCAGCCACTTGTTCAGCAGGAATTGTCCGGGACGGGTCTTTCTCAAGGCGGCGCGCACGCCACCGCATTCATAATGGCCGCACACGATGACATGGCGGATACGCAGTTCGTCGACCGCATATTCCAGCGCGCTCAACAGATTGATGTCGGTCGTCATCACGCTGTTGGCGATATTCCGGTGGACGAAGATGCTGCCTGGTTCGCTGTTCGTGATCTCATCGGCATGTACCCGGCTGTCCGAACACCCGATCCAGAAGATTTCACATTCCCGTTCGATTCCCAGCTTGTTCAGGAATTCCGGATCGGCTGACAGGTGTTCTTCCGCCCACGCCTTGTTTTCCAGCAGTAATCGTTCGATCGCTTTCATCGGCTTGCTCCAAAGGACCGTCGTGGGTCATCCGCGCGCTCAGTGCCGCTCTCGGTAAGCTGCGCAGAGTCCGCCGGCATTCACGCCAGGAGTGTCTCGGTGTACTGGTAGATCGGTTCGATCGGGGTGTCGGGCGGCAGCATGATCAGCTGCTTGAGCATGCCATCGTCCAGGCCGTAGACCCAACCATGCAGAACGGGGCGATTGTGCTGGCGCCAGGCCTGCTGAATGATCGAGGTGTGCGTCAGCTTGACAACTTGTTCGATGACATTCAGTTCGACGAGGCGATTGGCTTTCTCCTTGTCAGTCGCGTAGTTCTCGATATCATCCCGATGCAATCGGTAGACATCCTTGATGTGCATGAGCCATTTGTTCACGACCACGAGTTCGGGGCTCTGTTTGCTGAGCGCCGCCTTGACGCCCCCGCAGTCGTAGTGCCCGCAGACGATCACGTCGCTGACCTTAAGCACGTCGACGGCGTATTGCAACACGCTCAGGCTGTTGAAATCGGTCATGATGATCTGGTTCGCGATGTTCCGGTGCACGAAGATCTCGCCCGGCTGAGCATTGACGATGATCTCGGCCGGAACCCGGCTGTCCGCGCACCCGATCCACAGCGTATCCGGCCGCTGCTCCCTTGACAGTCGGCGGAAAAATTCGGGTTCCTGGATGCCCTTCTCGTCCACCCAGGCCTTGTTTTCTAGCAATAGTCTTTCGAAAGCCTTCACGTGATTTCTCCGTAGTTTACGAGCCGGTCGCAGTTTGGCATCGCCGGATGCTGCGAGGTATTGCCATCCCAACAGGCAACAGCGGCTGTCCAAAGTCCTTTATATAGGATCGTATCGAAACCATCAATCGTTCAGCGCGGCCGACGCGAACTGACTGGGCTGCTCCAGGAGCCCGCCGCCAACCTGTTTGACCCACGTCGCGGCCGCGGCATCCAGCGTAGCGATCAGCGGGCGCGGGTACACGCCCAGCCAGATTACGAGCACGGCGAGACCGGCAAACAGCAACAGTTCGCGAGGACGTAGATCCTGGGCCTGCCTGACCCCGGGTCGAATCCCAGGGCCGAGAAAGGCCACCCGGAAAAAGCCAAAGGAATAGGTTGCGCTGAGCACGGTGCCGACCAGCAGGGCCAGACTGAGACCGCCATGGTGTTCGAAGATCCCCAGCAGCATCAGCCATTCGGCGATGAAGCCGTTGGTCCCTGGGATGCCGATCCCGGCCACCAGGAACAGGAATGCAAAGCCGGTCAGCAGCGGCATCGGGCTGGCCAGCCCGCCGAGATGGACCCGGTCGGTCGAGCCCAGACGCTGCTGCAGGCACCCGGCGACCAGAAAGAGTCCGCCGGACACCAGGCTGAAATTGACGAGTTGAAACACCGCGCCCTGGATCCCATACAGGTTCATGATCGACATCGCGACGACAACCAGCCCTACATGGCTGATGCTCGCGTAGGCCAGCAGTGTACGCAGGTTGTGTTGCCGCAAGGCTAAAAGCGCGCCATAAAACACGCCGACGATGCCGAGCCCGGTCAAACAGGGGGCGAAATGGAGCGCGGCTTCCGGTGCCAAGGGGATGCCCAGGCGGAGCAATCCATAGGCGCCGACTTTGATACCGGTGATCATTGCGGTCAACCCGGCGGGCCCCTCCATCGCGATGCCGGGCAGCCAACTGTGGAACGGCACGAGCGGGATCTTGATCCCGAAGCCGAGCAAGAACAGCACGAACACGAGAGTCTGAGTGACCGTGTCCGCGGGTGTCGACAACAGCGACAGGTAGTTGAACGTCAGCCCCGCAGGGATGGGCAAATCGTCGCTGGTCGCATGCTGCAGCGCCAGGATGATACAGGCGAAGAGGATTGGAATGCCGCCGATCAGCATGTACAGCGCGTATTGCGTGGCCACGAAGCGCCGCCGGGGGCCCGAGCCCCACAGACTCACCAGGAAGTAGATCGGTACCAGGCTCAGCTCCCAGAACAGGAAGAACAGCGCGGTGTCGAGCGCGGAGAAGATTCCGATCGTCATGCCTTCGAGCATCAGGATCAGCGCAAAATACAGCCGGGCCATCGAGGGCACGCTGGTCCACGAGCCGACGATGACGGCGACGGTCAACAGGGCAGTGCAGGCCGGAAACAACACCGACAAGCCGTCGAGCCCAACCAGGTAGTCGATCTGCAGGCTGGGGATCCACGCGTGCTGTTCAACGAACTGGAACTTGTCCGACTGGCCGTCGAAGGAAAACAGCACCAAGCCCGCGAGCAGCACCTCGCATAGTGCCGCGACGAGTGCCCAGACCCTGGCCGCATGGGGCTCTCTCACCAGCAGCAGCGCGGCGGCACTCACGCAAGGGAACGCGATCAATAGGGAAATGAGGGGCAAGCCGGTAACCATCAATGCGGATCCGTGGCTTTGACGTACGGTGGATTCAGGGCGCCGCTCACGGTAAGGGTCCGTGCGTCGGTGCTGCGTAAGCGGCTGTCAGACCGCCCACCGATTTGCTGACGATGGCGACCCAGGGCTCCGTGTGAAAGCCGATGGCGAGCAGCGCCAGGCACACGATCGAGGCGAGCAGCCACTCCGGCCGTGTCAGCGGGATGCCGGGCCGGCAGGCCGCCGGCCGCTTCCGTTCGGCCAGGAAGATACGCTGGAAAGCCCATAACAGGAACGCGGCGGTCAGCACGTTCCCCAGCGCGACCGCTGCGGCGATGCCCCAGTCGCTGGCCCCGATGGCGCCGTCGAGCAGCAGATGCGCGGCATCGAATCCGGGGGTCCCGGGCATGGCCATCGTACTCAAGGCCGCGAGCAGGAACGTGATGCCGAGCAGCGGCATCGCTTCGAACATGCCCCCCAGTCGGGGCAGCAGCGTCGATCCGGCGCGACGGTGCACCAGCCCGGTCGCGAACAGCAGCCCGCTTGCTGCCAGACCGAAGTTGGCCGACAGCAGCAGCGTTCCGGTCAGTCCCTCCCGATCGAGCGTGAACACGCCCACCAGCAGCATGCCCGTCTGGCTGATGGCCGAAAAGGCGAGCAGACGCCGCAGACCCAACTGCATCAACGCGAGACCGGCACCGTAGAAGATCCCGGCGACCCCCAGCCCCACGACGAAGTTCTGCCAGTTGAGCACGGCATTCGGCAGCAGCGGCAGTACGAAGCGTAGCAGGCCGTACAGGCCGATCTTGATCCCGACGACCAACACCGGCACGGTGGCCAGCGTGCCGTGCTGTGCGACGGGTGGCAGCCATCCGTGGAACGGGAACTGTGCCAGCCGCACGGCAAATCCGTAGAACAGCAGCACGAAGGCGTAGTTCTGCCAGGAGTCGGCGATGGGTACCGCCAGCAGATCGCGGTAATCGAGCGACCAGTGGTCCGCCATCCGGACATGGTTCCAGCCGAGCAGCAGCACTCCCGAGAGCAGCATCAGCAGCCCGCCACTCTGGAACAGGCCGTACAGACGCGTCGGCGTGCGCTTGTCGTCGCCGGTGCTCCAGTGCCTCAGGATGAGCAAGGGCGGCAGCACTTCGAGGCAGGCCAACAGCCAGAACTGCAGCAGATTCAGGGACAGCAACAAGCCCATCAGCAGGGCCTGCCAGGCCAGTACCAGCGCGATATAACGGCCTGGCGGGCGTTCGTGGACGATTTCCTCGTAGAGCACGAGCAGAGATGGCAGCAGCGCGGCCAACAGTACGAACAGCAGGCTGATGCCGTCGACGCCGAGGTGGAAAGGCAACAGTCCGAGGAGCCGCTCTTGTTCCACGAACTGCAGCGCATCGACGGAGCGGTCGAAACGCCAGGCCAGCATGACGGCCAGCCCGATCTCGACGGCGCTGGTCACCCGACCGGCGAGCGCGGCCTGGCGTCCACTGCGGGTCAGCAGCGCGACGATAGACCCGGCCACGGGCGTGGCGATCAGCGCGCTGAGCACGGGCAATGCGGCCTGGGTCTTCCAGCCAATTTCGGCGACGGTCATCTCGTTTACTTCACGGACAACAGCGTGGCGATCACCAGCAGGATCAGATACCGCGGCCGGCAAAGGGCTTCGTCAACCGCGCGTAGACGCTGACCGAAGCGCCGGAAACCCTTCCAGAGGTCGGCTCCAACCCCCTGCAGCACCAGTTTCTCCTCGAACCAGTGCAGCGCCACCGCGAGTTGATGGGCCATCCAGCGGATCACGCCGCCGGCTTCGCGCGCGTCCGGTCCCGAGCCGCCCGTCGCGGCCAGCCGGCTTTCCTCCCAGGCTGCGGCCGACGATAAACTGCCGAGCGCGGGTACCGGCAAGCCGACGATGCGCTCGACCACCTCCCGGTCGAAACGCTCGACATCGGCGGCGATGCGCTGCACCGGGGCAACGATCCAGCGGTCGGTGGCCGCTTCGATCCAGAAGCGCTGCAGGGCCGCATGGTAAAGGCCGGGACGGTGAGCCAGAAAGGCGGGCACCGGCCGCATTGGACGCGCCGCGACACGGTGCATCAACGACGGTGCCGACAGGAACTGGAAACCGCGCACGACGGCATGCGCGAACAAATGCACGGTGGCGAAGGTCCACCAGCCAAGACCGCAGGCCAGGAAGATCAACCCGATCTGGGCAACCGTCGCGAAAATCAGCGAGGACTTGACGTCGGTCTGGGTCAGACCGGTCAAAAAGCCGTAGCAGGCCGTCAGCGCGCCCACCGCCACCAGGCAGGACATGGCCGGCACCGAGTGCTCGAACAGCGGTTGCAGGCGTAGCACCAGAAAGGCGCCGGCGTGGATCATCACCGCGCCGTAGAACAGTGCGCTGGATGGGGTCGGACCCTCCATGGCCCGGGTGACCCAGGGAGTGAAGGGTAACTGCGCCGACTTGACTGCGGCCGCCAGCAGAAAGCACAAGGCCAGCCCGGTGGCGGCGAGCGGCTGCAGTTTGCGCGCCGCGTGCAACAGCTTCGGCCATTCCAGATCGCCGATCCAGACCACCGCCAGCAGCAGTCCGAGCAGGAAGCCGATGTCGCCGACACGGTTGGTGAGGAAGGCGCGGCTGGCATTTGCGACGGCCACCGGCCGCTCATGGGTGTAGCCGATCAGCAGGAAGGAACAGACGCCGGCAATTTCCCAGCCGGCGAAAGTCAACAGGCCGTTGCCGCCGAGAGCGAGGATCAGCATCGCTCCGATGAACAGGCTCATCACCAGAAAGTAGCGGTGGAAACCCGGCTCACGGTGCATGTAGCTGCCCGAAAAGCGCAACACCGCGATACCGAGCAGCAGGATCAGCATCGCGAAGCTCAGACTGAGCGCGTCCAGTGTGAGGCTGCAGTCGATCCGATGCCGGCCGCTGGCGATCCAGGTGCCCAGGCGCAGGTGCGGCAGCATGGCTACGCGGGTGCGCAGGCCGATGACGATCAGCAGCGCGATGGCCGAGCTCATCGCGGCGCCCAGGGCAAGGCGGCGTGTGTAACACTCGCCGGCTTCTCCGCCCAATCGTCCGGAGATCATCCCGGCTGCGATCAGCAGCGCGGCCACGAGCGGAAAGAGGGGAATGCCGGCAGCCAGGGCTTCAAGCATGGCGCGGGTTCTCCGCCGCTGCGGCATCCGCGCGAATCAGGGCCGGAGGCAAGGGCTCGGTGTGGCCTGAGTACCAATCGGCCGAGCCCGCGCACACCGGCGTCTGACCCTGGGGTCGCCGCCAGTGCACGAAGCCGGAGCCGTCCTCGAACAGCCATAGCGAGCCGTCGAGCGGATGCCGGCAGCCAAGGACGATCCAGCCGTTGGCGATCAACTCCCGCAGAGGCGCCTGGCGTTCACAGATCGCGGTCAGGACCTCGGGCCTTTGCTCGACGACCATCAGCAGCCGCATGGGTTCATGGATCTCGGTCATCTGGCGCGGCAGTCCGGTCCGCAGGTCGCTGAACGCCCCGTCCATGACGCCGAAGAACCCGGTTACGTTGTGCGGTACCTTGCTGCCGCAGCCGAGCTGATCGGCCGCGACGGTCGAGAAATAGTATTCGAGGTTGATGCCCGCCCCGACGGGTCCGACCGCCAGCAGGATTCCCTCGAGCAACGATCCGTCGTCGTCCGCCGTCGGATCGTAGGAGATCAGGAAGACTCTGCGGTCGAGAAAAACGCCCTGGCTCATCGCGCGTCGTCCGATGAAGGCCGCCGCGTTCGTCGCATGTCCGAGCTCAGGGCGTATCTGGCTGAAGTCGGCGGACCGCTTTCCGACATGAGCCAGAGCCTGACCGGGATCAGGCGTGCGCGGTGCCGAGGCGAAGCGGCGGCAGCGCTCCTGGGCGGACAGGCGACAGACCAGGTCCAGTTCCTTGCGAAAGGCGTGCTGCACGGGGCGCAGTACGGGCGGCAAATCCTCGACATCGAACCAGTGCACGGCGTCGTTGCAGGTGTCGTGCTCGGCGCCGACGAACCAGGTTCCGTCGGGAATCGTGATGCCTCGCTCCGCCAGGCTTTGTCGGGTCTGCGGACGATTGACCATGGCCGCGAAGGCTCTCGCGTTCGGTCCGCCGTGGCGTCCGCTGCAGGCGCCGCAGTCGTAGGCTGCCAAGTGCGGGTTGTTCTCGCTGTTCGACCCATGGCCCAGCAGGACCACGAGCGGGGCAAAGTGGTCGATCAGGCCGATGTTGCGCAGGAAGGCTTCGATACGGTTGGTCTGTTCCTCGTCGGTGAATCCCAGCCGTGGTGCCTCTCCCTGAACGGCGGTAACGGTTACCGTCGTGCGCACCGGGGCAATCAGGGCCGAGGCAGCCGCCCTGGCCCACCGCTGGAAGGTACCGGGAGCGCCGATTTTCGCCGCGAGGCCCAACAGATAGCCCGGCGCCAGCGCATCGATCAGCAGCGAGGAGGACACGAGGTTGCGGCGGAGTTCGTGCTGCAGCAGATCGTCGCGCAAGGTGCGAAGCCGATGCCAGCGGCGGTGGGCGCGGTGACGCTTTGCCTCGTCGGCTCGTGGCAGTTCATGCACTTCGTTGGTAGGTGTCACGACGACCGGGCACAGCGGGGTCTTCCGCGTGTCGTCTAGGCCCTGCCAGTACATGGGCACACCGAAAAAGCCGGCGGCGCCGAAGGTTTCCACGCGCGGATTCCGCTCCTCCAGATGTCGGCGGAGACTTTCCTCCCGGTCGTCCATGCAGCACACGATCTGCACGTCCGGGGCGTGCTCGCGGCGCTGCCAGCGGCCCTGGCCATGATTGTCCGACAAAGCCAGGAAGATCCGTTGCCGGTAGTTCCGTTCGTAGGCCAGCAGCCACAGATTGGCGCGGCGCTGCGGTGTGAAATCGTCGAGCAGCCGCAGCAAACGCTCGATCTGCATTTTCGGCAATGTCCCAACCTCGGTGGCGGTCAACCCCAGGTGCTGGGCCAGACGAAACAGGCGCCAGACGTTCTCATGCGGTCCCTGGGGAGCGCGCGGCGTGGCGCTGTCCTTACCCTGTCGGGCGTCGTGCAGCCGTCCGATCTCCTGCCACTGCCGCCGGGTCCGGTCGGTCGGCTCGGGCGTGGCGATGAGGCGATGGACTGCATCGGCGAGATCCTCGGCCAAGGTCCCGCCGTACAGTGCGCGCCGCAGCGAAAACTCGTCCGCATGCGTCAGGAAAAACCGGCGTATAGCCGGAAGTGTCGCCTCGATCGCCCAGATTTCCTGACACAGTCGGTCGCACCAGAACCGGTCCAGTATCAGCCGCACGGCCAGAAAATCGGCCAGACTTGCGGGCGCCGCCGTGTTCGCGGGGTAATCGGCGTGCCGGCCACGCCAATTGATCAGGCCTGCCCATCCCGGCAGCTCCAGTGCGACGCGTGCGAGATAGCCGCCCCAGCGGTCCTCGGGCAATCCAAGACGCGTCAGTTCCGACGCGATCGCGGCTAGCGCATCGGTGGGAAGTTCGTTCGGGCGCAGCGCAGACGGTCGGATCGACAGGCCTCGTGCGACCGAGTCCCGCCAGACCGCGTAGAGGCCGTCGCGGCGGTTCGTCGGTTGCCAGGCCGCGACACCTTCGTCCAGAAAGGCGGCACACAGGCGGATCAGGTCAGGGCGCAGGGCCTCGATGGCGCTCTGCCCCGTCAACTCGCCGATCAGCGCCGGCAGGCTGAGGGTTTTGCCGACCTGGTCCAGCGCAAGTCCCACCCGGCTGAGCTGCTCTGCCTCCCGGTCGGCAATGACGGACTCCTTGGGCGGCAACCCCGGGACCTCGTCGATCATCGGATCGAGCGCCCCCTCCGGATCCAGGCCGGCCGCCGCCAATCCAAGCTTTTCGGCACAGGCTGCCCAGAGGGCGCGGACGAAGGTGCGCGGAGCGGGCACGGGTCCCGCTGACGGAATGGTTTCGGTCTTGATGGCTTGCAGCAGCCGGTGACGCGCCCCGGGGGGGATGTCATCCATGATGCGATCGAAGATACCGCTCTCCCGGCTCATCCACCGCAGTGCTTCTCGGGTCGTCGGCTCGATGCCATAGACCATCGCGAGACGGTACAGCTCACGGCGACGCACCTTCGTCGCCCCAATTTCCAGGACGACGGTATCCGGTTCCAGATCCGTCGCCTGGCTCAGTACCGCATCGAGATCCTCCTGCTCGATACGCTGCGCCGCGTACCAGGCCCGGAAGGCCGTTTCGGACGGGTAGGCCCGGACGCCGGTGAGGCGCTCGAGCTCGCTCAGGGCCTGTGCAAACGGCAGGTGCTGATAGCCATGCAGCGTGTTGTGATGGACGAAGTCCAGCAAGGGCGCTTGAGCGGGCAGAATGTGGTCGAGGTGGTCGACGAGTTCGGCGACACGCTGCCGAGTCGCAGTGTGCGAGTCCGGCGGTGGGCTCGGTGAGGGCGCGGCTGCGTTCATGGGCCTCGCACGTTCAGAAGATCGCGCTCAGCCGGGCGACCGATGCGGTAATCAGGTCCAGCGGCAGTGCGGGCGCGATGCCGAAGCCCAGGATGCCTGCGACCAGCGTGCCGGCTGCCAACAGCTCGGCCGGGCGCAGATCCTCCACCGCCGCCATCGCCGGGCGCACCGGGCCGGTAAAGAGATTGCCGATTGTTCGAAAGGCATAGGCTGCGCTGACGATGATGCCGATGGACAGCAGCAGGGTCCACCAGCCGGACCGCTGGATGCCGCCGATCAGCGCGTGCAGCTCTGCGACGAAGCTCAAACTGCCCGGCAGACCCACGGCGGCCAGCAGGGTCAGCGTCGTCAGGGCCGCGAAACGCGGTGTGACCTTGATCAGTGAACTGTAATCACCGATCTCGCGGGTATGCGTCCGCTCGTACAGCAGACCGATCAGCAGGAACAGCGCGCCGCCGACCAGTCCATGGGCGCTCATCTGCAGTGTGGCACCGAGCAGACCCGTCAGGTTCAGGCTGGCAATACCGAACAGCACCAGCCCCATATGGCTGATCGATGAGTAAGCGATCATCGCCTTGAGGTCCGTTTGCCGCCAGGCGATGAGGCCGCCGTAGATGACGGTGATCAGCGCGATCGCGAGCAGCCAGGGCTGGAACTCCACGGCGGCCGCCGGGAGCATTTCGCAACTTCGCAGCAGCCCGTAGGCGCCCATCTTCAGCAAGGCCCCGGACAGCAGGATGCTGACCGGGCTCGGCGCTTCGACATGCGCCAGCGGCAGCCAGCCATGGATGGGAAACAGCGGCATCTTCACGCCGAAGCCCAGCAACAGTCCGCCGAAGACCAGCAACTGCGTCCCCGGTGGCAGTGCGCGGGCGGCCGTGATCATCGAATCCATCGCCGTCGAGTTGTCCGGCGAGGACTTGTAGACGGCAAGTAGGGCCAGCAGCATGAACACCGAGCCTCCCATCGTGTACAGCACGAAGTTCAGGCTGGCCTTATGCCGGTAGGGTCCGCCCCAGAGGTCGATCAGGAAGAACAGCGGAATCAGCGTCAGTTCCCAGAACACGTAGAACAGAGCCCAGTCCTGCGCCATGAAGACGCCGAGCATCCCGAACTCGAGTGCGAGCAGCCAGATGCAATAGCCCTTGACGTTTCGGTGGATGGTCGACGATGCGATCGTCGCGACCAGTGACAGCAGGCTGGACAGCAGCACCATCGGCAGCGAGATGCCGTCGACGCCGAGCGCGTAGAAGCTGCCCATCGCGGGGTTCCAGGCGCGGCGCTCGAAGAACTGAAGATCGGCCGATGCGCTATCGAACGAGAACGGGAGGCTGGCGGCCAGAAACAGTGTCGCGGTGGCCGCACCGAGTGCGATGGCCCGGACGATACGGGTCCGCTGTGCCGGCACGCAGGCGATTAGGAGCGCACCGACGACCGGGGCCCACAGAATGACGCTCAGTATCTTCACGAGGTCGGGAGCGGTGCTGTTTCTGCTGTGACGGTTGGCGACCGAGCGGACTTCCTGCTTTCCCGCTGACGGCCGGCGCACAGCGATGCCGCGAAACAGGGCGAAGAATAGCACGCCAGCCCGGCCCCGGAAACGTGCGGTGCAGCGCTTCGGGCCACTGATCGCCCCGCTTTCCGTTAGCCTGGACGGGTTTGCCGGTCGCTGGCCGACTTGCAACGTGCTGCAGCGGGAGCGCGACTGCGTCGCTCGCGGCTTGCGGGGCCTCGTAAGCCCTTGCTAAAGTGGCTCTCGTTTATCCCGCCCCTTCTTCTCCTTCCCGATGACGTCGGTAAAGACACGTTTCGCGCCCAGTCCCACCGGACTCATGCATCTGGGCAACGCCCGCACCGCCGTGCTCAGTGCGCTGGCCGGTGAGCGGTTCCTGCTCCGCATCGAAGATACCGACCTGGAACGCAGCCGGCGCGAGTTCGTCGCGGCGCTGATGGAGGATCTCGAGTGGCTGGGCCTGGTCTGGGACGAGGGACCGTCAAGCTCCGAGCCGGAGGGCAACTTTTTTCAGAGCCGCCGGGTCGAGGTGTATCGTCAGTATTACGAAGAGCTGGAGCAGAGCGGCCGTGCCTATTATTGCTTCTGCTCGCCGCAGGAGCTGGAAATCTCGCGCAAGGTGCAGCTGAGTTCCGGTCGGCCGCCGCGCTACAGCGGCAAATGCAGCCGTCTGTCTACATCCGACGTGACGCGGCGTCTGCAGGAAGGCGTCCAGCCGACGCTGCGGTTCCGGGTTCCGAGGGGCGAGGTCATCGAGTTCGACGATCAGGTACGCGGCCCGCAGCGGTTCGCGTCCGATGACATCGGGGATTTCATCATCCGCAGGGCCGACGACACGCCGGCATTCTTCTTCTGCAACGCCGTCGACGACGCGCTGATGGGCGTCAATCTGGTGCTGCGTGGCGAGGATCACCTGACCAACACCCCGCGTCAGCTGATGATCCTGCAGGCGCTGGCCCTGCCACGGCCCGATTATGCGCATATCTCGCTGATCGTGGGTGACGACGGCGCGCCGCTTTCGAAGCGCAACGGCAGTCGCAGCATCTCCCAGATGCGTCAGGAGGGTTACCTGCCGGCGGCGATACTCAACATGCTGGCGCGCCTCGGCCACCATTACGACAGTGAGGAACTGCTCCCGCTGCCCTCGCTGAAGTCGGGCTTCGACGTGCGGCGCCTGGGCAAATCGCCGGCCCGCTTCGACCCGATCCATCTCGATCATTGGCAACAGCTCGCCGTCCGGAGTGCGGACGACGCAGCGTTGTGGTCCTGGCTGCCGCCGGACCTGCGCATTGTCGTTCCGGTAGAACACCACGACGAGTACCTGGACATCGTCCGCAGCAACTGCGTTTTCCCGGAGCAGGCCGAGCAATGGGCTCGCGTCCTGTTCGCCGATGAACTTCATCGGGAGCCCGAGGTGGCGCAGCTGGCAGAGCAGGCCGGCGAGGGCTTTTTCCTGTCGGCACTCGATGCCGCGCAGACCGCGCCGCGCGATTACAAGGCCTTCCTGGAAGCGCTCAAGCGCCTCTCCGGCGCCAAGGGCAAGCAGTTGTTCATGCCGCTGCGGGCCGCGCTGACCGGCCGGACCGACGGCCCGGAACTGGCCCGCATCTACGAATTGCTCGATCCGGCGCGCGCCCGGCGCCGCCTGGC
Source organism: Methylolobus aquaticus (assembly GCF_054172105.1). Taxonomy (NCBI): domain Bacteria; kingdom Pseudomonadati; phylum Pseudomonadota; class Gammaproteobacteria; order Methylococcales; family Methylococcaceae; genus Methylolobus; species Methylolobus aquaticus. The sequence continues at coordinate 120,611 of NZ_JBSYXP010000011.1, forward strand.
CGAGTTCACCTACGTGTCCGAATGACATGAGCCTGAGCATCTACAACACCCTGTCGCGCCGCAAGGAGCCGTTGGTACCGATCGAACCGGGCCTCGTGAAGCTGTATGTCTGCGGCATGACCGTCTACGACTACTGCCATCTCGGACATGCCCGGGTCATGGTGGTGTTCGACACGGTGGTCCGGCACCTGCGTCATGCCGGCTACCGGGTCGTCTACGTCCGCAACATCACCGACATCGACGACAAAATCATTCGGCGCGCGCAGGAGAACGGCGAGTCGACCGCAGCGCTGACCGAGCGCTTCATCGATGCGATGCACGCCGACGAAGACGCGCTGAAAGTACTGCGTCCGGATATCGAGCCGCGGGCGACGCAGTCCATCGCCGAGATGATCGCGATGATCGAAACCCTGATCGCGCGTGGCTACGCCTATGTCGGCGGGAACGGGGATGTCTATTACGCGGTGCAGAACTTCGTCGGCTATGGCCGGCTGTCGGGCAAGAATCTCGACGAGTTGCGGGCCGGCGAGCGCGTTGCGGTCGAAGAGGCCAAGCGTGACCCGCTGGACTTCGTTCTCTGGAAGATGGCCAAGCCGGGCGAGCCGTCCTGGGAATCGCCTTGGGGCGCGGGTCGACCGGGCTGGCACATCGAATGCTCGACGATGTCGACCGGTTGTCTGGGCGCGCACTTCGACATCCATGGCGGCGGTATGGACCTGCAGTTCCCGCACCATGAGAACGAGATTGCGCAGTCGGAAGGCGCGACCGGCCAGACCTTCGTGAACGTCTGGATGCACAACGGCTTCGTGCGCGTGAACGAGGAGAAGATGTCCAAATCCCTGGGCAACTTCTTCACGGTGCGCGAGGTGCTGCGGCAGTACCGGCCCGAGACCGTGCGCTTTTTCATCCTGAACAGCCATTACCGCAGTCCGCTGAATTACTCGGACGAGAGCCTGGACGAGGCGGATGCGGCGCTGACGCGTCTGTACACCGCCTTGCGCGGCATCCCGACACATGAGGCGGCAGCGCTGGATGACGCGGGCCGGCGCGAGCGTTTCGATGCGGCCATGAACGACGACTTCAACACGGCCGAGGCCATCGCCGTGCTCTTCGACCTGGCGCGCGACGTCAACCGCAGCCGCGAGTCGGCGCCGGCACAGGCGTCACGGCTCGCCGGGCTGCTGCGGGAACTGGGCGGCGTGCTGGGCCTGCTTCAGGACGAGGCCGACGCGTGGCTCAAGTCCAGGCCCGAGTCGGCGGAAGCTACAGTCGCTGCGGCCGGTGACGCCGGCGCAGAGGGTCAATCTTGCGGCTTGTCGGCGGACGCCATCGAAACCTTGATTCAGGACCGGCTCGCGGCGCGCAAAGCCAAGGACTGGGCGCTGGCCGATCGCATACGCGACGAACTGAAAGAGCAGGGTGTCGTGCTGGAGGACGCGGCTGGCGGAACTACCTGGCGGCGGGCCTAACAGCCGTCAGGGCTGCGACGCGCGTCGCTTCCCACCTGAGAACGGCAGTATCCGCGCCAGCGCCTGGATGAGCGGTGCGGCGTCACAGCACGAGAGTGGGTCTTCCTGCGCCGCTTACGCCATGTCCTTGGCGATCAGATAGATCTCTTCCGCATCGAGCACGATGTCGTTGCTTTCGAACAGCATACCGATGCAGGCGCGATGCACGGCCAGTTTCAGCATCCCGAAACCGATCGCACCCCAGACCAGCCGGCCGCCGTAGTCCTTGCCGCGGTCCATGATGTTCGTGCCGCCGATCCCGACGGGCGGGGTCGCATTGGCATCGACCATCAGTTGGATGTTCGTGTTGTCCTGCCAGTGGTGCGGTTCCAGCAGCGGCGCCCCGGCGGCGCCGGCCGCGAGCACGATCTGAGCGTCGGCGATCGCGGCGCCACGCGCGTCGCTCGTCGCCGCTTCGGCTGGAGTCAGGCTCACGCCGAAGCGCGCCCTCATGTCCTCGCAGGCCTGTTCGGCGCGCAGCCGTGTGCGGGAGGTCAATGTGACCTCCGCGCCCTCCTTGGCCAGCATGACGGCCGCCCGTTGCCCGACCGGGCCGGTGCCGGCCAGCACCACGGCCCGTTTACCGGTCAGCGGGCCAGTACCCGCCAAACGTGCCACGGCGGCGGCCGCGGTCGTGTTGCTGCCGTTGCTGTCCATCATGACCGACACGCGGAAATCGCCGAAGAATTTCTGCCGGACGGCCTCCAGCAGGATCTGCCCGTCCGTGAGACTGCTGCCGCCGATGAAGATCGCCGTGTTCTTCTTGTCTTTTGGGGGGCGCGTAAAGATGGCCCCTTCGACCAGCGCACTGATATCGTCCGGCGTCACGCCACCGTGTCCGATGACGTGATCGGCTCCGCCGTCGTATGCCACGACGGTGTCAAAGACCGACGGAAAGCGGTCCGTATCAAATTGGAACAACAGCTTCTTCATGCTTCTTCCTGCGCGGTCGCCGGCCGGTGCGGCGACGGTGCTCTGGGTCCCCGCGGTTGATGACGGTCTGCAATGATACCGTGGCAGGTGCCGATGCGTGGGATAAGCAAATCTGATGAGTGGCGGCGGGTGAATTTATATAATCCGCGGGTGACTCAAGAGACATCGAACGACCGGAGCGACTGCATGATCGACAAGCCAGTGGAACTGTTCCTTGACGAACTCGCCAGCAAGGCGCCCACGCCGGGCGGCGGCAGCGCGGCGGCGATCATGGGCGCCATGGGCGCCGCGCTGGTTTCCATGGTCTGCAACCTGACGGTGGGGAAGAAGGGCTATGAGTCCGTCGAAGACGAGATGCAGCGACTTCTGACTGACGCGGAGTCCGTTCGTGCGCGGATGGCGGATCTCGTGCGGGCCGACATGGCGGTCTTCGACCAGGTCATGGTCGCGTATCGTATGCCCAAGGATACCGACGAGGACAAGCAACGTCGCGCGGCGGGCATCCAGGCGGCACTGCGGGCCGCGACGGAGGTGCCGCTCGACTGTGCCCGCCTGTGCGCACAGGTGATTCGTCTGAGCCGCGTTGCGGCCGATCACGGCAATCGCAACGTCATCAGCGATGCGGGGGCCGCCGTGATGGCCGCGCACGCCGCCCTGAAATGCGCGGCGCTGAATGTCTACATCAACGTCGGCAGCCTGAAGGACGAGGCCTTCGCCCGCAGCAGCGTCGAGGAGCTGGAGACCCTGCTGGCCGAGTGCGAGCCCGCCAGCGAGCAGATTTTCCGGGACGTCAAGGAACGCCTCTAGCGACCTTGCCGGCATCCTGATTTGACGGGATAAGCATCCCCGTTTATCATACGCGATCTTCACGTGCGTGTTGAGCGCCGCTGAGGATGCTGATCCGGGGTATAGCGCAGTCTGGTAGCGCGTCTGCTTTGGGAGCAGAATGTCGGGGGTTCGAATCCCTCTACCCCGACCACTACGCGCTTGTAGCTCAGCCGGATAGAGCATCGGCCTTCTAAGCCGAGGGTCGCAGGTTCGAGTCCTGCCAGGCGCGCCAGCCGTTCGGTTCTTTCTATGGTGGCCGTAGCTCAGTTGGTAGAGCCCCGGATTGTGATTCCGGTTGTCGTGGGTTCGAGCCCCATCGGTCACCCCACCTTTTCAATGAGTTAGCGTCCGTTACGGATGGCTGACTGTCTAATAATTTAGACGCTGTCTAATATTTTCGCTGTTTGTTCGACGCCGCAGACGTGGCTCTGGTCGTGAACTTCAGCGAATCGGCTTCACCCGATCCGGTTTACGCTCATAGATTCGACGAGTCGTCGCGGGCGATTGATGCCCGAGCAGGCGCATGCCGTCTTCCGCTTCCGACCCGGCCTTTGCACGAAGGTCGTGGAAAGTGAACCGTTCTTGTAGCAGCCCGTCCTCTAGGGCTTTGGTCATCAACTTCCCAAACATCGCCTTGAATCCGTTGCGGGTGTAGGGCTGGCCGTGCGTATTGGCGATGACCCAAGTCGTAGCCAGACGGCGTGGCAGGGCAAGCGCCTGACTGATCGCAGCTCGGAGCCCCGGCGTCCACTCGAAGATCTGCTTGCGGCCGGTGCGATCCTTCGTCTTGGCGGGTGTCACATGGATGCCATCGTCCTGCAACTGGTGCCGCTGTAGCGACAAGATATCGCCCTGGCGCATGCCGGTGATGATCGCGATTTCCATCGTGGATTGAATGATCGGGCTGGCCAGCTGATAGACCGCGAGGTAATCCTCGTCGGTGACGTAACGGCGACGCGGCGTCTCCTTGTGACCCATGACCCCGGCGCATGGGTTGTGTTCGACCAGGCCCCACCGAATGGCGTACTTGTAAACGTGGCTTAGCAGAGAGCGTTCGCGGTTGGCCCGTACCCTGGCGGTCTGACCCCGCGCGTCGAGGTAGGCGTACACATGCTTGGTTTTTAGCGCGGAGGGCCGCATGTGTCCAAACGCCAGCCGCAGATTAGCTAGCTCCGCCCGGTTGTCTTGCTGGGTGCGCGGGGCCTTCGTGGGGAGAACCTCGCGCTCGTAACGATCGAACACGGTGTTCAATCTGTCGAAGGGCGCATCGTCCAGCATCTGCGCCAAGGCGCGATGCATCTCCGCCTCGGTTATGCCGAGACGGATCCACTTGTGCTCTGGCGTGACGAAGTAGTAGGCCCCGTGTTTCAGGTACACGCGACGTGGCAAGTGCTTATCGACGTTGCGTTTTCGGCCCATGGAAAGACTCCAGTCTGGGTTCTTGATCGCTCTCGGGGTTCGGTCCGGTCACGGCGAGGGCGTTGTTGACCGATTCCCAGGTCAGCGCGGGTGCACCGTCCAGACGTTTTACGTACCGAATGCCCGCCTTGTCCAGAACTCTGCGTTGGATGGCTGGGCGCTTTGCGCCGGTCAACTGTTCCAGTTCCCCGCTGCTCAGAAGGTGGGTGCTCACGGTTGTGCGACCTCGGCGCTGTCGTCGTTGGGTGCGGTCTTTTCCGGCTCCAAGGGGAACCCCGACATTACGAAGCGCGCGGGCGTACCTTCGACCGAGAGCGTCTCGACGATCCGCGCGGCGTCCCAACCGAGGATGTTGGAGAGGAACCAGATCAGCTTGCCGTAGCTCTTCCGGGCGTAATGAATAAGCCGCTCGAAACTGATCGTGAAGCGTGCCTTGTGGGTCCGGATGCGCTCTTGCGTCTCGGACACCCACGCCAAGCAGGGATAGGCGCCCGCGAGATAGACCCCAGGCCGGAGCAGCGCATCGCGCGGGATGATGCGATCGACCGTATGGAGCTCCAGCTCCCAGCGAACCCAGGGGCTGTCCGGGTCCCCTTCTTTCTTGCCCTTCTCGTAAACGCGCAGCAGCTTGCCGTTCTTCCGCTCGCCCACGTACAGGGTTTTGCCCTTGCCGGAATCGAAATCGTCGGTGTACCTGGCACTCGGCGGACGTCCACCCGTCGTGAACCCACCGGTCGCCAGCATGCCCAACGCCGTTTGGATGTCGAAGACTCCGGCGTAGTCGTCGTGTGCCAGATCGACTCGGGTGATCTTGGCGTCTCGTTGCACCAGCCACCCATGCACCGCCAGCCAATTCGGCACCAGCGCGCAGGCTTCGCCGGACAGACTCAGGAAACAGGTCCCGCCTTGAGACGCACCGCCTTGCGCCAAGATCCCGACACGGTGCCCCAGTTCCCAGGAATCGGTGTACCCCAGGTGCCCGCTCTTTCGCTTGCTGCCTACGGGTATACCGAAGATCCGTTCCATATCCTCGACGAGCCAGGCATCCAGCACGCGACTCCCCCGCTTCGGCACATGCGGGAAAGTGACGTTGAGCCAATCGATCAGCGCGGCGTCACCCACTCCCTTGCCCGCGTCCTCACAGGTACTTTCCCCCCGTATTACCTCACGGGGGGACGCCGGCAAGGGGGCGTCGACATGGCAGCCGGCGAGCTCAGCAGGAGCGGCCGCGCCGGGCGCGGGCGCGTCTGGCCGCGCGCCTTCGCGCCCCGCGTGGCCGCAGTCCAGGTCTGAGGGATCGAAACGGTTCATGGCACACACTCCAAAGGGGTAATCAGTTACCCTGGAGTGTAGCCGGAAGGAAGGGGGCTTTGTGACCCCTTAGGATGGAATCTGTGATCTACTCGTCACTAATCTCGCGCCGCTGCTCGACCTTGATGTCGCCACTGACGGCTTTCCAGAAATTCCCGAGCTTTTTGGCGATCTGGTAGCCCAGGGACCGGTACGCCATCGGCCCTTCCTCCGGGAAGAACTCCCGCACGTTGATGCCAAGAATCTCTTCGTACTTGCGGATGGTGCGTTTGTTGTGGACCAGCACCAGCACCTTCCAGCCGACGTGATCGCCGAAGCGCAGCAGGCCCAATGCGGCTTCCAACTCGTCGAGCTGACCCTTGAAGTTCGCCAGGGCATCCCGCTCGACTCGCATGAGCTGGGCAATGCGTTCCTCGTCGCGGACCGCGAGTCTCAGGAGGTTCTGTTCGTACTTGGGGTTCTTGTGCATGGCCTCTTTGGTCCGTGCCCAAGCGACACGGTAACGCTACGCAAGGAGTTTCGAAACACCTTAGGAGCGGAGAAGGCTAAAGGCCTATACGAGTTCTCACGTGGAGTTGAGGCCCCTCTCGAACGCAGGGTTAGGCACCATGGCCCATCCCAGCATCTCTCAACATGACCAGAATGTCCATGTTGAAACTTAGAAATGCTCTGGTCACAGTCATGACGCCATCAACGTTGAGGCACTTCAAGAGCGAAACCTGAGACTGGATGTCAGTGCAGTAATGGCCGGCGGCCTGATTTCTGACGGACGACCAATCTTGAAGTTGACGAAGCTCGCTCTTCCACTTTTGGCGCCGAGCACGAAGGTCCTCGCGACCAACGGGAATGCCTCGTTTCTTTGCCAGCGCCAACATCCTCGGGATTAGGTGCTTGTTCAACACCAAGTCGTACTCGAATAGGCGCAGCACAAGCCCCTTAAGTGCGACTGAACTGGCAAAACCGCTTGGCTGATTACGAATGACCGAAACCATTTCGGCGCAAACGTCGTACTGGAATATGCAGGCCTGCAACTTCAACTCAACAAACTCCTGATCGAGGCCGCCCCGTGCTGCCTCAAAATGGCGAAGAGCGTCATTGAGGTTTTTCTCGGCCTTGCGAACAGACGCATCCAGGTCGTGCATGCTTGGCGCCTAACGCCGTGTTAATCGGCCGCCGGCCGAGATGACATTAGGAAACACGATAGCCTCTGCCCGCGGTCCGCTTGAACGCATAGTTGGGAAGCAACGAGAAGACTAGAAGGGAATGTCATCGTTGACCACCGCTGGCTTGCGCTGCAGAGTAAAGCAATCACGGTTCTCCATGACCCACTTCCAGCCAACCTCAGTGAGAGAGATAAATGTCTGAGTTTGGTCGTAATCCGCGTTGTACTCGACGGCTGACTGTATGAAACCCTTCTCTGCGAGAGACTTGAAGGCGATCGACGCAGCGATAGCGGTAAAGCCACCAGCCTCCATATCGCGCTTCACCTGCCAAGCTATTGCCCGGTCCTCCGGGTGGTCAAAGCTTTCGACAATTGCTGCAAGTGCGACCACCTCAAACTGGTCTAGACCATCCAACTTCTGCAAGCGAGATACCGCTGACGCGGTGGCTACCGTTTGAGCCTTGGTAAGGTACGCCTTGATGCGCGAGCTAATGTCTGCTTCGAGCTTTGTATACCCGCCCTTGGTCTTTGTTGAGTATGTGATGATCGATCGATGCTGGACGTCGAATGGGAATTTTGACGTCCGCTCATCCGAGCATACCAAGACCACTTCCTTTCCCGCAGCGATCGCGTACCCGAGTTCGAACCACACATTAGGGTTGTCGAGAGTGATCTCGGCAAGACAGACGCGTGCGTCTCTGATCCCTCGTTCAATATCATCGATCGGAATGCTTACGGAGGCATCGCGATCGACGCGATAAGGCTCAAGCCCTGCAGCGCGTACGGCTGGGGCTACGACTTCCTCATAGCGCCCGTCGAACACGCCGCCGTCGAACGGCTGCATGATGAAGCATGTACTCAAGACGACCCCCCCCATTGCCGCCCAACGTTTGAATTCACCGGCCTTGCGCGGCTTTGTGCGCAAGGTCCGGTGGAATGATGAGTTGGGCCTTGGCGCCATTTGCTACCTGAATCGTGTAGTGCCAATTTGTTCCCTTGAAGCTGTATGCGGATAGGCGGCGCACCGACTTTCGAATGTCTTCATCATCCATGCTCGTTCCTCGAAGGAAAGAATTTAGGCTTTTTGACCGGAGGTAGTCAGAGAGTGCCAAATATGCTGAGACCATGCTTATGGTATCTCTCATCGCACTTGGCACGCCCGGATATTCCGGTGGAGAAATTAGATGGTTATGCCTAAGAGACTTTGTGGGGCGATCTACACAGTGACCGTGCGCGAAGGCATTGCGCCACGAAACAAGCTTCTTTGTTGCCTCGTAGACTGCTTCCCCCTTTACCTCGGGAATTCCTATAGATGTACAAGCAATAAGTAGCTTTTCAGGGGATGACAGTTTTTCGATTCCCTCCGCGATATGTCGATGCAAATTGAAAACGCAGAAGCAGTTAAGAGTGTCTTCCGCCTCGATGGCGCTCATCAGACATGCGACTTCCGCGCTGAGTTTGATTTTATGTTCGAGATTGACGAGAGGAGCCTGAATCTTCCAGCGCTCGTCGTCGGCTGCCTCACGCGCGGCCCTTGTACGAAATTTTCGATTGAATGCTTTGATGGCAGCGTCAGTCTTGTCGAGGAGCGGCGGCAAACGCTTAAGCAACCGCTCCAATGTTGCAAGAGACGCCTGGATGTGAAATGTGGCTCCACTACCCCTCCAGTACGGCGGAGGCATTTTCAACGGGTCATCCGGTATTTCATCAACGCTGCGTGGTTCTTCGGCTCTAGTCATCACACGTGATCCGATAAGGCCCAACGTGTAATAAACACCCGAATTGGCGCATTACAACACGCCAAATGGGGCGTATAAGCCGGCAAAGAGTTAAGAAACAGGCGAGATTTCATGCGGTTCCATTTGCATAGGGGTGCGTCTTTCTCGCTTATACACCGTCCGAGGTACAACCTGCAAGGCACCCGCCTCGCGTCAACTAGGCGGGTGCCTCCCGCAGCCCGAACCGTCCTACAGTGCTAGAGGGATGACGTGACCCGATCCATGACACTCCGCTGTCGATCTGGGCCACCTGATGTCACCTACAGCGACGTTGGCGCGGGGCATGTGTATTTCGGTGATCGAACTAAAAAGCTGGAACGCGACATGTTGCATTCGGGTGGCGATAAACCGTGAACGGGCCGGCGCGTTAGTTCCCATCTCCGATGGCACGTTTTACCGGACGAACAGCCCAGCAGAGGCGTCCAAAATCGCGCTCAGCTGTTCGGCAAGTTATTGTTACGTATAACGGAAGTTCGAAAGACAATGTTAGACTAAGCTGCCATAAGATTCTGTTTTATCAGCTATTTATATCGGATTGTGATTCCGGTTGTCGTGGGTTCGAGCCCCATCGGTCACCCCACCTTTTCGATGAGTTAGCGTCCGATCTCCGTCGCTGACTGTCGAGCGAATCAGATCCTGCCAAGTCGCACGCACTGAGCGTGCTGCCGACTACCTTTTTCTCGCGATCACGCCTTGGCGCCGCTTACAGCGACTCAAAAGAGGGCCACATCGTGGTCGGCGGTGATCGGGGCTGGCGCGCTCCATTCTCCCGCCACAATCAACTCACGGTTCCCACGGTGCTTTGGTTGCCATTAGCTTACGCAGCTTCGGGTTTCTTCGGGTGGTGAGTCAAGCAGCGCCTGAAACTTCCTGAATGCCTCCGGATCGAGCGTAAACCGGCGCTGATCCGAAAGCACGTCTTCCGCCTCGCGACATGCCGTTTCTAAGAGGAAATCTGAGCGTGTCGTGCCGAGCAGTTCGGCAGCTTGGTCGATCAGGTCGCGCTGACGGCGCTTGGCGCGGAGGTTGATGTTGATGTCCCGGGTTGAGCCGGCGTTCCCGCTCGTTTCGGTTGATGACATCGCGGGAATCTCCCTAATTCATTGCTCGGTTTGATAACGTGCATGTGCGCACGACGTCAATACGTCACGGTTCACGCCACAGCGCTGCCGGGTCGATCATCTGCTGTGTTGTTCAGCCTGCGGCTTTGTGTCGGAACCGCCCGGTCTAATGAACTGCCGATAGCCGCAAATCCCGGCGTCGGCGCGCAACGTGAGACCGAGGCTCCTGAAAACGACCGCGCCGCGACGGCGGGGCTGCCGGGCTGAAGACCCGAAGTCAGGCTTTTGTCACGTCGCGCGCGGCTTCTTCCAGCACCGCCTCCGGGACACCACGCTTTCTCAAAGCCTCGATCAGTCGGGCGGTCTGGCCCAAGGTGTATCGCTCTTCGTCCCGGCGCAGGCCCTCGCTGACATATGACTTCAGCAGTGTCTGGTATCCGGAAAATCCGCGCAAGGGTGCGATCTCGCGCATCGATTCCACGACAGCCACGGGAATGCGCAGCGTGATCGAGGTCATCGGCGGGTCCTTGTCCAGTCTCTTTTTCAGGCGTTCACTCAGCATGGTGGTGTTCCTCTTCGGGCTCAACACGGCAGTGTTGAAGACGGTTCGCCACTCGGCCGCATCGTGCGGCGGAACCGCCTTAAACACAGCTTCGGAAATCTCACTTTGCTTGAGACTCCCCTCAACAGTTAGGTAAGCAACGGGCCATGCCTTGACAAGCGAAAGGCTATAGAAGCACATTCGCTCCTCGCCCTGAACCGAGAGATCGTCCAAGAAGCGGCTTGGGACGAGGACCGGATCCTGGCGCGCGGTGCGGCACTCTTTACCTTGGCGAAGATACTCTGGCCTCTGCCCCAACCGACGAGCCCTGGCCAGTAGCTTAGCGGCAGTAGCGAGGGAACTGGCTACCGGTTGTGCCAGCCGACTCCGAGGAAGGAGTACTTACGGACGTGACAATCAAGGGGGTGTTGGGCCGGATCGGGCGCAATGCCGGATATCGCGGTTTGGTCGCCGAGGACCTCTGGCAGCAGCAATGACACGACGCGGGCGCATGGCTCTGGCGATGAGCCGGTCTATGGGTCATGTTTGAGAGAAGATAGAAAAACGTAAAAGTTGTTATGTATACATGACAAAAAATCTGAAAATATGCTAGGATCTGTTCATGCGAGTCTCAAAGGAAGAACTCATTGCCGTGCTGGCGCCGTTCAACCCCTGGTGGCGTGGCGAGCCCATAGCGGACCTGCCGACCTGGAGACGAGCGGCATGGCGGGAACTGAATCGATGGGTCACCAGCCCGCCGACCCACCGAGCCGTATTGGTATCGGGCGCAAGGCAGGTGGGCAAGACCACGCTGTTGATGCAGCAGATCGAGGCGCTTCTCGAACGAGGCGTTTCACCGGCGAACATTCTTTACGCCACTTTCGACCATCCGCTCCTGAAGCTGGCCGGCATCGACGCCGTCCTCGAGGCTTGGCGCGAACGTGAACCGCGCGTCGATGGTCCGGAATATCTGTTGCTCGACGAGGCGCAGTTCATCCGCGACTGGGGCACCTGGGTCAAGCATCAGACCGATTTCAACAAACAGCGCCGTATCGTCTTCACCGGCTCCGCGATGCCGCTGGTGGAGGCGGAACAGGAATCCGGAGTGGGGCGCTGGCATACGATACGGCTAACCACCCTCTCGTTCTACGAGTACCTTCAGATCAAGAAACTGCAGCTGCCGGAACTACCGGCACTCCGCAGTTTGACGGAGTTGTTTGACTGGTCGCAGCCGGAGTTTTATCGAGCTCAGGAACTGGCTGCCCCTTATGTTGGCCACTTCCACGAGTACCTGATTCGAGGCGGTTTTCCGCAGACGGCGCAGGTCGAGAGCATCACGCAGGCGCAGCGCTTGCTCCGCGAGGACATCATCGACAAGGTCCTCAAGCGCGACATGACTGCTCTGTTCGGCGTGAGGCGAATCCTCGATCTGGAGCACACCTTTCTCTACCTCTGCATGCACGATGGCGGCTTGCTGAACATTTCCGACCTCTCCAGCAACCTGGAGGTCAAGAGGCCCACCGCGCAGCATTTCATCGAACTGCTGGAAGCCTGTCACTTGATCTATCGCCTTCCCCCATTCGGGTACGGCAAGGACGTCCTGAAGGGCCGCTTCAAGGTCTACCTCGCCGACGCGGCCATAGCGCCGGCCGTTCTACTCAAGGGCAAGAGCGTGATCGATGATGCGGCAGCTTTGGGTGTGGCAACCGAGACCGCCGTCTTCAAGCACCTGTTTGCTCGCTTCTATCCCCAAAGCGTCCGTTTCACCTACTGGCACGGCAAACAGGGCCGCGAAGTCGATCTGGTGGCCGAGATCGGTCAGCAACTGATTCCCTTCGAGGTGAAATACCGGGCGCAGCACACGGGTGCGCGCGAGCTCAAGGGGCTGATCGAACTGTGCGAACAAAAGAAGATCGACCGGGGCTACGTCGTCACCAAGTCGCTGGATGATTTTGGCCTGATGACCGGACTGCCGCAGATCGGTGAAACCAGAGCACAAATCATGCGCCTGCCGGCCCCGCTGCTGTGTTACTGGATGGGCGCGTCGGAACTGACTCAAAAGGACGTGCCGGATTGATTCGGTATTCGATACTCACCAAAGACGCGATCCCTTCGTCTCTGCGCCTGATTGAGCGCTTGCGGAGGGCGGGCTGGCGGGTGGAGCTGATCTGCCTGGCCTTGCCGAACGTCGAGATCTTCCGACTACGCGTGGCGGAACGGGTCGCTCATGGCGGCCACGATATCTCATTGGCTGACGTTGCTCGGCGTTTCCCGCGGGGTCTGCATAACCTGCTGCAGGCGTTTTCCCCGGGGGTCGATTCTGTGCGCCGCTTCATGAATGCCGGGGCCGAGCCGGAATTGGTGTTCGAGCATAAGGGACCGATCGCACCATTTTTCACCCGCGCTGGTTTGCCCATTTGATGCAGGAGTCTGAACGATGAATCCGCAATCCCCTTCCGATTCCGCCGACGGCAGCACCCCCACAGCGGACACCCTGGCTATGTTGGACTGCCTGCGTTCTGCGGTGGCGGAAGCGCTGGAGCGCAAGCGCCGGCTGGGACAGTATTTCGTGGAGTGGTCGCCGGAAGGCCCGCGCTTCAGCGGCCCGGATGCACCCGAGAAAGCGCAGCCGCCGACCGGGACCTGAATCTCATACAGCTCCGTCTGCTCAGGATCGGCGCGTTTCGCAACCTCAAGGCGCTGACACGGTGCTTTCCCAGAGAATTTGAATCCGCCGCTGCCGTACCGGCCCCGCCGCGCAACGCGACCTGATCGAGACCGTGGGTCCGTTGCGCGAGAGGCTGGGTGATTAGAGCACTTCGTCGGAAACCCTACCCCTAGGGTTCGCAGGTGCCTGTTTTCAGGCACTGAATCTTGTCGTTACGCCAGGTTTCGATCGCTGCCCACGGACCGAGAATCCGTTGCCTGTTGGAAAAGGGTTCAGTCGGATAGTTGCAGCCGCTCCACCATGCCGCCGGCTTGAAGAGCGTATTGGGCAGGTTGGTAACGGGATCGTTCTCGCAGAACATCGTGCCTGAATAGGCGACAGGGCGAGCCTGCAGATTGATGTAACCGGCGATGTCGAGAGCATCCTGGGTCTTCAGGGTGCCGGGCTTGCCAAACGGCATGTGGTTTCTGATCACGCCGGCAAGGTTCGGGGTCTGGATGTAGGCCGCGCCCATGGTCCACGCGCGCCGACCCCAGAGCGAGGGCACGCGCGGACGCCCCTCGTCCGACCGCAGCTTGCCCATGCCCGGACCGTCGGCATCGTGGCACGAACTGCAGCCCCGATCTTTGTACAGCGCCTTGCCTCGGGTGGCATTGGCAGACATCGTCTTCCAGTTCGGGTCCACGATCGGCATCGCCTCGCCGGGCATCGTGCGCCATCCAGTGGACGTCTTCATGGCGGGGTCCGTGACGCTATCGCGTACCCAGTTGATGTAGGCGACGATCTTGTTCATCACGTCGCTGTCCTTGTCGATCACATTGCCGCCGCCGCAGTTCTTGATGCAGTCATTGATCGCGTCCTTGAGATCGCGGTTGTAGTTAAAGCTCCGGAAGTAAGGGAGGCTCGTATATTTGTCCGGCGATTGGTACACGGGGTTACCGCCCGGGGTCTGTGCCGAACCGAAGTGACAGGAGGTGCAGGCGTTCGGCGATACGAAGATCGTCGAGCCGTCAGGGTTCTTGATGTTGCCATTGGGACCGATGGTGTTGGTCGTGTCATGGGTGTAGCTGAAGCCGTCGATCACATACTGAGGAGCCTCATCGATATTGCGGCACTGCAGCCATGTCGCGTTTTCCTCGCAGTTCGGCACGACGATCTTGTCGCCCTTGCCATCAAGTCCCAGTGCCTGGCCGTCGGCGGAGCTGCCTCCGGAGAAGCTCGTGGCATTCGCTATGCCGCACATCAATGTGGCCAGCAGCGCTGAAGTTATTGTTCTCATTATGAACCCCCGTTCAAGGCGGAAAGAGTGGCCGTGTTGGTGACACGCCGAAGCGTGTTTTTGGGCGCGCCCGCCATTGGCTTTCATGGCCTCCGTCGACGCAATACCCCGCTTGGTAAATGCGCTTTACGAACGGGAAGGTTCAAGTGCGTGCCCATGCACCTTGGAAATGACCCTGTCGTCATCGCTCTCGTGATGAAGTACACCGCACCATACGACCGCGCGGGAGCTCAAGATGCGAATGGAGGGTGCGAAAAGCCTGTTGCTCCAGTTAGTGTGAATAGGTTAGATACGAATATCCCCGACAGTGCCATCGGATTATCATGTCTGAATCCAAACATTCTCGGGGTGGACAATAGCTCGCGTCAGAACCACAAGCGGATGCCGGTCGCTACCCGCAGTTGCTCGGGGTCTCCCCCTTGGTCGCGGACCAGCGTCGCCGTCTCACCGAAGCTTTTCCCATACGAAACGCCGACATAGGGGGCAAATTCTCTCCAGAACTCATAGCGGATACGCAGGCCGAGTTCGAGTTCGTTGAATCCGGAACCGGTCGTGAATTCCGGGACTTTCTGGATCGCCGCGTTCGCCTCCATGCGGAGCTGCACAATCAGTTGCTGTGTCAGCAACAGGTCTTTGGTCATGGTCACCCGTGCGGACACCGCGCCGTTCTGGGCGACGAAGGCGAGGGCTTCCACGTCGTAGTCGTATGGCACTAGCCCTTGGATGCCGATCGTCAGCAGGCCGCGGACCACGCTGGCCTGCCGATACGTCTGGGCTTCGACGCGGCCGCCGATCTGAAAGTCGTAGTATTTCTGAAGGAAGCGGCCGTACAGCAGTTGAAAGTCGATGTCGTAGTTGGCCTTGAAGGCGGAGTCCTGTTGCCCTTCGCTTTTGAACCAGAGTCGGTTGTAGTCGCCGCCGTACCATCCTTCCATATCCCACCAGTACGAGGGGTTCTCGTTTTCTCCCCCGGCGTTGGGATCGTTCCCGCTTTGCGTCATCGAATGGGGGCTTGAACTCAAAAGGTTGGTCGGACGGTATTCCAGGATGTCGAACAACAGGAAGAGGTGCTGTGCCTCGTCGTCGACGGGAGAGGGCCAGTCCGGGTTTGACCAGTAGCCGGGCGGGATGGGACGGTTCCCGCGTCCCGTGTCGGGTGCCGCCTTACGCGACACGACTACCCTGGACGCTGACAGCTCAGCCGGCTGCGCGGAATGGCCCGCTTGGGCGTCCGTGCCGCCCAAGGCAATCAAGGTGCCGAGCAGCCAGCCGTGGACGCGGGCGTGACGCGGCACGGGCGGTCCTTAGGCGGCCGGGTCCGTTACGGCCACTACGCGGAACATCCCAGCCTCCATGTGCAGAAGTAAGTGACAGTGGAACGCCCAGCGGCCTGGTGCGTCCGCATGCACGGCGACCGAGAGGCGTTCGGCCGGTTTCACGATGACCGTGTGCTTGCGCGGCAGGAAGGCGCCATGGCCGTTCTCGAGTTCCATCCACATGCCGTGCAGGTGAAGTGGATGTTCCATCATCGTGTCGTTGACGAAAGTGAGCCGGACGCGCTCCCCGTAATGCAGATGGATCGGCGCGGGCGCATCGGAATATTTCTGACCGTCGAAGGACCATAGGTAGCGTTCCATCTGGCCGGTCAGGTGCAGCTCTATCTCCCGGCTTGGTTCGCGCCGGTCGATGTTCGGTGCCAGACTCGCCAGATCGGTGTAGGCCAGCACCCGGCGGCCGTCGCCGCCCAGCCCTCTGCCCGGTTCATGCATACGGTTCCAGGAATACTCCGCCACCTGCTGGTTTCCCGTTCCATGATCGTCGGGCCCATGTTTGACGGGCTCGGCGCCGGGAATGCGCGATCGTCGCGGTGTGGCGTCGAACTCTGTGCCTGAAGGCTGTTCGACAGGATGGTGATGCTCATGTCCCATCCCGGAGCCTGCGGCTTCCGGCATTACGATGTGCGCCGGCGGCATCGCCGTGTCCGACATGTCCATGTCCATGTGCTCGTCTCCGCCCATGTCCATCCGCATGCCCATGTCTTCCATCGTGCGCGTCGGCCGCGGCCGACGCGGTGGAATTTCCGCGGTCATCCCGGGCCGCGGTGCCAGCGTGCCGCGGGCGTAGCCGCTCCGATCCATGGTTTCGGCGAAAATCGTGTACGCACGGTCATTCGGAAGTTCGACGATGACGTCATAGGTTTCCGCCGGGCCGATCCGGAATTCATCCACGATGAACGGCTGGACGTTCTGTCCGTCGGCTTGCACGACGGTCATGGCGAGGTCGGGAATCCGTAGGTCGAAGAATGTCATGGAGGCCGCGTTGATGACGCGCAGACGCACTCGTTCGCCCGGGTCGAACAGCGCCGTCCAGTTGGCAGTCGGCGACTGGCCGTTCACCAGATAAACGGATGAGTAGCCAGTGATGTCGGCAAAGTCGGTCGGGTCCATGCGCATGCGGTCCCATCGGAGGTAGTCCTTCAGGGCCGGCAGCCACCCGACGCGCCCCGCATCCGCGAGCAACTCACGGGCCGTGCGCTTCTGGAAGTTGTAATAGCCCGCCCATTTCTTTAGATGTCCCATCCGTAGTTCGGGCGGTTCGGGACTCCAGTCAGACAACAGGACGACATAATCGCGGTCGTAGCGAAAGGGCTCGGGGCCTTCCGGGTCGATGATGATGGCCCCATACATGCCCAGCAGTTCCTGGAAGCCTGAATGGCTGTGAAACCAATAGGTCCCGCTCTGTCGGATCGGAAACCGATAGACGAAGGTCTCGCCGGGCGGGATACCGCCGAAGGATACCCCGGGGACCCCATCCATCACGGCGGGAACCAGCAGCCCATGCCAGTGTATCGACGTCGACTCATCCAGCTGATTCGTCACGCGCAGCGTCACCCGCTGGCCTTCACGAAGCCGTATGACCGGTCCCGGCACCGTGCCATTGATCGCCACGCCCTCGGCTGCCTGCCCATCGACGATGAACCGGCGGTGACCAACCACCAGATCGATGACATCACCTTGCAGCGGGACTTGCGAACCGGACAGGGCAAAGTAAGCCGGGGTGGCCGGTCTGGTGGCGCAACCGGAAAACCACCGGGCGGCTCCGGCTGAAATCCCAAGCGACATCGCACCCTGCAATATACGCCGTCGGGACCGCTGCATACCGCGCATCGGCAGGCCGGTTGCGGCAAGGACTTAAGGACTCATCGTGGCGGTTTGTGCCAGTTGGCGATGCAACTCCGCCAGTTTCCGGTTTGCGTCTGCCGATTGTTCATCGTTGCGGATCAGCACGTCGCAATGCTCTTCCAGACGATAGATGTTCTTGCCGTAGAGAAAACTCTTGGCCTTATATTGCGCCAGCAGCTGTTGGTGCTCGGCCAATCGGGTCTGCGCCGCTTGCGCTGCCTCTTCGAAATGTCGCGCCAGTGCGAGGTGGTCCGAGCTTGTCGTCGCCGTTTGGACGGCTTGCGTCATTGCCATCGGGTGTGGGTCTGGTTGGGCGCAACCCGTCTGCAGAGCGGCAACCAGACACAGGCTTATGGGGGAAGTGACCGTTTTGCCCATGGGATTCCTCGCGCTGTATGCCGTTAAGGAACGCCGACGGAAGCCGGGGTGTGAAGAACCCTGGAACCGGCACTGTAGGGCCGGCGATCGATTACCCCGTCTTGCCTTGCACTGGCAAGACCCTCGCGTCCGCTCGCGGCGCAGCGCCAGCGGGGGTCTGCGTCTCCTCGCGCGATGACCACTAACCGCCGTGTTAGTCGATTGCCAGCGCGCAGGGATGCTGTGTGATGGAACTTCGATGGTGCCAAGGAGAGCCGTTCTCAGCAAGTCCGTATCGTTACGGATGGTGCGCCCTGAGGTCGCTGAGCTTTGACGCCCCGTCATCGGGCGGATCTGTTGGATTGCCTCGGGTGCCCAAGGTCATCCGAGTCGTCTGCCTCGGCGGGGCGAAAAGATGACGCTCCAATCGATTCGGAAGGAACGAAACGAGATTGTTGCGTCACGGCGGCACGGACTTCCGTGGACTCTCCGTGCAAGAGCGCTACATCCGCATGCGGGACATCCGTATCGGAGCAGGAAGCCACAACTCGCTGGCCTGTCGTAACTGCGTGGTCGAGAGGCGGTGTGGAGCGCAACCGGAGGCGAAGTGTCGGTCGACAGGGATAACGATTTCGTCTCGCCGCGATGCGGCAATCGAAATCGATCAGCTCGGAAGGTGTGAGTGTCCCAATACCCGATCAGGCGAAGGATCGCTTGATGACCGCTTGTCAGGAAAACCCGGTATACGCAAGCCACCGATCTTGTCAGGTATCTTGAAACGGTCGCATTCGGTGGGAGAAAGGGCCGAGTGGCGCTGAACAGGCCAACCCGGTGCATCAATACCTTGCAAACAGTGCATTCGGATGGTGGGCGCTTGCCAAAGCCCCACAAGTCCTTTAGTTTTCTACGGGATTTCAAGGGCCACGAGGGTCTTGCCGACACTGCCGCGGCGCGGACTCCCTATGGGGCCTTGCGATGCTCCATCCGGCGATCCTCAGCATGGTCCCGCGGAGCCGCGCCGAACCTGTTGATTCCGGGTCTACCGAGGAGCCATTCGATGATGCACGATGCCCGACACCCCATGAACGGCGGAGCGCCATTGCCATCCGCCCCGTTCGATGGCCACCTGCTCAACCGGCTGTGCAAGGAAACCCTCGCCGGCTCGGGCGACGAGGCGCTGTTGGCGCGTCTGCAGCAGGCCTATCCGGAGTATCCGCTGCGCATCGCCCGCAAGGGTCACGAGTGGTACCGCTTGGGTGGCATCATCAAGCCCGACGGCATGCGCGTCGCGCCGGATGTCAACGAGTGGGCGGAGCGCACCTTCATCGAGTGCGGACAGAACTTCAACACGCTGCTGGATCATTGCGAGACGGAGCGCTTCCTGGTCACGCAGCACAGCGGCGTCAGCCTGTATCTGGTCGCCGAGACCGGCCCGAACGCCGAGGATTTCGTGCAGATCGAAGTGGATCGGACCCAGGAGTTCGCGCATCGCTATCTGATCGACGACGCGCAGCTGCCGGAGGATCTGGAGGAACTCATAGACCCTCTCGATCCGGTCAACGTGGAACCCTTCGCAATCGGGCCACCGCGTTATACCTACCGGCGTAAGACCGACGTCGCGCTGTTCATGCAGGAGCTCGGACGCCATCGCGCTGACCGTCACCCGGCTCAGCGGTTCATGGACGATTGGAACCGCAGCAGCGCCGGTGTGGACAAGCGCTTCTGCGAACCCTGGAGCCTGCGCCTGTTCCAGCATATCGGCCGTCACGGCGAGCAGATCATGAACGTCGAGATCGTGCGCAATCCGCTCGGCGATGTGCCCCGTCTGGAAAGCGCCGAAGGCAGGAAGGGCAAGGCGCTGGCGACCCTGATCGGGCGCTTCGACAGCCAGGCCGGCTATCCCTTCGCGTGGTACTTCCACATGTTGAAGGGGCTGGTTTCGCCGCATGTCGGTGAGGCAGTGAGCCGGGACCTGACCAACGACTACGCCTATCTGCCGGCCCGCGATGCCGCGATCGTGAAGGACTGGGCGGCCAGTCCCTACTGTCTCTGATTCACCGCTGCGGGGGCCGGCCCGACCCACTCCCTCTGGTCCCCGGTGGTGCTGCCGGAGTCTTTGTTTGAAATCTGACAAAGGCGCGGAATAGGGCCGGGCCCTGTGACTTTCCCGACAAGTCACCTTCCCCGGGTTCCCTTCCCGATACAGGCCAAATTCCTCACTCCGCAGGCGGTTGAACCCCGGTCCTGACGGTGGCACAAGGCATGCTTGTTCGATAAGCGTAAATCGCTTCAGGACAAGACAGGCGTGAATGACTACCTGATGGTTTTGCTGGGCTCGGCGCTCGTCAACAACGTCGTGCTGGTCAAGTTTCTCGGCTTGTGCCCCTTCATGGGGGTATCCAAGAAGATCGACTCGGCCATCGGCATGGGATTGGCCACGACCTTCGTGCTGACCCTGACCGCCGTGGCGAGTTGGGTCATCGAGCACTTCATCCTGATCCCGCTCGGCATCGGTTTCCTGCGCATCCTGTCATTCATCCTCGTGATTGCCGCGGTCGTGCAGTTCACCGAGATGGTCGTGCGCAAGACCAGCCCGGTGCTGTATCAGGGACTGGGCATCTTCCTGCCGCTGATCACCACGAATTGCGCGGTGCTGGGGGTTGCGTTGCTGAACATCCAGCAGGACTACGACTTCCTGCAC
Organism: Methylolobus aquaticus; assembly: GCF_054172105.1. Taxonomy (NCBI): domain Bacteria; kingdom Pseudomonadati; phylum Pseudomonadota; class Gammaproteobacteria; order Methylococcales; family Methylococcaceae; genus Methylolobus; species Methylolobus aquaticus. The sequence goes on from NZ_JBSYXP010000011.1 coordinate 141,339, forward strand.
AGTGCGCTGTTCGGTTTCGGCTCTGCCCTGGGCTTCACACTGGTGATGGCCATTTTTGCCGGCATCCGGGAACGCATCGCGCTGCTGGCGGTGCCCGATGTTTTCTCGGGCGCGCCCATCGCGTTCATCACCGCCGGCATTCTGTCGCTGGCATTCATGGGCTTCGCGGGCTTGAACACACACTAGCGTCGGATCGGGAAAGCGGATGTACATACTCTTCGCCATCATCAGTCTGACCGGAATGGGCCTGTGTCTCGGCTTTCTGCTCGGAGCCGCGGCGCGTTACCTCAAGGTGGAAGCCAACCCGTTGATCGAGGAGATCGAGGCCCTGATGCCCGGCTCCCAGTGCGGGCAGTGCGGCTACCCCGGCTGCCGGCCCGCGGCCGAGGCGTTGGTCGCTGGCGAGGCGCCGGCTACGCTGTGTCCGCCGGGCGGGCGGGCGCTGGCCGAACAGCTCGCGAACAAGTTGTCCATCGATCTCGATTTGTCGGATGTCGAAGACCAGGTGCCGATGGTCGCCCGCGTCGACGAATCCAACTGCATCGGCTGTACCCGCTGCTACAAGGTCTGCCCGACCGACGCCCTCGTCGGGGCTCCCAAGCAGATCCACGCGGTCGTTGCCGATGCCTGCATCGCCTGCGCCAAGTGTGTCGACGTCTGTCCCACCGAATGTCTTCGTATCCAGCCGGTCAAGGTGACGCTGCGCAACTGGCGCTGGCCCAACCCCGAAGCGGCTCCGGCCAAGGCGGCATGACCATGTGGCCCTTCGCGTTCACTACCTTCTGGTCCCGCCCGAAAATTCGCGGCGGTGTTCATCCCGAGCCGCGCAAGGAGGCGACCGCCGGGCTGTCGATCGATAGCGACTTCCCGTTGCCGGAGAAGCTCTACCTCTCGCTGCAGCAGCATGTCGGGCAGCCCGCCGAGCCGGTCGTCCGGGTCGGAGATCGGGTCCGCAAGGGACAGTTACTGGCGGCAAGTCAGGGGAATATCTCCGCGCCGGTTCATGCGCCGACCTCGGGAGTCGTCTTCGACTTGATGGATTACCCCGCGGCTCACCCTTCGGCGTTGCCGACGCCAACACTGGTGCTGGAACCCGATGGCGAGGACCAGTGGCTGGACGTACTGGACGCGGCCGACCCGTTCAGCCTGAGCCCAGAGGAGATTTCCAAGCGAGTGGGTGCTGCAGGCATCGTGGGCATGGGCGGCGCCGCGTTCCCGTCGGCTGTCAAACTGAATCTGGGCCGCCGGAACCGGATCGAAACCCTGCTGATCAACGGCGGCGAGTGCGAGCCCTATCTGACCTGCGACGACCGCCTGATGCGCGAACGCGCGGCCGACATCGTCGACGGCATCCGCATCATGCTGCGGGCCCTGGAATGCAGCCGCGCAATCGTCGGCATCGAGGACAACAAGCCCGAGGCCTTTGCCGCGATGTGCGAGGCGGCCGCGCCCTTCGCCGCCGCCGTGGAGGTCGCCCTGGTGCCGTCCCTCTATCCGATGGGCTGGGACAAACAACTGATAGGCTACCTGACCGGCAAGGAAGTCCCGGCCGACGGCCGCTCCGCCGACGTCGGCGTATTGATGCATAACGTCGCCACGGCTTATGCGATCCAGCAAGCGATCCGCTTCGGCAAGCCGCTGATCAGCCGTGTCGTGACCGTCTCCGGCAAGGCGGTCGGGACCCCGCGAAACGTGGAGGCGCCGATCGGGACACCGCTGGCCGACCTGCTCGCCTACTGCGACCTCGAGCCCGAGACGGCCACCCGCTACATCATGGGCGGACCGATGATGGGCGATGTGCTGCCGCACCCGAACGTCCCGCTGGTCAAGGGCGCCTGCGGCATTCTCGCGCTGACCGACGCGGAAGTCGCTGCGTCGGACGCGAAGGCCTGCATCCGCTGCTCCCGCTGCGTTGCCGCCTGTCCCGCCGGCCTGATGCCGCTGGAGATGATGACGCGCATCAGGGCGGGGCAACTCGAATCCGCCGTCGGCTACGGGCTCAGGGACTGCATCAGTTGCGGCTCGTGCTCTTATGTGTGTCCCTCGGAAATCCCGCTGGTCCAGTATTTCAAATACGCGAGCAGCGAGCTAATCGGGCGGCAGCAGGCCCAGCTCAAGGCCGAACAGACCAAACGCCTGGCCGAGGAAAAGCAGGCCCGCATCGCTCGCTACAAGGCTGAGCAGGCCGCGTTGGCCGCGGCCCGCAGGGCCAAGAGCCAGCAACGAAAGGCGGAGGAAGCGGCATGAGTCGAACCGTACCGGCCCTTCTACGCGCGCAGCCCGACAGTCAGGTCCAGGCGATCATGGGCCAGGTCATGCTGGCGCTGATTCCGGCGACGGCCTTCGGTCTGTTCCTGTTCGGGCTTCCGGCGATGTTCCTGTTCGCCGTGACCGTGCTGGCCGCGCTGGGCTTCGAAGCCCTTTGCCTTTCGCTGGCCGGAAAGCCGGTCAAGTCCACCTTGCTGGATGGGTCGGCGTTGCTGACGGGGTGGCTGATTGCCATGACGCTGCCGCCCTGGGCGCCATGGTGGATCGGCGTCGTCGGTGCCGGATTGGCGATAGTGATCGGCAAGCAGGTCTTCGGCGGGCTCGGCCAGAACATTTTCAATCCGGCCATGCTGGCGCGCGTCGCGCTACTGGTGTCGTTTCCGCTGGAGATGACGACCTGGGTCGATCCCGCCCCGCCGTTGTCGCCCGGGGCGCCCGGTTGGTTCGACAGCCTGGCGATCACCTTCGGTGCTTCCGGTGTGCCGGATGGCGTCACCGGAGCCACCCTGATCGGCCATATCAAGACCGAATTCTCTCAGGGCCGCCGGCTTGGCGAGGCCCTCGTCAGTGGCGATTACGGTGCGCTGAAATCCTTCCTCGGCTGGATCCGGGGCAGCATGGGGGAGACCTCGGCCGCGCTGTTGTTCCTCGGCGGCATCTGGATGATTCGCCAGAAGCTCATCACCTGGCACATTCCGGTTGCCATGCTGTTGACGGTCGCCGTGCTGGCCAGCCTCTTCGCCCTGATCGACGGCGACCGCTACCCGGGTCCGCTATTCCACCTGTTCTCGGGGGCCCTGATGCTGGCCGCGTTCTTCATCGCGACCGACTACGTGACGTCGCCGAGCAGCCCGGTCGGGCAGCTCATTTTCGGCGCCGGGTGCGGGTTGATCGTCTTCGTGATCCGCACCTGGGGTGGCTATCCCGAGGGTGTCGGCTTTGCCGTGCTGCTGATGAATGCGATGACACCGACCATCGACCACTACGTGCGTCCGCGGATCTATGGCCGCGATCGCAAGGGAAGGCCTCTGGATCTGCCCGCGGGTAACGACGGATGAGCATTGATCAGGCACGCCTGCGGGAGATCGCTGCGGACCGCTGGCAGTCGCTGCGGCGGCAATTCGACGATCTCGACACCCTGCGCCAGCGGCTCGACTATCAGACTTACGTGCTGGCGGCGGCGGCCTTGTTGGCCAGCGTGTTGCTGGGGGTGGGCGATCTGGCCACCAAGGGCTCGATCGAGCGTCGCCAGGCCGAAGACCTGCTCGCGACGCTGGAACAGGTTCTGCCGTCTGGCCTCTACGACAACGATCTGCTGCGGGACTCGGGCACGGTTGCCGATACCGGGGAACAGGGCCTCGGTGTGGTGCCGGTATATGTGGCCCGCAAGGGTGGTGCGGTGACCGCGGTGGCTTTCAAACTGTCCGCCAAGGGCGGGTATTCTGGTCCAATCGCGCTGGTCATGGGCGTCAGTGCTGACGGGGTGGTGCTTGGAACGCGCGTCGTCGCCCACGCCGAAACGCCGGGGCTGGGCGACAAGATCGAACGCAACAAGTCGGACTGGATCACCTTCTTCGACGGACGTTCCCTGGAGAACACCTCGCCCGAGCGCTGGCGCGTCAAGAAGGACGGCGGCGATTTCGACCAGTTTGCCGGCGCGACCATCACGCCGCGGGCGGTCGTCGGCGGCGTTCAGGCCGGCCTCAAGTTCTTTCAGCGGCACCGGGAAGAGCTGCTTTCTCCTCGCTGATGCGGTGATGCCATGAATCAAGAATTCCGGAAAATTGCCCGCGACGGATTGTGGGACAACAACATCGTCTTCAGCCAGAGCATCGGTCTGTGCCCGCTGCTGGCGGTCACCGGCACCGCGACCAACGGCCTGGGCATGGGACTCGCGACAGCCGCCGTCATGGTGGTCTGCAATGTCCTGATATCCCATGGACGGGCGCTGATCCCGCCGGAGATCCGCATTCCGATCTTCGTCGTGCTGATCGCGATGGTGGTCACGTTGGTGGACATGGTCATGAATGCCTGGCTGCACGAAATGCACAAGGTATTGGGCCTGTTCATCCCGCTGATCGTCACGAATTGCGCGATTCTCGGCCGCGTCGAAGCCTTTGCCTCGCGCCGGCCGCTGGCCCAGTCGGCGGCGGACGGTCTGATGATGGGCCTCGGGTTCACGCTGGCCCTGGTGGTCCTGGGCGCCGCGCGGGAGATCGTCGGCGCCGGTACGCTGTTCGCCGACGCCGCGCTGCTGATGGGTGACTCCTTCGCCTGGCTGGAGACTGTCGTGATAGACCCCTACCGCGGCTTCCTGTTGATGGCCCTGCCGCCGGGCGGGTTCCTGATGCTCGGCTTCATCCTGGCCGGCAAGAAGTTGATCGATCGCCGGCTGGCGGCCAGACAGCAACGCGCGATGCCGATCGGCGACTCGCTGGCAGAAAATTCCTGACGGGTATCCGGCATGAATGTAGGTGTGTGTTACGCTGATTCGGACCGCCAGCTCTGGCTCAGGATGGATGTGCCGGAGGACAGTTCGGTCGAGCAGGCAATCCTGCGCTCGGGGATACTGAAGCGGTTCCCCGAGATCGATCTGGCGACGCAGAAGGTCGGAATTTTCGGCAAGCTCGTCAAACTCGATGCCCCGGTGAAGGAGGGGGACCGCATCGAAATCTATCGGCCCATCATCGCCGACCCCAAGACGGTCCGGCGGCGCCGGATCGGCGATGATGATGACGAGGACGACGATGACTGATCGTTCGCCGGAGGGTCCAAGGGCTGGAGTGAAACAAGACAACGTTAACCTGGATATATCGGAATAATGAAAGGCGACAGCAAAGTCATCGAATACCTCAATCGCGTACTGCTGAACGAACTCACGGCGATCAATCAGTATTTCCTCCACGCCCGCATGTTCAAGAACTGGGGCTTCAAGAAGCTCAACGAGCACGAATACAAGGAATCGATCGACGAGATGAAGCACGCCGATCTGGTGATAGAGCGCGTGTTGTTCCTCGAAGGCCTGCCCAACCTGCAGGACCTCGGGAAGCTGCGCATCGGCGAGAACGTCCAGGAGTGCCTCAGCTGCGACCTGCTGCTGGAGCATGACGCGCTGCCGGTGCTGAAGGAGGCGATCGCCCATTGTGAGAGCGTTGGTGACTACGTCAGCCGCGAACTCTTTGAGCACATCCTGGAGAGCGAGGAAGAGCACGTCGACTGGCTGGAAACGCAGTTGGGCCTGATTCAGGCGATCGGGCTCGAGAATTACCTCCAGTCCGGCGTGTGACCGGACGGGTGCCAGGCCCGCGTGCGCGTTCCCTGCGTCGTCGCGCCGGCCCAGTCGCGCTGTGAGCCGGGTGCCTTAGTCCCGTTGGCGGGGCCGTTTACGGACTCTCTCTCCGCCCATGGTCGGTTCCCGCCGCCGACGGCAGACAAGGCGGGCGGCACCGGAACGGTCCCCGTGCCCATGACTACATGTGATCCGGAGGGGGAGAAATGAGCGAACAGAGCTGGGACAAGCGGGGTGAAGCGATCTGTGCGCGTCTCGTGACCGAGATGCACAAACTGGGTTTCATGCCCGGGCAGTTGCGTGACACCCCGGTTTACGCCCAGGCGGCGTTCGAGACCGCCCGCGACCCTTACAGCGGCGGGAACACATTGTGCGCATCCTGGAAGAATGCGGCCGGCTCGCGTGTGGGATTGATGAAATTCCATGGCGACGGCTCGTTCTATGCCGAGTACGACGTGGTTCAGCCGCATCCGCGCGATCCTCGCTGGTTCGTGGAAAGCGTGGTGGCCTGGGGGCGGGACGAGGTCATCAAGAGCGAGGCCAAGCTCCTGCCCGCACTCGGGGAATGAGTTCGGGCATGGCGCAGCCCCTCCCCCTCGGCCGCCGCCACCCTTCGCGCGATCGGCCCGTTCGCGTGGCGAGCGCCGCCGCACCCGGCCGCTGATGCCCGATCCCTTCGAGATCTACGATCTGCTGCAGGACTACGCGTCCAGCCCGGAGCCAGTCCGGGCCGTGGTCATCGGTCTGGTGTGGACCTATTGCGAGGCCGAAGCCGTCGGTCTTGCCATGAGTCCGGGTATTCCGACGCGCACCCTGAGCTGGGCCGGGACGCTGCGCGGCCGGCCACTGACGGAACTGGCGGCCTGGGTGCGCGAGTTCGAACCCTATCGGGCGGCAGTGGGCATGGCAGCCGTCAACGCCGGCCTCAATCGTTACGATGCGATTCCGGCATCCGTGTTGCTCGAACCCCGCGCCGGCAGCGGCAACAATCTGGCGGTGTTCGAGCATTTTCTGCCGGAGCTCAGAGGGCGCAACGTCGTCGTCGTCGGGCGTTACCCGGGGCTCGATCGACTTGCTGCGGCGCATGACCTCGATCTGACGGTGCTGGAGCGGCAACCCGGCGATGGGGATCTGCCGGATTCGGCTTGCGAGTATTTGTTGCCACGGGCGGACTGGGTTTTCGTGACCGCAACGTCCCTGATCAACAAGACCTTTCCGCGGCTGGCGGCTCTCGCCCGCGATGCCGTCACCGTGCTGATCGGCCCCACGACCCCATGGCTGCCGGAACTCTACCACTTCGGCATCGATTACCTCGCGGGCATCGAAGTGGTCGATTCGGAGCAACTGCGCCACACGATCGGTGAAGGCGGAGGTGTCCGAGTTTTCGACGGTCCGGTGCGGTATCGGGTTGCGGCGATCGGCATCGACCAGAGCAAGGTGTGGGCGCGCCGGCTGATCGCCGAGACCGTGGCGGAGCGGGAGCAACTCAATCAGGACATGGAAGCCTGGTATCGGAACGGGACCGCGCAGCGCTTTCCGCGCCTGGCCCAGCTGGAAGTCGCGACGCAGCGTCTGTCCCGCCTTGATACCTGTTTCAAGCGGCTTTGGGATGAAAAGCCCGACGTGCATCCGTTGCCGAGCGGTAAGCCGCGCCAGCACTGAATTCGGGTGATGTGCCCGGTACCTTGTTCTCCGCCAGCGGCGGAGTTTTGCCAACAACCCGGATACGGCCGCGATGACCGACGACACCTTGAACGACAACCGCGTGATCCTCTGTCACTTCGACACCTATAGCACGGCGCTGGTGTTTGCCCGCTATGGCACCTCGGTACTTGCACCGGCACCGCTGCCGGAAGGCGCGGTACCCCTGGCGGTCCTGCCGGAGAGCGAGGCGCGCCACGAGCCCGAGGCTGCGCTGGCCGCCTTGATTGCCCGCTTCGGGCTAAATCCGGCCGAATTGGCTCTGGTCGACGGTTTCGAGGAATGGCTGTCCGACGGCGGCCGGCCCATCCGCGTTCACGTGGCGCAGTTCAAGACTTTCGAGGCGCCCCGCGCCGCGCTCGCACCGCATGGCGGCGTGTTCAAGCCGATCAGCGAACTCCGCGGGACGGCGCCGGTCGAGTTGAACCTCTTGCGGCGGGTCTTCAACCTGTTCATGGGCGGCCGCTAGCAGGTCGCGGTGCCACGTTCCGGAGCAGCTTAGCGGACCGCGTTACGCGGTGTACCGTCGCGGACGGTCCGGGAAGCGCTGATCCGTTCAGGGACTTCCCCCGATGCCCGGATGAATCTTTCCCCGGGAACGTGGAATGCGGGAGGGATGCGGCTCCGCCCCCGCGGTGGTTCAGTCCGCTTCGTCGATCCAGGCCATCTGGATCGCCTCCAGCACCTTTTCGTTGCACTTCTCTGCGCTGTCCTCGAATCCCTCCAGGGCCAGAATCCAGGTCAGCAGATCGGTGAAACGGACATACCGGGGATCCACGTCGGAATGCTTGTCGGCCAATGCGATCGCAATGTCGAGACTGTCGCTCCACTTCATGTCATTACCTCGATGGGAAATTGGTCAGGCACGTTTCGGAAGACCGGAGGCGCGGCGCAGGCGAGTCATGCGCGACCGTCAGGGCAGCGCACGACCTTGACTCGCGGCGCGCAGTAACTGCAAACAGTCCAGGCTCGCGGCCATGTCCAGCGCGGTCAAATCGTCCTGGTTCGGCACCGCCCACTGCGCGCCCGCCGCCAGCAACTGCGCGACGACGGCGCTCTTGCCGCTGGATGCGGCATACATCAGGCAAGTGGCGCCCGTCGCGTTCTGGTGGTCGATGGCGATGCCGTGTGCGAGCAGCCGGTCGATGATGACCGGATCACCGTGGTAGCAGGCCAGCCAGAGCGCATTGTTGCCGTCCTGATTCACCGCATCCAGCGCAGCTCCGGCGGCGATCAGCCGATCCACGATATCCCTGTGTCCGAGACGGCACGCCTGCATCAACGGTGTCATGCCATGCTCGATCGAGCCCGCCAGGTTCGCTCCGTCAAAGCCCTGGGCCAGTAGCCACGGCGTCAGGGCAGGATCGTCCGGATCCAGGGGGGCGATTTCGGTATCGGACATCGTTTCCGGCTCCAGGTAGTCTTTTCAGTCCCGCCCTGCGTAGGGCGGGGAGCTGACAATGCGGCTGTCGGTGATCGGGTAACCCACCGTGAAGTGGTACAGGGACTGATAAGTCCGGCCGGTCAGCCCGAGCAGTTCATGAAAACTGTCGTCGAAGAAGCAGCCTATCCCGGTGCCACGCAGCCCCCGGGCTTCGGCTTCCAGATAGAGGGCCTGGCCGAGGAAGCCGGCTTCCCAGTGGAACTCCCGGTAGCGCCAGGGAGCGGGCTGCAGTGCGGCTTCGTACTCCGCCAACATACCCAGCGCGAACGCGCTGTCGGTGGCGATGGCCTGATGGCAATGGATCGTTTTGGCGATGGACCCGCAATGACCCGCAGCCAGTCGGAACAGGGGCAGATGCTCCGGACATCCAGCAGGCGTTTGCCAATCGAAGCCCGGGTTCAGGGCGGCGCGCAGCGCCTCCGCCGCGCCCGCCGCGCGCTGCAGGATATAGAGGCCCGGCTCCAGGTCCTCGACGCGGTGGACCATCAGCGCGAGATGCACCCGGGCCGGAACACGCCACGCGTCCCACGGGGGCAGGACACGCGGCAGCAGGGTGTCCAGCAGGTCGTAGAAGGTGTCGCGAGCGAGCGCTTTGCCGCTGTCGAAACGCTGGGCGCTGCGCCGCTGGCGGATCAGCGTTGCGGCGGGGGTCAGATCGGGGCTTGCGGCGAGGGCAGGGAAGGTTTCCCCGGCAGCCTGCCGGGGACTTTCGGCCTCGCGGCGGGTCGCCTCCGCGACCTCATCGATCACCGGCCAGTGATACATGGGATGGCGGTCCAGCACATTGGCCGTTCCGTACCATGTCACCGTGCCCGCGCAGGTGGCGGGATCGATCGGTAGATCCGGACGAAGAGGGTCGCGTCGGTCCGTCACCACTTCGAGCAGTACTTCGGCCTCTTCGGGTTCGGCGCCGACGAAATCCTCCCGACGATCCAGCCCCAGGCGTTGTGCGATCTGCGCCCAGTCGACGTTTTCGATGACCCTGAGCTGCCAGCCCAGGGCCGCGGCGGCGTAGCGCAGCGCACCGATGGCATGTCCGAGATCCAGCTGACAGTAGCGGAACGCGCGCTCGCCATATTTCCAGGCTTCGCGCCAATGAATCGAGCTCAGGCCGATCAACAGCTCCGGAGGCTGGTCGAGCCCCGCTGCTGGGCCGGACCCGCGGCGGCGTTCCAGGCTGTGGTTCTCGCAGCGGTAGTGATAGAGGCCGTCATCCAGCGGCTCGATGCCGCGGCACAGAAGGTAGCTCTCGGTCGGATGCAGGTTGCCGCTGGAGGGGTTGCAGCGCACGGCCCAGCGATCGGGGCCGTAGGTCTTCCAGGCCGACAGGCCCAGCGATAGCTCGAACAACAGGCCGATGCTTTCGAGCGAGACGGGTTGTGGCGCCACGCTGCCCGGCTGACTTAAGGCGCTAAACGGCGTCGTCAGCGTGTCGGCGAGCAAAGGCAGGGACAGTCGGGCGCAGCCGTCGAAGTGCCGGAACGGATCGGGTTGACTGCTCCAGTCCAGCGCCTCCGGACCGTGGGCATAGCCCGACATGCGATGTTTGGTCCGCTCATGGTAGGCGAGGACGCGCGCCAGGCGACTTTCCGGCGTGTCGGCGTCGCGGTCGCCGTTGCCGAGCGAGCCGCCCTGGATCGGCGTGAAGACGCGGCGAGTACTTTGCACCCTGGCGGCCTAGGGTGAAGGACAAGGGTCCATGCGGCGACACCGTTCGAGGTCCGCGCCTTTGGCCGGATCCTCGGGTGCGCCCAGCCAGTCTGCGATGCGGGCCGGGTCGAAGCCGGCTTCCCGGCGCTCGCCCGACTGCATCAGCGGTCGGCGGATCAGCAGCGGATCCTGCAGCATCAGGGTCAATGCGGTCGTCGCATCGAGCGCTTCCGGAACGATTTCACCCGATTTGACCCGGGGCGCCGCGCGATTGAACCACTCGCTGACCGGCCGCTCGCCGAAAAAGGCGCGCAATTCGTCGGGCTGCCAGCGAGTTTCCAGCAGATTGCGGACCTCCAGCTGATGCCCGGCAGCCGACAGCAGAGCCTTCTGCCGCTGATTGTTCGCGCAGCCGGGTTTCTCGTAGAACAGGATCGTGGACATGGGGGAGGCGATCGCAGCGCTAATGCGTGGACGATGAATCGGTGCCGGCCAGCCAGGCCTGTTGCGGCGTGAAGTCCCCCGGCGCAAGCGTCTCCATCCGGTTCGTGGCCTGGCATTTCAGACAATGTCCCAGCACGTTGAAAGCCTGGTTGGAGCAGCTATCAGCGTGGGACTGCTTGCAGCCTTCGGTGCCACAGTTGCCGCAACGATGCAGCGTGCCGCGGCAGGTGTCGGCGCTGCCCTTGCGGGTGCCGCTGCAGAGTGTCAGGTTGCCTTTCAGTTCTTCGTAGCGCATGGATGTGCTCCGGATGGTTGAGGGGAAAAGCGGTGTTCAGTTCAGTCGCGCGCCTGCATCACGCGGGCTTCACGGCAATGTCGCCGCCCAGGACCTGCGCCTGACAGGCCAGGCGATGATGCTTGCCGGCGTAGTTGTCGCGCAGCACCTTGCCCTCCAGCACCGAGGGTTCGGTCAGATTGTCCCAGCCCTCGACGACCTTCATGATGCAGGTGCCGCAGTCGCCCTCCCGGCAGCCGTAGGTGATACCGGCCCCGACCTTTTCGGAGATCTCGATGATGCGGGTGCCGGCCGGCACGGTCACGGTGACGCCGATGTCGGCAAAGGTAACGGTGGCTTTGGCCATGATGGTCTCTCTGTGTCAGGAGTTGGAGGACAACAGTTCGCTCATGTCGATGACCCGGTTCGCCCGCCGGCCCATCAGTTCCTCGCCGAGGGAGCGGCCGAACTGCCGGCACTCCTCGATCTCTTCGGGCGTCGGGATCAGCTTGACGCGCACGCCTTGCAGGGGCACGCGGAGTTTCAGGCCGCGTAGCCGGTCCTCGATCATCCGCACCGCCTCGCCGCTCCAGCCGAAGGAGCCGAAGGCCGCGCCGAGCTTGCCCTTCATGTCGATCACGGTCAGTGACGACAGCAGATCCCAGATGGGCTTGACCGCATCGCCATTGATGGTCGGCGAGCCGAGCACCAGCCCGTCCGCCTCCTCGAGCAGGTCGGCGAAGGAGTTCGTCTCGCCGCCGGTCAGGTCGTACAGCGAGGCCCGGACGCCCGCAATTTCCTGGGCTGCGGCATAGATCGCTTCGGCCATGCGCGCCGTGTTCCCGTAGGAACTGATGTAGAAGATCAGCAGGGTCTTTTCGCCGGGGAAGATTTCCCGCTTCAGGCGTGGCGCGGCCAGTTCGCGATAACGCCCGACGTAGGCCGTCGGCCGGTCACGGAGGATGGGTCCGTGCGCCGGCGCGATGACTTGTAGCGGCAGCGGTTCGATCAGCGCCAGTGCACGCAGCACATACTCGCGGAACGGCCGCATGATGTGGGCGTAGTAGTACTCGAACGAAAAGCGGAAATCGCCGCAGGTGTCGTTGAACAGCCGCGGATCGCAGAAGTGGCAGCCGAACACATCGCCCGAGAAGAGGATTTCTTCCTCGCGGAGGTAAGTGCACTGGGTGTCGGGCCAGTGCAGATAGGGCGTGTGCAGGAATTCGAGGCTGCGGTCGCCCAGGTCGACGCGGTCACCCGTGTCGACCGGTGTGAACTCGAGGTTTTCCCGCTTCAGCAGTGCTTTCAGCATCAGCTGCGCCTGGAAGGAAATGTAGAGTCGCGCCTGCGGCGCTCGTTGCATCAGTTCCGGCAGCGCGCCGGTATGGTCGGGTTCGAGATGATTGATCACGATAGCCCGTATCTCGTCGTAGGTCGCGACGGCTTCGAGCCTGGCAAAGAAGTCGTCGGCGAATTCTTCCTTGACGGTATCGACGATGGCGACGCCCTCGCTGCCGCGCACGACGTACGCGTTGTAACTCGTGCCGTTGGCCGTCTTCAGGATGACGTCGAAGGTCCGGATGTCCGGGTCGAGTGCGCCGATCCAGTGCACCCGTGGGGAAATCTCGATCGGGCGCCGGTCGGCGATGGCATGTTCGACGGCTTTCGGACTCATGCGGGTTCAAGCTCCGAAAAACGTCGGTGGTTGAAGTGCTCGGTCAGCCGCCGGCGCGTCATGGCGGTCATCCGCAGCGCTCGCCGTTCGCGTCGAACAGCAGTTCCGCCGTCTCGCCTTCCGCGTCGATGATGGCCGCGCTGCGCAGCACGCCGCGCTCGTCGTAGCGATACCGATGCTCGAGCTCCGTCTCGCCATAGACGATCTTCTGCAGGCCGATCAAGCGGTCCTGCGCATCGAAGTAACCGCGGATGTAGGTGTTGCGGTTGGCGATCTGTTCCGGTTCCAGCGGGGTCAGCAGCGTCAGCGGCAGGCTGATGCCCCGGTAGGTCAGGAAAAGTCGGCATTCGCCTTGTAGCACGTCGGTCATGATCGTCGTCGTCACAGCAGGTGGCTGCTTGCGGAACGGAGGCCGAGCCAGATGCTCCGCTCCGTTCCGGTCACAGCGCCTGCCTATACCGGGCGGTTTTCCGGTACCTTGATGGGGCCCATGATCTTGAGGCCTTCCTCGAAGCTGATTTCCGGGAACTTGTCGTTGAACTCAGCGGCCGCCTCGGCCACGGCGACCAGCTTGCCGGCCGTATCCAGCTTTTTCAGGTCGTTGCGCTCGATTCCGAACAGTTCCAGGATTTCGTTGTAGACGGTGGCCTCCTCGAGCGGCAGCACCCAAAACGTTGCTCCGCCATAAGCGATCTGGTAGCGCTTGGAGATGTCCAGGTTCCCGGCAAAGAAGAAGTACTTGCCCGTGGGCGACAGCTTGTCGCCCAGCACTTCGCACAGCAACTTGAGATGCTCCAGGGACAGGGCGACGCCTGTCAGGAACGGTATGGTCGGTTCGCCGGCCTTCACCAGGGTCATGACCTGGTCGAGCTTGATTTCCGGCGGCCGGGCTTCGTCACTGTACTGCTGCGCAAACTTGAGGGCAATCGCGCCCCGGAAACCGAAATATCCGGCTTTGGCGGTGGCACCCTTGAAGACGGGGCTCATCAGGCGTCCTTCGGCGTCGAGGGTGCCCAGCGGTGTTTCGTTGATAGTGGTCATAACGCTCCTTGAGTTACTGGTTGCGAAGAAAATCAGCCGTTTTGAAAAAGGACTCTTTGAGCTGGCGCAGTAGCGCCGGATCGGTCACCTGCTCGTCCAGCGCCTGGGTCATACAGTCCATCCAGGCGTCGCGGGCGGCCTCATCGATGGGGAAGCCCAGATGCGACCGCCGCAGCCGAGGCGGGCCGAAGCGCTCGGTATACAGCGGGGGCCCGCCTAGCCAACCCGACAGAAACAGGAACAGGCGTTCGCGGGAGTGGCTCAGATCGTGCGGGTGCATGTCGCGGATCGAACGCGCCTGCGGGCGTTCGCTCATCAGTTGATAAAACCGGTCCACGAGCCGGCGTATGGCCGGTTCTCCACCGAGCAGGCGGTAGTGCGGGTTCTCGGCCACTGCGACGGCCGTGCCGAGGGGCCGCGGGGCGATCGGTTGGTTTGGTGGCATGCGATGACTCTCGGTCGGCCGCTCACATCGTCACGACCGGGATACCCAGCGCGACGCGGCGACCCAGCATCGTGTCCACCTTGCGGCGCGTGTTTTCGATGGTCAGTGGTTTGGCCAGGATCGATTTTGCGCCTTTCTTCAGACATTCCCGGGCCAGCGGGTCGTCCGCGGTGTCGGCCACGATGATGATCTTGACGCCGTCGAGACGGGTGCAGACCTCGTCCAGGACATCGACACCCTTGTCCTTGACGATTCCGACGCCGAGCAGCAATACCGAGGGTTTCCACTCGGCCCCTTTGGCGTAGGCCGCATCCAGGCTGCCCAATTCGTGTGTTTCCACTTCGTCGTGCAGCATGAACTGCAAGGCTGCGCTGATGATTTCGTCGTCATGCACGACGAATACACGCCGGTTGTCCAGCGCCTTTTCGGTATCCACGCCGATCTGCATAAGCAATGCCCTCTTGCATTGGGTTGATGAGGCGGCCGTTACCGGGCCCGTCTAAGTTCCCCCCTTATATAAGGGAGCGCACATGACTCTATATGTAACCGTTCACGCCCCCTTCGCGGGAGCGGTCCGGGAGGCCGAGACACGCCGTGAATCCGTCCCTGGAGGCTAGTCTGCGGGTTCCCTCCCGCAGACGGTCTCGCCCTCCGGCCCGCTCCCACTACCCCAATAAAACAGGGCAGCAGGGTGAATGGTTACCTCTATATAAGGCCTCCGGCTTTGTATCCGGGAGCCGCTCTCGCCCGCCGTGATCCTCGTTCCGAGATCGAGGGGCCATGGGGAGCTGCGGGCTGCTTCCGGACTGCTCGGGCGTTCCGCCTAGTTCGGCCCAGTCTCGCCCTTGATCCTTATTAAGCAATTAAGGAGCCAAGAAGTCGCGCGCGCGTGAAGATTGCAAGGCACTGTAAATAAAAGAGTAAATATTGTTTTTAGGCTGTCTTTCCAGTGCTCTGCCTTTGTTTTGTTCCTTACAAAGGCTCAGGTTTTTGTTGGGTTGATGACACTGACGAGACGGTTTGTACGACCCGAAAGACTAAAAATTAGATGCTTATAAACAGTAACTTAGAGATATTTCTATGCGTGGCATGCCCATTGCTTTGTGGATTAGCGAGCAGCATTCACTATTCGCGAAAGCGGTAGCGACAACAAGAAGAAATAGAAAGCGCGACCCATTGGTGCTTAGGCCGGAAGTTATCTTGCGGCGGAATACTGCCTAATAGCGGACTGTATTTTTCCTTAGTCATTCCCGGAGAAAATCATGGCAGGTTTACGGCAAATCGCTTTCTACGGCAAAGGTGGTATCGGCAAGTCCACCACATCCCAGAACACTCTGGCAGCGCTGGCCGAAATGGGGCAGAAAATCCTCATCGTCGGTTGCGACCCGAAGGCCGATTCCACGCGTCTCATTCTGCACGCGAAGGCGCAGGACACCATCCTGAGCCTGGCGGCGGATGCCGGCAGCGTCGAGGATCTGGAGCTCGAAGACGTCATGAAGGTCGGCTATCGCGACATCCGTTGCGTAGAGTCCGGTGGTCCTGAGCCGGGCGTCGGTTGCGCCGGCCGCGGTGTCATCACCTCCATCAACTTCCTGGAAGAGGAAGGTGCGTATGACGGTGTCGACTACGTCTCTTACGACGTTTTGGGCGACGTGGTCTGCGGCGGATTCGCCATGCCGATCCGCGAGAACAAGGCGCAGGAAATCTACATCGTGATGTCCGGCGAAATGATGGCCATGTACGCGGCCAACAACATTTCCAAGGGCATCCTGAAGTATGCCAATTCGGGCGGCGTCCGCCTGGGTGGGTTGGTCTGCAACGAGCGTCAGACGGACAAGGAATACGAACTGGCGGAATCCTTGGCCAAGAAGCTCGGCACCACGCTGATCCACTTCGTGCCGCGCGACAACATCGTGCAGCACGCCGAGCTCCGCCGCATGACGGTGCTCGAGTACGCGCCGGACTGCAAGCAGGCCGAAGAGTACCGCCAGTTGGCGCAGAAGATTCACGCCAATAAGGGCAACGGCACGATCCCGACGCCGATCACGATGGACGAGCTCGAAGATCTGCTGATGGAGCACGGCATCATGAAGCCGATCGACGAGTCACAGGTCGGCAAGACCGCGGCGGATCTGGCGGCCTAAGGGGCTGGGAGGGGCGTGGGGCCGGCGTTGCGACGCCGCGCCTCAGGCCCGACTCCGCCGGCATCCCGCGCCATTCCTTCCCAAACCCAAACAGGAGCGTGAAATGAGCCTCACCGTTGAGCAAGTTAAAGAACGAAACCGGGAACTGATCAAAGAGGTTCTCGAGGTTTATCCCGACAAGACCGCAAAACGTCGCGCCAAGCATCTTGGCCAGTACGAGGAAGGCAAGTCGGATTGCGGCACCAAATCGAACGTCAAGTCCATCCCGGGCGTTATGACCATCCGTGGTTGCGCGTATGCCGGATCCAAGGGCGTCGTCTGGGGCCCGATCAAAGACATGATCCACATCAGCCACGGCCCGGTGGGTTGCGGCCAGTATTCCTGGGCCTCGCGCCGGAACTACTACATCGGCACCACCGGTGTTGATACCTTCGTAACGATGCAGTTCACCTCCGACTTCCAGGAGAAGGACATCGTCTTCGGCGGTGACAAGAAGCTGGAAAAGATCATCGACGAGATCGAGGATCTGTTTCCGCTGAATCACGGCATCACGGTTCAGTCCGAATGCCCCATCGGCCTCATCGGCGACGACATCGAAGCCGTCTCCAAGAAGAAGTCGAAGGAATACGCCGGCAAGACCATCGTGCCGGTGCGTTGCGAAGGCTTCCGCGGCGTTTCGCAGTCGCTGGGTCACCACATCGCCAACGACGCGGTGCGCGACTGGATCTTCGACAAGGGCGACAAGCACCCCGAATTCCAGACCACGCCGTATGACGTCGCGATCATCGGCGACTACAACATCGGCGGCGATGCCTGGTCCTCACGCATCCTGCTCGAAGAAATGGGCCTGCGCGTGATCGCGCAATGGTCAGGCGACGGCTCGCTGGCGGAACTCGAGAACACGCCGAAAGCGAAGCTGAACGTGTTGCACTGCTACCGTTCGATGAACTACATCTCGCGCCACCTCGAAGAGAAGTACGGGGTGCCGTGGGTCGAATACAACTTCTTCGGGCCGACCAAGATCGCCGAGTCGCTGCGCACCATCGCCAGCTACTTCGACGACACCATCAAGGAGAAGGCCGAGGAGGTCATTGCCAAGTATCAGCCGCTGATGCAGGCCGTGATCGACAAGTACCGCCCGCGCCTCGAAGGCAAGAAAGTCATGTTGTACGTGGGCGGTCTGCGTCCCCGTCACGTGATCGGCGCCTACGAGGATCTCGGCATGGAGATCGTCGGCACCGGCTACGAGTTCGGCCACAACGACGACTACCAACGGACCACTCACTACGTCAAGGACGGCACGCTGATCTACGACGACGTGACCGGCTTCGAATTCGAGAAGTTCGTCGAGAAGATCCAGCCCGATCTGGTCGGTTCCGGCATCAAGGAAAAGTACGTCTTCCAGAAGATGGGCGTGCCCTTCCGCCAGATGCACTCCTGGGATTACTCGGGCCCGTATCACGGCTATGACGGCTTTGCCATCTTCGCCCGGGATATGGACATGGCCATCAACAACCCGGTCTGGGGTTTGGCCAAGACACCCTGGAAGACAGCTGCCTGATCGGAAAGCAAATGTAGGGTGGGTTAGCGACTTGAGCCGCAACCCACCAGCCACTGCCTCGGTGGGAGCCTGTTCCTTGCACGATAACCCACCACCCTACATCGGAGATTAACCATGAGCCAGAATGCAGAAAAGGTCCTCGATCACTTCAATCTGTTCCGCGAGCCGGAATACGTCGACTTGTTTGCGAAGAAGCGCAAGGAGTTCGAGTTCATGCCGCCGGACGAGCAGGTGGCGGAAGTTCGCGAATGGGTGAAGACCGAAGAGTACAAGGAAAAGAACTTCGCTCGCGAAGCCCTCGTCGTCAATCCCGCCAAGGCCTGCCAGCCTCTGGGCGCGGTGTTCGCCGCGGTCGGCTTCGAAAGCACCTTGCCGTTCGTGCACGGATCGCAAGGTTGCGTCGCGTACTACCGCTCGCACTTCAGCCGTCACTTCAAGGAGCCGACCTCGTGCGTGTCGTCCTCGATGACCGAAGACGCGGCCGTGTTCGGTGGTCTGAACAACATGGTCGACGGTCTGGCCAACTCGTACAACATGTACAAGCCGAAGATGATCGCGGTCTCGACCACCTGCATGGCAGAGGTCATCGGCGACGACTTGAACGCCTTCATCAAGACCTCGAAGGAAAAGGGCAGCATTCCGGCCGAATTCGATGTGCCGTTTGCGCATACCCCGGCGTTCGTGGGCAGCCACATCACCGGTTACGATAACGTCATGAAGGGCATCGTCCAGCACTTCTGGGACGGCAAGGCCGGCACCGCGCCGGCGCTGGAGCGCACGCCGAATGAGTCGATCAACTTCATCGGCGGCTTCGATGGCTACACGGTCGGCAACCTGCGTGAAGTCAAGCGGATCTTCAATCTGTTCGACATCGATTACACCATCCTCGGTGACAACAGCGATGTCTGGGATACCCCGACGGACGGTGAGTTCCGCATGTATGACGGCGGCACCACGCTGGAAGCGACGGCCAATGCGCTGAATGCCAAGGCGACGATCTCGATGCAGGAATACTGCACCGAGAAGACCCTGCCGTTCATCGCCGAGCACGGCCAGGAAGTGGTTGCGCTGAATCACCCGATCGGCGTCGCCGGTACCGACAAGTTCCTGATGGAGATCTCCCGTTTGACGGGCAAGCCCATCCCTGCGGAACTGGAGAAGGAACGTGGCCGCCTGGTGGATGCCATCGCCGACTCCACGGCCCACATCCACGGCCAGAAATTCGCCATCTACGGCGATCCGGATCTGTGCTACGGCCTGGCGGCTTTCCTGCTGGAGCTCGGCGCCGAGCCGACCCATGTCCTGGCGACCAACGGCGGCAAGGCCTGGGAAAAGAAGATGCAGGAACTGTTCGACTCCTCGCCGTTCGGCAAGAACTGCAAGGTCTACGCGGGCAAGGACTTGTGGCACATGCGCTCACTGCTGTTCACCGATCCGGTCGATTTCCTGATCGGCAACACCTACGGTAAGTACCTCGAGCGTGACACCGGCACCCCGCTGATCCGCATCGGCTTCCCGATCTTCGATCGCCACCACAAGCACCGCTACCCGGTGTGGGGCTATCAGGGCGGCCTGAACGTCCTGGTCTGGATCCTCGACCGCATCTTCGACGCCTTCGATGCGAACACGAATGTCCCGGCCAAGACGGACTACAGCTTCGACATCATCCGGTAAACCAACCGCACCCACCGTAAAAGCGGGATAGTCCAAGCCGGAGCGCCCTGACCCAGGACGCTCCGGTGCACTCCCGAACATCGAGGAACCCAAAATGGGCAACGTCACTTTTTCCAGTCCCCTGATGCCGAAGGACCTGACGGTCTACGCGGTCGCCGGGGACACCCACACGCTGCTGAAAGTCGCGAAGCAGCATAAGATCCCGCTGCCGTTCGAATGCGAGGACGGCGAATGCGGCTCCTGCGTCATCGAAGTGCAGGAACTGTCCGACAAGCCGTTCATGGCCCAATCCCTGACCGAGAAGGAACGGGCGACCCTGCTGGCGGCCGGCAAGCTGACCAAGGCGCAGATCGAAGACGCGGTGGTCAACGACCGCCCGCCGCCGTTCCGCCTGGCCTGCCAGTTCATCGTTCGCCACGAGGACATCCTCGTGAAGTTCAGCGGCGAGCCGGGCGTGGTCTAGCCGAAGTCGAACCCGGTCCAAGTCAGCGGACCAGGATGCCGGCGGCCGAAGGGCTGCCGGCATTTTTCGTTGTACTGCAGCGTCGCGAGCGTCCGTCGAGCTACATATCACCGTCAGTCATTCATCGTCCTTCTGACTCCGCGCGCCTTTGCAGGGAGATTGCACGAAGGTCAGCACAGGATTCTGAAGCATGTCTTTCCGGCGTGAAATGCCGAAAGCACAATCACAGGGACGTGACCCCATTCTTGCCGAGGCGTTTCGCGCGCATGGCGCACGCTTTATCTCTCTATTCTTTGCTTCGCAAGGTGCAGAATCCCCGGCTGATCACCGGGAGGGTTGCGGGGAAGCCGTGCGCACGAGACATCTGGATTCCTGTGTTCCTGCGGGAAATTGAAAGCCGCGAAGCTTGCAAGCGATTCCGTCGCTATCCTGCCCACTCTTCGTGCCCCAGCGGCAGTTGGCGGAGTTCATGCTGATAGCGACGCCACGTCGGCAGGTGCCGATCCATCAGCGCGATGAACCGATCGTTATGATGGCGTTCGAGCAGGTGCATCAGCTCGTGCACGACGATGTACTCGATGCAGCCCTCGGGCTTCTTGGCCAGTTCGAGATTCAGCCAGATCCGCTGCGTATCCGGGTTGCACGAGCCCCATTTCGTCTTCATCCGCTTAATACCCCAGTGGCTGGCCTGGACGCCCAGCGTTGCTTGCCAGCGCGCGAGCAGAGGTGGCACGCGGACTTTGAGCGACTGCCGATACCAGTGCTGCAGCGCGGCTTCCCGCTGGTCGCGGGTGCTGCCGGGGCGAACGCACAGCTCGAGGGTATCGAGTCCCTGGATTGCTACACGTGGCGCGCCTTCGCGTTCCCGGACGCGTAGCCGATAGCGCTGGCCGAGAAAGTAATGGCTCTCGCCGTTGACCATCTCCCGCTGCGACTGTCGCGGCTGTTCTTCGAACTTCTCTCTCTGTCGGCGTATCCACGCGAGCTTGTCGACGACCGCGAGCCGCACGGCATCGTCGCTTACCAGCAGCGGCGCGGCGACCCGCACCCGCCCATGGGGTGGATAGACGCCCAAGTGCAGGTTCTTGATGTCTTTGCGCACGACCTCGACGGTGATTCCGGCGACCGTGATGCGATGCGGTTCAGTAGTCATCCTGGTGCAGCGCAAGATTCAGGAGGCGCTCGATCTCGGCCTCGAGTGGATAGCTGTCGTTCGGGTCGTCGTGGATGCCCATGCCGACGCGTGCTCGGTGCGCCGACTGAAGCGCCGCCCTGATCGCGTTCCGGACCTTTTTGGTCTTGATCGGATGCGTTTTCCAGCCTTGCTGCAAGCTCCCCATGATCGCGGCATCGACGGCCAGAGCCAGCGGCTCGTCTTCGCCCAGATTGTTGTACAGCGTTCGTTGTGCCGGGGTCCTGAGGCTCGCCGGATGTCCACCGTTTCCGCTGCCGCGTTGTGCCGCCGCGCGGGTCAGGTCCACGACCTTTTCCAGATGTTCCTTGTAGCTCAGCATGCCCTTCCGGCGTTGCTCGATCAGCGCATCGAGCAGCTTCGACAGCTTGTCGTAATACGCCGGGTCGATCGGTGATTCGTTGATGATCAGCTTGCGGACGTTGTTCTCGATCGTCTCGGCGACGGTCTCCTCCTTCTTCTTAATGTTCTTGGGTAGCGTATTGATCGCCGCGGCGCCGCGCTCGACGATCAACTGGATCAGGCTCAAGTCATCGAAGGCTGAGATCTTCTCGCTGTCCTCGGCTCGGATGTAGGTGTCGATCAGGTGCCGCATGGCCGGCTCGTAGGCCTTCAAGTCGATGTAATCGCCGCTGTTAAGGCGCACCGCATCGCGGACCTGCGTGTAGTGATCGACTTCGGCCTTGATCGCTGCGATCGGCTCAGCTGTGTAGCCGGCATCGGCCAGTTCGTTGGCGATAGCCGCATAGGCGCGCAGCAGCGCCGCGGTGTGCTGGTAGAGCTTGACCCGTTTCGGTTCGTTCTCCTTGAGCTGCTCGGCGTTGCCCGAGTCCGCGGCGCAGAAGTAGTGGAAGTAGTCCTCAAGCGCTCTGGGTGCCGAGACCGGCTCGCACAGCGCCTTGATGCGCTCGCGCGCCTCGTCCAGATCTTCCCGCGCCTGCTCAAGTCGGTTTGTCAGTAGGCCAGCGACATCACTTTTGTCGTAGCCGTCAAAGGCACCGCTGGTGTAATCGTGGACGGCGCCCTCCAGGCTCTTGAACAAGTCCTTGTAGTCGACGATGTAGCCGTAATCCTTGCTCTCCCCGTCCAGCCGGTTGACCCGGCATATGGCCTGAAACAGGCCGTGATCGCGCATTTCCTTGTCGATGTAGAGGTACGTTGCGGACGGTGCATCGAAGCCGGTCAGCAGCTTGTCGACGACGATCAGAAGCTTCATCTGCCCTGGCTGGTCGATGAACGCCTTCTTGACCTCCTTTTCGAAGGTCTCGGCCTTCTTGACCGCTGACTCCGGGGGTTCGCCGAACCAGTCCGCCAGCATCTGCGTGTAGACCTGGTACTTGAACAGGCTATCGGTTTCGCCCTCGCCCGTGGCCTCACCCTTGGCATCGGCGACTGATGGCGCGTAGCTGGTCACGATCGCGCAGCGCGTTTTCAGCTCGGTGGCTTCGAACAATTCATAGACCTTGCAGGCCTCGTAGATGCTGCCGGTTACGAGCATCGCGTTGCCGTGCCCGCTCATCAGCCGAGGGCGGATGTTCATGTCGAACACGATGTCGTTGACGATCTTCTGCAAGCGGCCCTTGCTGGACAGGACGCGTTGCAAAGTACCCCATTTCTGCTTGAGCTGGGCCTTGGCCAGGTCGTTCAAGCCTTTGGTCTTGGCCTCGAACCATTGGTCGATTTTGTCCTGGCTCGTCAGCGCCTGGTCGATGTCCCGCGCTTCGTAGCGGAGATCCAGCACCACGCCCTCGCGCACCGCCTGATCGAATTTGTAGGTATGGATGTACCGTCCGAACACCTCGATGCTGCGCGCCTTGTCCGACTTCAACAGCGGCGTGCCGGTGAAGCCGAGGAACACGGCATTCGGCAGGATGCCCTTCATGGCTTGATGGAGATCGCCGGACTGTGTGCGATGGCATTCGTCGACGAACACGTAGACATCGCCCTTGGCCTGGAAGCCGGGCGGCAGCCTCTTGATAGCCTCGATGAAGGCTTTTGTGCCTTCCGGGTCGTTGTCGCCCTTTCCGCCGAACTTGTGGATCAGCGAGCAGATCAGCGACTCCGTGCTGGCATTCAGCACAGCGATCAGGTCTGCGCCGCTCGTCGTCCGATAGATGGCTTCATCGACGCCCTTGAAGACCTTCTCGATCTGCTCATCCAATTCGGTCCGGTCGGTGATGATCAGGACGCGAGCGCCTGGAATGGTTCCCAGAATCCATTTGGCCAGCCAGACCATCGTCAACGACTTGCCGCTGCCCTGCGTGTGCCAGAGGATGCCGCCCTCGCGCCGCCGGATGAAGTCCTGTGCCGCCTTGACGCCGAAGTACTGGTTTTGCCTGCACAGCTTCTTGGTGCCGGCATCGAACACGGTGAAGTCGTGGATCAATTCGAGGAAGCGCTGCTTCTGGCAGAGCTGCAGCACTTCCCGATCCAGCCGATTCGGTTCCGCAGCGTAGAATCCTGTGTCCTCGACCCAGCGCAGGTAATACTTCTCGGGCGTCTCGATCGCCCCGTAGCGCAGCCCCTCGCTGTCGTTCCCCGCCATCAGCCACTGCACGGTCGAGAAGAACGGCTGGATGAATTCCTTTTTCTGGTTGTCCAGGTTCTGGCGGATGCCTTCGGCAAGCGAAACCGTGGAGCGCTTCAGCTCCAGGATGCCCAGCGCGATGCCGTTGACGTACAGCACGAGGTCGGGGCGCTTGGTGCTGGCCTTGGTGTCTGCACCCTTGACTGTGACTTCTTCGACGATCGCGAAGTGGTTGCGTTCCGGATGCTGCCAGTCGATCAGCCAGACGGTGACGTGGTTTTCCCCAGCGGCGGGAAGTACTTTGACGCCGTAGCGCAGCAGTCCGTAGACCGCCTGGTTCCGGTCGTACAGGTGCTTGCTGCTGTCGGAGGCAGTCTTGGTGAATTCGTGCAGCGCGCGGCTGATCAGCAGTTCACCGATACCGCGTTGCTCGAGCCACGAGGTGAGCAGCTCCGGCTCGATGTTGCGGTTGTCGGGCCGGTCGGTCCAGTTGCCGAGATAGTCGTAACCCAGCCGCTGCCGGAACAAGGCGATGATGCGGGCCTGGGTGCGTTTCTCGATTTCTCCGACCGGGGTCAGTCCCATGGTTTGACTCCACTCCGTTGATGAGGAACCCGCGAGTACACGTGCTGGCTCGATGCAGTGTCAGGCATCGGGTCGCTCCAGCGGCGCACAGATGAATCCTTCCCGCGACAACGCATGAATTGCGCCTCGCAACAGGTACGTGTTGGAGAAACCGATCGTGTATTGGCGGGCGTTGTGAGCGATCGGGTGCAACATGCGCCGTTCCACCAGCTTCCGGATCTGGTAGGTCCGTTGTGCGGCATTCAGACCGGGCATTGCATCCTCAAGGTCGCGTGCCTTCGCGATCCCTGCCTTGGCGGCTGCCAGAAGAATCGCTTCCTCCTGACCATTGATTAGCCCCCGCGCGCGGGAGTAGGCCAGGGTAGGAACGAGGATTCTGGACGTGAGGAATTGGTAGTCGGTTAGTTGGTCAACCTTCTGGAGTTCTGTGAGTACGCCTTGCAGCAGATAGAGACACCATTCCTCGAGACTCTGGGGCGTTCCCTTGTCCGCGTGGCCGAGCATCGTGTAGTACCGCTCACGGTCGCTGCAGAACACAGCCGTCGGATTCAGAACGCGCCCCCCGGCCGTGACATTGAATCCATATTTGATCAGCAGCGCATAGGTGAGCAGCCGAACGACCCGTCCATTGCCGTTGCCGAAGGGGTGTATCCAGCCGAAGCGATGATGAGCGAGGGCAACCTTGATCAAGTCGTATTTTCGCGGATCGGCGCGATTGATGAATGCCACCAACTCTTGCATGTAGCCCGGCACTTGAATCGCTTCCGGCGGCAGGTGTTCCGACTGCGCGATGCGGACGGTTCCGCGACGGTACGCGCCGGGTGACGCGTCACCCTCTCGTTGTAGGTCGCGAACCGTGATCGAGTGCAGTTCCCGGATGAGGTGTTCTGTTACGGCTGAACCGTGCTGCACCACCTCCTCGGTGTAATCCATCGCCGCTTCGATTTTGGAAATCTCGCGAAGTTGTTCGTTGCCTGCGGTGTTCCCTTCGACGGTGCTCTCGACGTAGTCGGCCAAGGTGGTGTGATTGCCCTCGATCCGAGCCGATCCCAAGCTCTCTAGCATATGAAAGACGGCTTTGAGCTGAAAGAAGACCGGTGCCGGTGTGCTGCCCTCCAGCCGCAGACGCCTCAGGTGTTCCAGTTCATGCAACACATCCACCAACGGGGAGTCGAAGGCGGGGTTCAATAGCTCAAGGGCAAAGTGCCGGAATGCGGGCATCGGTGCGAGATTTCTCGAAAATGGGGGTAGCGTGATCTGTAATGAAATTGTGTGAGTTTTTTTTAAAACAAGTTTTTACGCTTCGTAAGTTTGCTTTATCTTCTATAAATTACACGGTAGCGTAAGTGTGTCAAATGGCTGACGATCGCCCCGCGTGGAACTGGGGGCGATATTCTTACTCCTTACTGAGTTGTACGGCGATCTGCAGCTTGTCCGGTGTCATCGCACCCGCCCAGTCAACAGTTCCTGCATCAAGCCCTGCGTCAGCCGTTCGGTTCCGTCGCAGTCGGGTGATGCAAGCTGCAACAAATGGGCCTCGTGTTCGGAGCCTAAATGTTCGGAGCTAGCCCGCAAATGTTCGGAGTAAGGCCCCAAATGTTCGGAGCTTGCCTGCCAAATGTTCGGACCTTGCCTGCCAAATGTTCGGACCTGGCGGTGGACTGTGCACCCTTCTCTGTTGCGTAACCCCCAGTTCGAACAAGTCCAACCCATCGTCACCCGGCTACTGGTAACGCGTGTCGCGGTCACGCCACCATTCCGACCGCCAGGATTTCGGCCTCGACATACCGCTTGAAGTCGCCGACGGCGGTGAAACAACGAAAACCCGCCTGGCTGGCGAGTGACAAGATCTCGCTCGGCTCGTTCAAAAGTACCGCCACTGGCTGGCTCAGCTCCTCCTGAATCCCGGTCGGCCACACGAGGTCAAAAATCGCCTTTTGCTCGCCGGTCGTCGGATCGGCGAAATCGTAGGCGAGAATGCCGCGTGGCAAACCCTGTGCCTCCACCCAGGTATTGAGTGCTTCCAAGGCCTCTTCTTCCGCTTCGCTCGTGATTCCGCCGACTGGGATGGCAGGAGTGGGGGCCATCGCGGATGTCGTGCGCTGTAACCAGCGCGAGTCGCCATGCAGCAATTCCTCCAGTCGCTGGTTCGCTTCGGCCGCCAATAGTTCCTTGCGGACCTCGAGGAAGTCGCGATACCGGTTAATGCGCCACAGGGCCGGATCATCCGGTATCCACTGGGAGGCCAGGGAACCCGGTGCATTCTTCTCGGCCTCGACGAAGTAGTCCTGTGGCAGGCGGTCGCTGATCTCGAGATTGGCCTGCTTGGTCAGAAAGCAGAAGTTGGCCAATGCATTGACCTCGGGCCGCGCATACCCGGCTTTGTATAGCTGCGCTTTCGGGAAGATGTGATGAACCTCGAGTCGATTCAGATTGCCGAGCAAGTGGCTGCTCAGTTCGTAGTAGCCATTGCCCAAATCCTTGCTCCTTCCCTTCCGCGTGAGCCAGTAAAGGACCGGATAGAATCGGGCGCCGAGACTCCATCCCGCGAAATGCCCGGGCTCGACTCGGAGGCCGCCGTGCCACAGCCTGAGTTGTTCCAATAACCGGTCGATGCCTCCATCGGGGCCCTCAAGGGCTGCGAGGTCCTGGTCGATGTAGCTTTCGGTCGAACCGGAGAAGCGGCCCCACATGCCGGATTGCATGAACCAGAACAGCAGCTTGTCCCCTTCGCTTGCGCTCAGCGGGCCGCTGCGCTGGTCGAGGTAACGCACCATGACGGGGACGCCGAAGCGCC
Source organism: Methylolobus aquaticus (assembly GCF_054172105.1). Classification (NCBI taxonomy): domain Bacteria; kingdom Pseudomonadati; phylum Pseudomonadota; class Gammaproteobacteria; order Methylococcales; family Methylococcaceae; genus Methylolobus; species Methylolobus aquaticus. Next base: position 168,513 of record NZ_JBSYXP010000011.1, read on the forward strand.
CGAAAAAGACTTGATCGTGGTCGAGCCCGAGACGTCCATTGATCAGGTTAAGGCTGCTGTCGATATGCTTCGTCGCGCGCTTCAGCCCGTCCTGCACCTCCTCGGCGGATCGATCGTGCAGATGCTGGAACTTCGCTTCGCCGGTCAGGACTGTATTGACCGAGCGCAACAGCCAGTCGAGATTGAAGTGGTAGCCGGCCTGAGTCCATTCCGCCAGCTTGGTCTTCATGACGACCCTGGCTTCCGGCCAATCGGCGCAGATCTTCGCCAGGGCGAGGTCGCCCTTCGAGAGCTTGGTCCCGCCGCTATTTACCCGGTTGAAGATATCGACGACGACGTCCAGCGTCTTGTCGGCGCCGTTGATTTCGTCGATGTGGAAGTTGATCTCCAGGATGCCGAGCAACCGACCCAGGCGAGCGACATAGTCTCCGATCTTGGCCGAGTACTGGGGCAGAACAGTCAATTTGCCGACGAAGTCACCCAGCCCGGCATGTCCATTGCGCAGCAGGGCTGTCACATCGACCCACAGGGGGTCGTCCTGCATCTTGAGTGGCTGGTAGAACTCGAACTTCTCGTCTTCAAGGTGAAAGCGAAGCCCCGTAAACGGCTTCGGGTTACCATCGAAGAATCGCGGTGCTCGGCCGCGCACCACGCCATAGATCGACGTGATGCGTTGCTGGCCGTCCAAAAGGAGTTTAACCACACCCGCCGCAAGCGGGCCATCACCGCGATGGTTTGCGGTCCGAGACTCCGTGGCCCAGACCAGCAGTCCGCCGACCGGATGACGCCGGTACAGTGATTCGAATAGCCCGCGGACCTGATCGCTGTTCCAGACGTAGCCCCGTTGGAACTCGGGCAGTGCCATCTGCCCATCGTCGATCTGGTAAAGAATGTTCGAGATCTGCATACGATTCCCCCGAAGTATGCGGTTAAGGTCAAATCAGACGGTTTCTCCCAATCAGCCGTTCCGGTATCAAGCGATGCTGATGCGTTGGTGTTTCGGGCGGGTTGGCGTCGGTTAGATGAGCCAAGAGCGCCGCCTGAGCAGCGTCAAACATCGCGTAATAGGCGCGATTGCAGGCTCCCTCGATATCGCCATCGCTCAACAGCAAGCGGGCGGAGGCGAGCGCACGGTTCGCCTTTGAGAGGTACTGCTCCGGGGTCACAGCACGATCCCTTCCCGCCGAATCCGTTCAAGCAGAGCCGGGTTCGCGAACCGCTCGGGATGGATCCATTCGTCTTCCCACAGCGGCAGCGGCTCGATCACGACGCCGGTCTCCAGCAGCACATCGAATGCGATGGCGGCCATCCGCAGCGCAGCATCGACCCGGCGACCGGGGGTTCCATGCAACAGTACGGCAATATCGACGTCGCTGTCCGGCCGGCTCTCGCCGCGTGCCTGGCTGCCGAAGACGAGCGCATCGGCTACGTCGAATTCCTGAGCAAGGGCTGCGGTAAAACGGCGTGCGGCCTGAGCGACATGCGGTGCTAGCGTGTGAGTGCTCGCGTTCATCCGATTCTCGTGAGGGAGAATGCCTGTCTGGTTTTGCCGGGCTACACCAGTCGAATCCGCCCGGTCAACAGTTCCTGCATCATGCCCTGTTTCAGCAATCTCGTCTTGTCGCGCCGGGCTTCGAGGGCCGTGATCTCGGCGTCCATGTCGGACAGGACGGTGGCGATAGCGGTTTGTTCCTCGGGTTTGGGCACGTTTATTTCCATGGCCTTTATGTCTGCTGAGTTCACAGAGTCAAAGGTCGACCCTTTTGAGTGCTTCACCCAAACTGGCTCAAGACAGATCAGAAAGTGATACAGGAAATCGTTGTCGTAACGGATGGCGCAGACTCCTCGCCCAAGGCACACGTCAAAGACAGCACGAGAAACTTCGCCGACTGGGGCCCTCACAGACATGAGAATGTCTCCTTCGGTGCCTCGCTTTGTAATCTGGGTAGTGAAAATTCGTCTGATTGTCTTCCGGTCATCAATATCTGCATTACCCTGAATCAGGGGAAGCCCTTCGCCCGTCGTATTGTAGTTTGAAGAACTCGGGGACTGCCCCATGATTATTTCGGCGACATCACCGAGACGCTTCGTTTCCCACTCCCCACTAAACCCCGGCAGTCGCCGCCGACCGGTCAGCAGTTCCTGCATCGCGGCCTGTTTGAGGTCGCGCTTCTTGGCGATGAGTTGGTCGAGTTTAGCGATCAGGGCGTCAACGTCGGAGAGGGCGGTGGCGATGGCTTGTTGTTCGGGGCGAGTTGTCGGCACAGCGAGTTCTGGTCCGAGAATCTCAGAGCGTGACAGATGGGGAATGTCCATTCCCTTTTGCTGAACCAGTAATGACCGCTGAAAGCGCGCGGACGATAGAACGGCCCATAGAAATCCATTCTCGCAAGCCCGCGGAATAAATCTTCCGACCCGCTGCACGAGAAGCGCTGGGCAGTCTGCGTCGTGAAGCTGACTAATTTTGCTTCCAGACTTTGTGAAGGTTCTGTCCATTCCAATGACAATGTCCCCGGGGCGGAGCAAGTAGACAGCAAAGTTTTGGGCGTCAGCAGGCGGCAAAGATTTAGTATCGGACCAATCTGCGCTACCATAGCCGACGTTTTCACCCCGAAGCAGCGGAATACCTTCGCCGTCACTGAACCAACTGGACGGGAAAGGGAATCCAACTTGAAGATCCGCAATACCAGAGGAGCCTGTCAGAATTTTTGTGTGTGAGGTTTACTCTGTCGTTGCAGACGAGGAGCCTTTATGCCAAGCAAGAAGACC